>DASTMV010000028.1:0-55314 GCA_035713885.1 Candidatus Udaeobacter sp. | reverse complement strand
ACGCGCGTGGCGCGCGAAGTGGGTACGGAAGGAAAGTTGGGTGGGCAGGCGGATGTGCGCGGGGTTGCCGGAACCTGGAAAGATTTGACCGACAGCGTAAATTTCATGGCCGGGAACCTAACCGGTCAGGTCCGCAATATTGCGGAAGTAACAACCGCGGTTGCCAATGGTGATCTGTCCAAAAAAATCACGGTCGACGTGAAGGGCGAAATCTTGGAATTGAAGAACACCATCAACACGATGGTGGATCAACTGAGTTCTTTCGCTGCGGAAGTGACGCGCGTGGCGCGCGAGGTCGGCACAGAAGGCAGACTTGGTGGGCAGGCGGATGTGCACGGAGTCGCTGGAACCTGGAAGGACCTGACTGACAGCGTGAACTCGATGGCGGGGAATCTTACCGCGCAAGTGCGCAATATCGCTGAAGTCACGACCGCAGTCGCGAACGGTGACCTGTCGAAAAAAATCACGGTCGACGTCCGCGGCGAGATCTTTCAGCTCAAAGCCACTATCAACACGATGGTGGACCAACTGAATTCGTTCGCGTCGGAAGTAACGCGCGTGGCCCGCGAAGTCGGGACGGAAGGAAAACTCGGCGGGCAGGCGATGGTGAAAGGCGTTGCCGGAACTTGGAAAGACCTGACCGACAATGTGAACTTCATGGCCGGAAATCTGACGGCGCAGGTACGCAACATCGCTGACGTCACGACCGCTGTGGCGATGGGTGATTTGTCGAAAAAGATCACCGTTGATGTGCGCGGTGAAATTTTGGAATTGAAGAACACCGTCAACACGATGGTGGACCAGCTAAACTCGTTTGCATCGGAAGTGACGCGCGTGGCGCGCGAAGTCGGTACCGAAGGGAAATTGGGCGGGCAGGCGATGGTGAAAGGCGTTGCCGGAACTTGGAAGGACCTAACCGATAGTGTGAATTCGATGGCCGGCAATCTGACCGCACAAGTGCGCGGCATTGCAAAAGTCGTCACGGCAGTCGCGAATGGCGCTTTGAATCAGAAACTGCTCGTGGAAGCGAAAGGCGAAATCGCCGAACTCGCGAACACGATCAACAGCATGACGGAAACGCTCGCAACGTTTGCCGATCAAGTAACCACCGTGGCGCGCGAAGTGGGCGTCGAAGGAAAACTAGGCGGCCAGGCCAGCGTGCCGGGCGCAGCCGGCACATGGCGCGATCTAACCGACAACGTGAATCGGTTAGCGGCGAATCTCACAACGCAGCTTCGCGCGATTGCCGATGTCGCGACGGCGGTGACCAAAGGGGATCTGACGCGGTCGATTCAAGTAGAAGCGCAAGGCGAAGTCGCCTTCGTCAAAGACAACATCAACGAGATGATCGGGAATTTGAAGGAGACGACTTTGCGCAACGAAGAACAAAACTGGCTCAAAACCAATCTGGCAAAGTTCTCGCGCATGCTTCAGGGACAACGCGATGTGTTGAACGTCGGTAAGCTCGTCCTTTCCGAACTGGCGCCGGTCGTCTCCGCGCAGCATGGCGTCTTTTACATGATGAATAACGCGGTCGGCGAACCGGAGTTGAAGCTCCTCGCGAGTTACGCGCAGGCTGGCGGTAATGGCGTCAAGACATCATTCAAATTGGGCGAAAGTCTTGTTGGTCAGGCGGCGTTGGAAAAGGAGCGCATTCTGCTCGCCAATGTTCCGACAGATTATGTGAGAGTCAGCTCTGGCCTGGGTGAATCGCGGCCGATGAATATTGTCGTCCTGCCGATTCTTTTCGAAGGCGAAGTAAAAGCGGTGATGGAACTTTCTTCGCTCGATCGTTTCAATTCGACCCACCAGGCGTTTCTCGATCAACTGGCCGAAAGCATCGGCATTGTTCTGCACACAATCGAAGCAAACACGCGGACTGAAGATCTACTCAAGCAATCACAATCGCTCGCAACCGAGCTGCAAAAGACAAACGTCGAGCTACAAGAGAAAGCTCGCTCTAACCTCGCAAAAGATCAGTTCCTCGCCATGCTCAGCCATGAGCTGCGCACACCCTTAACACCGGTCCTCGCTTCCGCTCTTGCTTTGGAACATGAGAAGGCTTCGCCGGAAAACATGCAGGAGTCGTTGCAAATTATTCGGCGCAACGTCGAGTTGGAAGCGCGACTGATCGACGACCTTCTCGATCTCACGCGCGTGAGCAAAGGCAAGGTGCAGCTCAACTTCGAGATCGTCGATGCCCATACGTTGTTGCGCAACGCGATCGAGATTTGCCACGCCGACATCGAACAAAAACATCTCAGTCTCCAACTCAATCTCGGCGCGCAGAAAGTTCACCTCCGGGCCGACCCGGCGCGGGTGCAGCAAATTTTTTGGAACCTGATCAAGAACGCGGTCAAATTTACGCCGAAGAACGGCGAGGTTCTCATTTCCACAAGCAACAACGCCGAGGGTCAGCTTCGATTGGAGGTCGCCGACACCGGTGTGGGCATTGAAGCAGCCGCGCTTCCAAAAATTTTCGATGCGTTTGAGCAGGGCGGCCGGACAAAACTCGGCGGACTCGGTCTCGGGTTGGCCATTAGCAAAACATTGGCCGAGGCACATGGGGGAACGATTACAGCCGAAAGCGACGGACGCGACCGCGGTGCGAAATTTACAGTCACGTTTCCGACGAGCGCTAAAGTTGATGAGCGCACCGCGACTCCCGTTCTCACCGCGATCCCGCAACGGAAGAGCAAGCGAATTCTGCTCGTCGAAGATCACGATGACACGAATCGCTCCCTAACGAATCTTTTGCGACTCCGTGGTTATCATGTGCAGTCGGCGAACAATGTTCAGTCCGCTGTCGATTTAAGTGCGCGAGATGAATTCGATGTTCTCATTAGCGATCTCGGTTTACCGGACGGCAGCGGAATCGACGTGATCCAACGTTCGCGTTTCAGCGGCCCGGTCCTTGCGATTGCACTGACCGGCTTCGGAATGGAAGACGACGTGCGAAAAAGCCATGAGGCGGGGTTTAAGTGTCACCTTGTCAAGCCGATCGATCTGAACAAACTCGATTTGCTGATCCAGGAGGCCGGCGACGGCGAACACGCAAACGTTGCTGCAAGCGCATCACATTGACAGCAATTCCCGCAGACTTACGCTGCGGTCATGGCTGACGAAATTACAGGTTCGACAGGTCGCGATTTGACGCGACGAAGATTTCTTGGCGCTGCTCTGGCGGGTGGCGCTACGGTTCTGGCAGGCGGTTTGCCAGCACTTGTGAGAGCGAGCGTTCATTCATCCAGTGACTCGTCGTTTGTTATCGGCGGTGACCTCTCGGTCCGTCGACTCGGTTATGGCGCAATGCGTCTGACGGGCGAGGGGATATGGGGTTGGCCGCCGGATCGCGCCAACGCGCTCAAAGTTTTGCGGCGGGCGGTTGAGCTCGGCGTGAATTTCATCGATACCGCGGATGCCTACGGACCGGAGGTAAACGAGCTGCTGATTGCGGAGGCGCTTCATCCATATCCAAAAGATTTGGTTATTGCCACCAAAGGTGGGAACACCCGTCCCGGCCCTGATCAATGGGTGCCGGACGGTCATCCGGAATATCTGACTCAATGCGTCGAGAAAAGTCTAAAGCGTCTGAAATTGGAACGGATCGATTTGTATCAACTGCACCGCATCGATCCAAACGTGCCGGTTGAGGATTCGTTAGGCGCGCTCAAGAAGATGCAAGAGGCGGGAAAAATCCGGCATGTGGGGTTGTCGGAAGTAACTGTGAAGGAAATCGAGCGCTCAAGAAAGGTTCTGCCGATAGTGAGCGTGCAGAACCGGTATAACATCGAATATCGACGTTACGACGACGTCATCGCATACTGCGAGAAAGAGAAGATGGGTTTCATCCCATGGGCGCCGATTGGCGGAAGCCGCAAGCCGGTTGGCAAAGACGAGAGCGCACTCGCAGCCGAAGCCAAGAAACGCGGAGTAAGTGTCATACAACTCGCGCTGGCGTGGCTACTACAACGTTCGCCGGTGATGTTGCCGATTCCCGGCACGTCATCCCTGGCTCATCTCGAGGAAAACATGGCGTCCGCCAAAATCGAGCTTACGCCGGCGGAATGGAAATCGGTGGAAGATTTGGCAAAAGGGGCCTAACGAATAAAAAAAGCGGACCTGCCATTCAGCAGGTCCACTATGAGTCTCAGTTTTGTTCGTTGGTCTGGTTTACTGCCTGTCGTAAACCCCCATACTCTTATAATTCTTCCCGTTCATCATTGCTGTCGTCGCGACGGTGCGAGTCTTCCCATCAGCGGAGATGGCGACATGACCACTCACGGTCACTTTTCCACCTTTCTTCACCCAGAAGTCCAGGTTGCGATCGTCGATTCTCTTGTACGAGCGCATGTCCTGCATCGGATCGCCCGTCACGGCGTAATCTTTTCCGTCGAACTTGCCGGTCCACTCGTTATGCGTGGCTTTGCCTTTGGCATCCACTCCATCAACGATGACCGTTGTTTTTCCCATCCTGCCCGATTTGTAAACGACCATTTTGTTTTTCGCCATTGCCTTCGGGATTTTCGATTGGGCCTCATTCAGCTTCCATGTCCCGATAGCCGGATTGGCCGCGAAACAAATTGCCCCTGCTGCTACCCACACTGCGAAAGTGACTACCAGCGCTTTTATTTTCATGTGCGCTATGGAGCCCGGATTTAATTTTTTCGTCAATATTTTTCTGCGACGCAATCGTTCGGCAAGGAAGAGCTCCGCGCAGGAGCTCCCATTCCAGCAAGCACCTAAAACCGTTGACAGCTAGGCCGCTTCGCTGCGCCCGCGTGGAATGCCGAGGCTATCGAAGATCTCCCGCGTAGCGTCCGATTGGTTCAGCGTGTAGAAATGAATTCCGGCGACGTGGTTGTCTAACAAGTCGTGACATTGCTCGAGAGCGAAATGTACGCCGACGCGTTTCACCATTTTGCGATCTTCGGCGCAACGGTGGAGCGCGCGAAGAAGTCTGGCGGGAAAACGCGCGCCGCCGGCCAGCTCCGCGATCCGTTTGCAACCACTCATCGAAGTAATAGGCATGATACCGGCTATAATTGGAACGTGAATGCCGGCCAGCTCACAACGTTCGCGAAAATCGTAGAAGTCCCGGTTATCGAAGAAGAGCTGCGTGACAATGTAGTTCGCGCCCGCATCAACCTTTGCCTTCAAATGATCCATCTCGACTAAGCGATTCGGCGTTGCCGGATGGCCTTCTGGAAATCCTGCTACGCCAATGCCGAATCCGCGCGGATCGGGATGCGCGCCGGATTCATTGAAGCGGCGAATGAATTTTACCAGATCGACGGCGTGTTGAAATGAATCGCGCGATTTGTCGTAAGGGATCCCGCGCGGCGCATCGCCGCCCAGTGCAAGAATATTGCCGATGGCGGATTGCGCATAGCGTCGCACTATCGAATCGATCTCGTCTTCAGTATGACAAACGCAGGTCAGATGTGGGATGGGATTGAGTCTTGTGGTTGTTTTGATGCGTTCGACAAGATCGTGAGTGAGATCGCGGGTCGAACCACCGGCGCCATAAGTCACACTGACAAAGTGCGGCATGTACGCTTCCAGTTCACGAATCGTCTGGTAGAGCGTCTCGGCAGCCTCTGACGTTTTCGGCGGAAAAAACTCAAATGAAAAGGTAGGCGATTCTTTTCCTACAATATCCGTGATGTGCATGAATCAGAGACTTAGCTGCTGCGCAGGACGTCGGATCAACTGGACGATCGGCGTTTTGCGTGCAGCACTCTTATCGCATTCCACAGCGTTGCGCAATGTAACGGCGTCAATCGCGGGTCATCGCAACTGGACGGACGGCCATTCATTCTCGGCGCAATGCGCTGTCCGCTCGGAGCGATGTGAATGTGTCGTTACGTGTGTTCTGATCAGCCTCTCCACTGAGATAGTCGACGCACCGTTCTATCACGGGTCGTCACTGAAGACGACATCCACCCAAAAGTTGGGAGCGTTATAGCTATCCGTAGGGAAGGCGTCGCCGTTGTCATGCCACATCCCGTTTGGTCCTGCGACACCATCGGCGAGGGCATGGAGAGGGGGCTGATCATGGCTTTGGTGGAAGTAGCCCGCGTCGGACGAGAAATGGCGTGACGAAGAGAAATAAGAAGCAACATACGGAGTTCCCGCAGTAATAGCCACTGGAGTGGAAAACGTCGCTGTCTGCCAACCGGACGCCGTTTCGTTCGTGAAAGTAACTGTTGCAAGCAAGGTCCCGTTATTCGTCCAAAGGCGACCTATGTGGACACCTGTGTTGGTCGCAGTCTTATAAAAACGCAGTCCCTTGATCCATCCAGAGCGGTCCGAGTTGAAGCGTACGCCCATCGTCGTCGTTGCAACTCCATCCAGCGTGTCAGGCACTGCAGGAACCGCCGTGTCCGGCCACAGAGTTGTAAGCGTCGTAGCACCGGCCGCGTTCGAGTAAGCGGAATCGCCGCCCGCGTTCGTGGCGCGGACCCGATAGAAGTAGTTCGTTCCGATTGCCAGACCAGTGTTAGAATAAGTTGTAACGGACGCACCTACTGTGGCGATCTGCGCGTATGTGCCACCAGCGCCGGTTTTGCGCTCGATCTTAAAGCCGGTTTCATCCGAGGAATTGTCTGTCCAGCTCAGATTAATCTGAGTGGTCGAGACTGCAGTCGCGGTCAAACCGCTTGGTGCGGCGGGAGCATTGAGCTGCGTCGTTGCACTGGCTTCATTGGAATAGCCGGAATCTCCGATAGCATTCGTGGCGCGAACACGATAGAAGTATGTCGTGTTTGTCGCCAGGCCGGTGTCATTGTAGGTCAAAACACCTGCACCAACTGTCGCGATCTCACTATAAGTGCCGCCCGCCCCGGTCTTCCTTTCAATCTTAAACCCGGTTTCGTTCGTCGAGTTCCTTGTCCAGGAAAGATTAATCTGACTAACCGAGACTGCGGTCGCGGCTAAGCCACTAGGCGCCGATGGAATCACGTCCAGAGTGGTTGCATGTTCCTCGGCGGAATACCCGGAATCGCCACCAGCGTTCGTTGCGCGCACCCGATAGTAGTAGGTCGTATTCGCGGTCAGTCCGGTATCGTTATAGCTAACAACTCCCGCTCCGACAGTCGCGATTTGGCTGTATGTGCCGCCAGTCCCCACCTTGCGTTCGATCTTGAACCCGGTTTCGTTCGAGGAGTTGTCCGTCCAGGTGAGATCGATCTCGCTGCTGGAAACGGTTGTTGCCATTAGACCACTTGGATCCGCTGGCACAGGTGTAGATGTCGTCGCATTCGCTTCGTTAGAATAGTTCGAATCGCCGATAGCGTTAGTCGCCCGCACGCGGTAGTAATAAATGGTCGTCGGCGAGAGGCCCGTATCGTTGTAAGTCGTGACGTTGGTGCCGACTGTTGCGATCTCACTGTAGGTGCCGCCGGACCCGATCTTACGTTCAATCTTGAATCCCGTTTCGTTTGAAGCGTTGTCGGTCCAGGAGAGATTGATCTGCGTCGTCGAAACCGCGGTAGCGCTAAGTCCGCTCGGGGCAGCGGGCGCTGAATCAAGTGTCGTCGCATTTGCTTCGTTCGAATACGGAGAGTCCCCACCAGCATTGGTGGCACGGATGCGATAATAGTAGGTCGTATTTGGTGCCAAACCTGTGTTATTATACGTAACGACGCCCGCACCGACGGTAGCGATCTGGCTGTAGGTGCCGCCGACTCCAGTCTTACGTTCAATCTTAAATCCAGTTTCGTTAGCCACATCCGCCCAGGACAGATTGATTTGAGTGCTGGAGACGGTGGTCGCTGCCAAACCGCTCGGCGCATTCGGAGGGTTGGTGAATGTTGTTGTGTTAGCTTCGTTGGAATAGGCCGAGTCGCCAATCGTATTGGTTGCGCGCACTCGATAGAAGTAGTTCGTCCCTTCCGTCAGCCCGGTATTACTATAGGCCGTAATATTCGCGCCAACGGTTCCGATTTCGGCATAAGTTCCGCCACTGCCGGTTTTGCGCTCGATCTTGAACCCTGTCTCGTTCGATGAATTGTCGGTCCATGAGAGATTGATCTGCGTGGTCGAAATCGCTGTCGCAGTCAGTCCACTCGGGGCAGCGGGGCTGGTGTTAAGCGTGGTCGCATTTGCTTCATTCGAATAGGGAGAATCGCCGCCGGCATTGGTAGCACGCACGCGATAGTAGTAGTTCGTGTTTGCCGTCAACCCGGTGTCATTGTAACTAACGACCCCAGTTCCCACTGTCCCGATCTGGCTATAGGTGCCGCCTGCACCGGTCTTTCGTTCAATCTTGAATCCCGTCTCGTTAGCAACATCCGTCCAGGAAAGATTGATCTGAGTGCTGGAAGTTGCGGTAGCAGTCAAGCCACTTGGTGCGTTAGGCGGGGCGATAGTTGTTGTCGCGCTCGTCTCGTTGGAGTAAGATGAGTCGCCGGAGGCATTCGTAGCTCGCACCCTATAAAAATAGGTGGTTCCGGCCGTCAAACCCGTGTCGCTATAAGTCGTTATGTTCGCGCCCGTAGTAGCGATCTGCGTATAAGTCCCGCCCGACCCTGTCTTGCGCTCGATCTTAAAGCCGGTTTCGTTAGCCACGTCCGACCAGGAAAGATTGATCTGGCTCGCCGAAATCGCGGTGGCGGTCAATCCGCTGGGTGCGCTCGGCACGGAAAGAAGCGTTGTCGCGCTTGCTTCGTTCGAATAGGCCGAGTCTCCCGACGAAGTCGTCGCACGCACTCGGTAGAAGTAGGCGGTCCCTGCCGTTAACCCCGTATCGTTATAGGTGCTGACATTTGCTCCGACTGTCGCAATCTGGGCGTAGGTTCCTCCAGCCCCGGTTTTGCGTTCGATCTTAAAGCCGGTTTCATTCGTCGTGTTATCGAGCCAGGAAAGATTGATCTGCGTGGTGGAAGTGGCGGTTGCGATCAGGTTACCTGGCGCCGTTGGGGGTGGAGTGAGCGTTATGCCGTTAAGCGTCAGTGTTTGTGCGTTGCCCACGTCAGCATCTCCAGACGCTGTTGCTGTTTTCGAGCCGGTAGCTCCGGCCGAGCTGAGCAACTGATAGTTGGCTTCAATCGATTCGCCACTCGAACTCGGCACGGTGACGCTCGCAATGTCGAAGGCTTCGGTCATTCCACTGGGCGGAGTAAATGTCGCACTGCTGGCAAAGGCGTGGGATGTAACAAGCATTTCGTAGGTGGAAGCTGTGGTTACACTTGGAGCCGCGAGCGTCAAAGCATTCGCGGTGTTCTGCCCGCTTTCAGCGTCGATTGGATCTGCCGTATTCACACCGGAAAAGCTTTGAATGCCTCCAGCCGCGCCGGCGGAGCTACCTAACGTCCATGTATAGGTTGTCGGCTCGCTCGAACCCGCCACCTTGTAGTAAGTCGCAAGGGAGTTAGGGTTCGTGTTCGTATTGTTCGTGCGCCTGACTAGCGTCCAGCCCGATGGTGCGGTAATCGTCGCCGTATTTGGCCGCACAGAAATGGAAGCCACCATGACATCGTTCTGCACAGTTCCAGTCGGCTTGTTAATGACAAGGGAGCCGGAAGCAGCCGCCTTGGACGTCGCCGCGCGGAAGGCTGGAGCGGCCAAAGCGGTAGTATTTGCTTCATTCGAGTAAGCTGAGTCCCCTGCCGCGTTGGTGGCGCGGACGCGATAGTAGTAAGATGTCCCCGGGGTTAAACCTGTATTGCTGTAGCCCACTACTCCGGCGCCAACGGTCGCGATCTGACTATAGGTGCCACCGGATCCCGTTTTACGCTCAATCTTAAACCCTGTTTCATTTGTGGCGTTATCTACCCATGCGAGATTGATTTGAGTCCCTGAACTCGAGCTGGCGGTCAAACTGCTTGGAGCAGCGGGTAGCGTGCTCGAGGTGGTCGCGTTTGCCTCATTAGAGTAGGACGAGTCACCGAAGGAGTTCGTCGCGCGAACACGATAGTAATACGTTGTTGAAGCCGACAATCCAGTGTCATTGTAACTTGCAACGCCGGCGCCCAGGGTAGCAATCTGCGCATAGGTGCCACCGGATCCGGTCTTACGCTCGAGCTTAAAGCCGGATTCGTTCGAAGAGTTGTCCGTCCAAGTCAGATTAATCTGGGTCGTGGATACTGCGCTCGCCGCCAGGTTAACCGGTGCAGCAGGCACAGGGAACAGACGATTTGTTGGAATGATCTGCTTCGTCTGGCTCGCGCTCGACCACGACAGTTGGGCCACAGCCCCACCACCATTTTCGTAATAGGCCATCACGATATCATATTTTTGATTCGCCGTTAGCGCGATGGTCCCCGAGTTCTCTGTCGGACCATGATCGGTCCAGTTATCGACGAGAAGCTGTCCGTTGACCCACAGGCGAACTCCATCGTCGGAGTTTGTGTAAAACGTATAGGTCTGGGAATACTGCGGTTGGACCTGACCGCTCCACCGCACTGAGAAGGTGTCCGCCCCGATGGCCGGGTCGGGCGAGCCGGCGCCCCAGTCGAAATCAACCGTCGAATCGAGGCGGGATAGCGCGTAGCTCGTAAAGTCGAGGTTATTAAAGTAATCGCCCTGCAAACCAGTTGTGGGCGCGGTATTGGTTGTCGCGTTGGCTTCGTTCGAGTAACCGGAATCTCCCGCCGAGTTGGTGGCGCGCACGCGATAGTAGTAGTTGGTACTGGCAGCTAGTCCCGTATCATTGTAGGCAACGATGCCGGCGCCAACTGTTGCAATCTGGCTATAGGTGCCGCCCACACCCGTCTTCCGTTCAATCTTGAATCCAGTCTCATTACCTGAGCCATCGGTCCAGCCAAGGCTGATCTGAGTGCTGGAAACGGCGGTTGCAGTCAGGTTACTCGGAGCACCTGGTGGAACATCGGCGGTGGTCGCATTCGCTTCGTTCGAATACCCGGAATCGCCAATCGCATTTGTCGCGCGAACCCTGTAGTAGTAGGTGGTTCCCGCGCCTAGACCGGTATTATTATAGCTCGTAACGTTAGCACCCACGGTTGCGATTTGCGCGTAGGTTCCACCAGCGCCGGTTTTGCGTTCAATCTTGAACCCGGTTTCGTTGCCCGCGTTATCAGTCCACGAAAGATTGATCTGGCTGGTAGAAGTGGCGGTTGCGCCAAGACCACTTGGCGCGGCCGGCGCACTATTCGGAGTCGTGGCACTGGCTTCGTTCGAGTAACCGGAATCGCCGCCGGCATTGTTAGCGCGTACCCGATAGAAATAGGTGGTATTGGGCGACGCTGTCGTATCGTTGTAGGTAACGACGTTGGCACCCACGGTCCCGATCTGGGCATAGGTCCCGCCGGAACCAGTCTTACGCTCGATCTTGAATCCGGTTTCATTTGCTACATCCGACCACGCAAGATTGATCTGAGTGCTGGAGATGGCCGTCGCGCTGAGATTAGTCGGCGCGCTCGGAGGCGTGGAAGGTGTTGTTGCGCTGGCCTCATTCGAGTAAGCGGAGTTACTCGTCGAATTGTTTGCGCGGACGCGGTAGAAGTAGGTCGTTCCCTGACTGAGTCCTGTGTTGGAATAACTTGTTACGTTCGGCCCCACGGTGGCGATCTGGCTGTAAGTGCCGCCGGAGCCAGTCTTGCGCTCGATCTTGAATCCGGTCTCGGCCGTAGCGTGATCGATCCAGGAAAGATTAATCTGCGTGTTCGAAGTTGCTATAGCAGTAAGTCCCGTCGGAGCGCCAAGTGAAGTTCCGACTGAAACGGTATCGATGACCGCTGTGCACAATGCCGAGTTATTGTGTGCTGTGACCGGCATACCAAACTGCACCGTAGAAGACATGCTGATGGTCGCGCTGCCGATCTGTGTCCAGCTCGTGCCTGTGCTGGAATAGTAGGCGGTGAACGTGCTGCCGCTTCGTGTTAGTCGCAGGAACTCCGGCGCGGTTCTCCCGGTTGTTGTCGTATCGGTGGCCGAACCGCCTGTACTTGTACGGCGCTGGAATGAGACGCCGCTGCCCGGCGTTACTACCATCATCGCAAATTTCGAATTGGCGTTAAGTGTCTCGCGAATCATCACGCCTGCCTTGGCCCACACATCAGTATTCTGAACGCTCTGAACCTGGGCGATGATTTCGCCGTCGCCCGTCCATGGTTGATAGACAAAGTGGAATGCGTCCGCCGTGTTCCAGATATCTGCGCCGGACCCTTTAACTGTGAAGGTTCCGTTCAAATATGTCGCGCTTCCGGCTTGACCGACACTTCCGATGTCGGCCTGCGACCATGGCGATGGCACGGCGGTCGCGCTAGGCGTGGTGGCTGTCGCTTCGTTTGAGTAAGCCGAGTTGCCATTCCCATTCGTCGCCCGGATTCTGTAAACGTACGTCGTAGAGCCGGCGACGGTTGTATCGCTGTAAGAAGTAACGTTAGCTCCGATAGAGGCGATTTGCGCGTAGGTGCCGCCGGTCCCGGTTTTGCGTTCCAACAGGAAGCCGGTCTCGTTCGAAGAGTTGTCGACCCATGACAAGTTGATCTGCGTAGCGGAGAACGCAGTAGCGCTAAGTGAACTCGGCGCAGCCGGTCCGGTCGGAATCTGGATGGTGTAGACAGCGGTGCCGACGGCGCTGGTTGTCCAACCCACTCCGGCGGCGATCGCCTTAAGCGTTGTATTCGTCGCGATGGCGACAGGCCCGGTATAAAGCGTTGACGCGGTCGTCGGCGTGCTGCCGTCGGTTGTATAATAGATCTGAACTCCGGAACTCGTGTCGGAAATGGTTACTGACTGGGCGCCGGAATAGGTGCCGCCAGGTGGATTAAACGTCGGTGTCGCAGCCTGTGGCGGAGGCGAACCCGAGGTAGTAAAGCTCCAGACTACGTCGTTAGGTAATCTGTTTCCCGCAACATCGCTCAGACCGGTTGGCCCGCCTTTGATTGTTGCGGTGTAGGTAACCGAAACGTTCAATGCGGCGTTGGGCTTAAGCACGACACTGTGACTGCTCGAATCGTAAGTGACCGTGCTCGGCACCAGATTATTCTGCGGATCCTTCAAAGTAACAGGATTCGGATTTGTATTTGAGGTATAGTTGGTAGTCGTTTCCGCTTCCCAGTTATGTCCATCAAGCGTCATCGCCGGGCCACCGACGTTAATTGCACGATAGAATGTCCCGGTCGGTGTTGGAGGCGGAGCCGAGTTTTGCCAAAGCTCTATTCCACTTAGAAAAGCGCCGCTGTCCTGGACTGAGGTTTGCAGGCGGACTTGCGTGTTGCCATCGTCTACGTTGGTCGGGAATGGTCCGAGTCGGACCCAGCTACCAGCCGGACCGGTAGGGAAAGTCCCGGCCAGATTTTGGTCGAGCGAAAGAGTTAGAGACAGGGGTCCGTATCCATTGGGTACAAAGGTCCAGACATAGACGCTGTAAGGTCCGCTCGGAATACCGGTTAGGCTGAGCTGGAGATCATTCGCGTTCCAGCGCACGTCTCGCAGCATACTGGCATGTTCGGGCGTGTCGACCGAGGGATTGAACACGAAATCCGGGATGCCTGTCACTACGCCTCCCGGCAGGGTGGTAATAACGTCGTTAACGAGGAAGTTAGGCGTGGCGGTGACGTTGGCTTCCCAGCTATGCCCATCCATTGTCATGGCCGGACCGCCGAGGTTGATTGCGCGATAAAAGGTCTCGCTAGGCGGGGAAGTTGTGGGTTGTGTGCCTACGCTGTTCCAAACCTCCAAGCCGCTGACTATTGCGACGTCGTTGGATTGGAAACGGACTTGGAGATTGCCGTCACTAACTGCCTTGGTGAAAGGCCCAAGCCGCTTCCAAGTTCCCGCCAGTCCGCTGTTGTAGGTTCCGACAACGCTCCCTTCAACGGAGATGGTGGCGGTAAGGGGGTTAGTATCTTCAAACGTCCAAATGTAAACGTCGTAATTGCCGTTAGGGACTTGCGAAAGAGTAAACTGAAGGTCCTTGCCCATTTTAAACGTCCGCAGCATGTCCTGGTGACCGGCATCGAGTGCGGGCGAGAAACTAAAGAGAGCGTTTGGCAGAGGATAGGAGTAGTTGGCCGATCCAAGCGTCCACGGGGCCATTTCCTCGCTAAATTGCGCGCTGACCGAAGTAGTGGCGCTGATCCCGGTAGCACCGTTGGGAGGAGCCAAAGCGACAACGGAAGGGGCAGTCGTGTCAGTCGTTAGGCTAGGCGTGAAAAGGGCATCAACCCAGTAGTTGGAGGAATTGTAGCTAGTGGTCGGAAACACGCTGCTACCGATGTTGTAAACACCATTGCGTCCGTTTGAGGAATCAATTACGGCGTGTAATGGAGGACGGTCGACCCCTTTGTAGGTAAAGTACAGGACATCGATCGCGTAATGACCGGATTGGTGGAAGTATGACGCAATGTACGGTGTAAAGGCCGTAACAGCTACCGGCGTTGCCAAGGGCGCTACCTGCCAGCCAACCGCAGTCTCATTAGTAAATGTAGCTGTGCCCAGAAGCGTTCCGTCGTTCGCCCATAGATGACCTACATGAGGTCCGGTACTTGTTGCCGGCTTGTAAAATCGGATACCAGTAATCCAGCCGTCTCGGTCGGAATAAAATCGCGTCCCAAGTTCCTCAGATACTCCATCGTTCTGGTCAAACACCGTCGGCGCTGAGTCCGGCGGAAAAATGGAAGTCAGATAGGGGTTATCGATTACCGTGACAGTGATCCCGGGCCCGGGTGTTTCAATTCTTCCGCTGTCGTCGGTCGCGCGAGTTCGGATTGTGAGTGCGCCAGTGAAAGAAGGTAGAAACGTAAAGCTCCAGTTTGCCGCGCCCTTCGCCGGATGCCACGTCGTGCCATTATCGAGCGAATACTCGACGCCGGCTGGTTTGCCTCCCCCGGCATCAGTAGCTGTCCCAACAATCGTCACCGGCGCGCCCATGTTGACCACGCCGCCGGCCGGCATGATAACTGTAGAAGTCGGCGGAGTGGAATCGGTCGACTGCGTTGCGGCGACAAGACCGGACTGCAGCGAGCCAGGCTGAACGTTGCCCATGTCTGCGAACAAATTCACGGTAGCTTGTCGCATTCGATTATCGGCAGCTGGGCCGAGGATGTCGTGAGTGGCATCCAATCCCCATGACCACCGGGTTCCTCCGGCGCTAAAAACCAAAGCTCCGCTGCTGTGTCGATAGAGGACGAGGTGATGAGTGCCCACACCAGGTGTAAAGGTGGAACCATAATCCTGGCAGTAACTCTCCACGCCGATGGTTGTGCTCGACATTTGAATTAGACCGCCGGGCAGGAAGCCGTTATCGATAACTTCGTCCCATTCATAACCGAGGACACCCGGGGCAAACTGCGCTGTTTGTCCCGCCGGTATGGTATCCAATCCCGTATTCCGCCAGAATCGCAGCTTGCCTTGTTCGGAAGTGACTGACATTGGATCGAACCGAAACGCGTTAACCGTGAACAATGTTCCAACAAGCGCGTTCTCCGGCCGGCCGCCGTCCGACGGTGGGCTGAATCGGGGGTCACGCCAGGTTCCCGTCCATTCCGAACTCGGATCGGTTTTGGAATTGTCCCACGTCTCCTTGTAGCAAACTTCCGTGCGATAAGCCGTGCTCGAACCCGCGATGCTATTTTCCCAGCGCGTTTTCCAGAACATCAAGTTGCCGCTGAAAAATGCCAGATGCGTCCCGGCGTTGCGCGCCGCTTCAACGTTTGCACGTTGCGCATTCGACCAATATTCGTCGTGACCGACAGACAAAAAGATTTTGTGTCGCGTCAGCGCGGAAACGCCGCGCCGATCCGTGTCGACTCCCGCCGCATAGCTGACATCGTAGCCGTTGGCTTCGAGCCAGCGAATCATCGGATATTCTGAATCCCAAAGAAATCCTTCGTTCTCGCGTGTAGCCGAATCCTGGCGATTCGTGAAAGGTCTGTTGTAACTGACCTTGCGCGAACGCCCGCCGGCCACGGGGCCGTTGCCTCTGTAGAAATCAGCGCCTCCGAAAAGATTGTAAGCATGCCATGTCAGGTCGGAGGTTTGAAAGAGCAGGTTCGATGTTCCCGCATCGTCACGCACGATAAAGATAATGTGGCTGGCTCCCCCGGTGTCGTTTCGCACCGGCCTGGCAATGTACACTCCGGACACCGCTGACGAAGGAACAGTCCAACTCGCTGATACCGCCCAGTTGCCGCAATCAACCAAGCCGGTCGACGCATCGCGCACAAATGCCGGCTGAGTTTGGGGAAGACTCACTGATGGATTGATCGTTGCAACTTTCCGGGCGCCGCGTCCGCCATAATAACCGAGCCTGTAGATATCGATGTGATACGCCGACGCGTCAGTGCTTATCTTGAAACTGATCGATTGGCCGCGATTCACGCTTATGTCGGTAGCGAATCCCTGAATGGTGGGATCGCCTACACCGGAGACATCCCATTCGCTTGGCAGATTTCCCGTCAGAGCGTTTTCTGTGACGATTGCGTTCTGGGCCTGAACTCGAACTTGGAGTCCGGCGAAGAATGAAACAGCGAGCGCAGCGAACAGAATTCGTGCGCGGACGTATTGCGTATTAGAGAACATATGGGAGCTGAAGTAACGAGGTCGTGCGGGGATGAAAGGTTTATCATCAAACCGAGCGTCTTGTGAAGATATATCTTCTTCCGGAGGTGTGGGTTTTAATTGACTTCGCGTATTAAATGTAGTGGAGGCGAAAATGCGCGGAGCTCTGGAAATTCTAGTGTCTCTATCTAGAAATAATTAGTTCGTTACGTTGAAACGCAATTGCGGCAGCCGAGTGCTCTCATGCATTTAGACCCTCGGATATGCAACCGACGTCGGGAAAACGATTTGCCTTCGTATCGGTCCGAACCTATTCGAACTGGAGGGGTGCATCACCCGTTAGGGCATTTTTGTAAAGAATGCCGCCTTTAACCACTAAGTCTACTTTTTCTAATAATGTAATGTCTTTCAGCGGGTCGCCTTTCACCGCGACGAGATCGGCGAAATAACCGGGGGCGATCTGCCCGACCTTCGTTTTCCATCCAATCAAATCGGCCGCGCTTGTCGTTGCAGCCTGAATCGCCTGCATCGGCGTCATTCCCCATTCGACCAATTTCGCGAATTGTTTTGCATTCCACCCATGTGGATAAACCCCCGCGTCGGTTCCGAAGGCGCATTTCACGCCCGCCTTAAAAGCCTTTCGAAAATTTTCGCGCTGCAATCGACCGACGAGCCGTTCTTTGTCGAGAATCTTTTGCGGGTAACCGAGCCGCGAATATTCACCGATGATGTAATCGTCGTTATAAATGTCATCCACGAGCCACGTCCCGTGTTCTTTCATCATTCGGATGCCTTCGTCATCGATCAGGCTGCCGTGCTCGATCGAGGCAACACCAGCTCGAATCGCCATTTTGATCGCCTCAGCCCCGTGCGCGTGTGCCGCCACTTTACGGCCCCAGAGTGCCGCTTCATCAACCGCCGCTTTCATTTCCTCGAATGAATATTGAGGTGCGCCCACAGATTCCTCTTCAGAAAGAACGCCGGCGCTCGCGAGAATTTTTATCCAGTCGGCGCCGTATTTGATGTTTCGGCGAACAGCTGCCCTGATTTCCTGCGGACCATTTGCGATCGACGTCGCGACTTCGTCAAAATGGAGATAAGGCGAAAAGCCATTGAGATCGCCATGGCCTCCAGTCGCGCTCAACGGAGCCGCCGAACAGAGCATGCGCGGACCGGGAATTTTGCCCGCATTAATCGCGTTGCGCAGAGCGATGTCGGTAAATTCTGGCGCGCCAACATTTCGAATGGTCGTAAAACCAGCGAGCAATGTGCGCCGCGCATAGATGTGCGAAGTCGTTGCGACATCAATCGGCGATTTGCGAAAAATATCTGTGTAATAGTTTTCCGGCTGACTCGTGACGTGGGTGTGGCAGTCGATCAGACCCGGCAAGACGGTCGCATTCCCCAGATCGATCACGCGCGTTTCCGGCGAAAGATTTTTAGTGAGGTCCGCTGCGGCGCCGACCGATTTTACTTTGTCGCCTTCAATGAGAACGGCCTGGTTCTCGCGCACACTTCCGCTTGCCGGGTCGATTAGATGCGCCGCCTTAATCAAGATCAGCGGCGGTGGAGTGGGCTTTGGTGGTTCAGCGGCGGAAAAACTGGATGCAAGAAGACAAGCGGCAAATGGAAGAGCGAATTTCATAAGCGACGAGCGCGTGCAGATTGAAGCGAATCTGCGCTCCCGACAAGCGAATCCGAGAATTGTCTGTCCGCGGTTACGAAGTGGCTTGTGACGACTCCTCTGATTTCGGATGCGCCGCCGCGTGGAGAGCTTCATAGAGCCGGTGCAATTCCACTGGCTTCGTGAGGATCGCAACCGCGCCGAGGTCCGTTGCTTCGCATCCCGGAGGGAAACCGCTGACGAGAATGATTCGCGCCGCTGGATCTTTCGCAAGAATGTGACGGCAGGCCGTGACGCCATTTAATTTCGCCATCCGATGGTCTAGCAGCACAACGTCGGGCCGATGCCGCTCATAAGCGTGAATTGCATCCAGTCCGGAGTAAACAATCTGGACCACTTCATTTCGACATTGGCTGACTAATTCGGCCAAAAACGCGGCGGCGCCGGGTTGATCATCTGCGATGAGGACGCGCATGTGCACTTTTTGGCAGAAGTTTTCATGCCATTGAACGCCTTCGCTTAGGATGACCGGGCGTTTTGTCGATGCAATTGTCCAGGCGCGCGTTTACTCTTGGCTCGCCCGGCCGACCGCCGATGTCAACCGGTTTTGCCTAACGAGTTAAAAGTTTTGTTGAACCATGTAGAAAACAATGAGTCCCGACGTAGCTTCGATTGATGCCATCATTCGCGCTTCTTATGACGGCATCTCTGGACCCGCCGGCAAACAGCGCGATTGGGAGCGTGAACGTTCGCTTTTCTATCCCGGAGCGCGCTTGATTCCGACGGCGAAAGACGCCGGCAAACTGGATCAGGCCCTCGTGCCGCAGATGCTCGACGTCGAAGGTTTCATTGCTCGGGTGCAGCCTTATTTTGAAATGAGCGGCTTTTACGAAAAAGAAATCGCGCGCCGCACGGAACAGTTCGGTCGTATCGCGCATGTCTGGAGCACGTACGAGTCGCGCCATGACGAAAATGATCCCGAGCCGTTTATGCGTGGCATCAATAGTATTCAACTATTCAATGACGGTAAACGCTGGTGGATCGTAACCATTTATTGGCAGCACGAAAGCTCCGGGCATCCACTGCCTAACAAATATCTCGAGGCGCTGATCGCCTAACGAGTTATCGCTCTGGCCCGACTGAAGGATTCGAAGCGGGCGCATGTCGGAAGTTCGGCACTTTCTTTGCCGTGCGCTGTTCCTTCGCCGGCAAAGGCTTCGGCGGACGTGGATGAGCATCGCGATAATGTTTCGTTGCGACTCCGAGCACGAGCGCGCACAGAACAAATGCGATAGTTCGTCGTTCCTCCGGCGTCAGCACGAAAATCTGGCGGCCTGGCCGAGCTGGTTTGCGTTCGTTCATCTTCGTTTACGCGGTCGCACATGAAGTGACCGGAACTTTCCGCGAACGTTGCGATCGTAAAATTGCGCCTTTGATTTTGCGGCCATGATTGCGTTGTAAAGCGCAACCGGCACATCGAGGTAACGATAAATCGCGCCATTAACGAATTCGATTTCCAGCGCGTGCAGCCGTTTGCTGTATCCAATCGCTGCGATTGCTCTGGAATTGACCGGCTCGCGCGGGATATGCGAAACAATCGCTTCTGCACGTCGTTGCTCGTTAGGAAAGGTGGCGGCCGCTGCTTGCGCGAGCAGACATAGTGTAGCCAGAATAACGGTGGGGGCCGCTTTCATTCCGAGCGGACGATCTCACACTTCCAGCACCGCCGTCGAGCAAAGATTATTGCGGATAAACGTCGAGATACTTAATGCCGGAGCCGGTATTAAAAATGACAATCGATTCGTTAGGCGAAATTGAGCCATTTGCCAGCAGCCCCTTCAATGCCACGAAACAGGCGCCGCCTTCCGGCGCGACAAATACGCCTTCGCTTGACCCGACCTCCTGCGTTATTCGAATCATCTCTTCGTCATCGGCCGCGATCGCACCTCCGTGTGAAGCGCGCAGAATCTTTAATATCAGAAAATCGGCCACTGCTTTGGGCACGCGCAAACCGGCGGCAAGCGTATGCGCATTCGGAAATTCGGCGGCGGTCGATTCACCTTTTTCGAATGCGCGAACGATTGGCGCGCAACCGCTCGCCTGCACCGAAAACATGCGTGGTCGTTTCCCACCGATCCAACCAAGGGTTTCCATCTCGTCAAAAGCTTTCCACATTCCAATAAGACCGGTCCCGCCGCCGGTGGGGTAGAGAATGACGTCGGGCAATTGCCAGCCAAATTGTTCGGCCAATTCGTAACCGAGCGTCTTTTTTCCTTCGACCCGATACGGCTCTTTCAACGTCGACAGGTCGAACCAGCCTTCTGCATTTTTCCGGCGCGCAATTTCCGCACCGCAATCTGTGATGAGCCCGTCGAGCAAAGTAACATTCGCGCCGAGTTGCTCGCATTCGATGATATTCGCTCGAGGCGTATCACGCGGCATGAAAATGTGCGCTTCAAGACCGGCCCGCGCCGCATACGCCGCAAACGCACCGCCCGCGTTTCCGGCCGACGGTACCGCCAGTCTCGTTGCTCCGAGATATTTCGCCATCGACACGGCAACCGACATCCCGCGCGCCTTAAAACTTTGCGTTGGATTGAATGATTCATCCTTTATCCAAAGCTTCGGCGCGCCAATTTTCCTGCCGAAGGTCGTGGCAAACAAAAGCGGTGTTCCGCCTTCGCCTAACGAGACCGGCGCAACACCGGCCGGCAGCGGTAACAATTCGCGAAAGCGCCACAAACTTTTCTCTCGACTCGTTAGGCCATCGCGAGTGAGCGATTTCCTGATCGCGACAAGATCGTATTCAGCAAAGAGGGGCTTTTGACACGCGGTGCAAAGATTCTGCAGGCATGACCATTCATGCCGTTGTCCGCAAGCGGTGCAGGTTAGATGCGTCAGAAACATTTCGGATCGCCGAAGCAACCTCCCTTCATTGAAAATCGTTCACAGCTTTTGTCATGATTGGATTTGTCCCGTTTTCCTTACCAAATTGTAATCGAAAATGGATCGTTTTTTTGGGTGATCCGGCAATCACTGCCGGTCGGAGCTTCGATTAGTTAATCAAACCTAACTTGGTCGCATGCAGTGGGCGGCTGGCCGCGCTGCGAGCATTCGACTCGTTAGGCTACCCCAAGAGTCATGCAGAAAATTCTCCCTCCGCCTTCCGAGTGGTCGATCCTGATAATTCTGCCCGCCAATGAGGAGTGAAGTCTTATGAAAACAAAATGGCATATCGTTGTTGGTTCGGTTCTATGTTTGCTCGCGCTGGTTCTGGCAATCTTAGGCCTCGGTCTTCCCAAACCAAAAGGCCAGCCGCAAAAGTCATTAAGGCTGGGCATCGATCGAATCGATCCGAAGTTCCGCGCGCTGCCAGCGGCAAGGGGACGCACCGCTTTTCAGCCGAGCTCTATTCGCGTCTTTACACCCGGCACGCCTACGTTTGCGCATCCGGTCATTAGCGGCATCGGCGGTACGGGATTTGAAGAAGATATCCGTTTGGATCCGACGAATCCGAATCGGATTTACACCAGCGTCCCGGGCACACTCTCGGCCGATACCAGTTGGATCTGGCATTCGCTCGATGGCGGAAAAACTTTCAAGTGGATCGTCAACGCGGCTCCTTTGGAGGGAAAGGTAACGACTTGCAATGGTGGTGGCGACACAGAGCTGGGCGTCGACTCCGCCGGCCACCTCTACTTTAATGATCTGACGCTGGCTAACTTCAGCACGGGTCGCTCAGATGATTTTGGCGCGACCTTTGTTTGCAGCAACACGGGCGTGCCGGACACCGCTGTCGACCGACAATGGTATGCAATCGATGGCGATCCAACGAATGGGGGAATTCTCTTCCTAACGAATGATGAGATCGGACCGGGCGGGGCGATGTGCGGCGGCAGCACCGGGAATAATGTTCTTGTGATGTATCGCTCGCCTCTTGGCGGCGTCGGGGCGACGGCCGGAATTGAGTTCGGTCCGGCGTACAAAGTCACGGCGGACCTTTCATGCGATGAAGCAATCATGGGCAATAACGAGTTGAGCCCGATTGCGACAACGCTTGGTCAACCTAACGGTATGGGGGGGTATACCACGCTTCCTACTCCAGTTAAGCATGTCTACGTCGTTCACGATAACGCACAGCTGAATACCATTCGCATTGGTCGTTGTTTCCCTGTCGCGTTCGGTGCTCCGGTGGCGAATGTGAGCGATCCGACGGGTCTTAACTGCACTGATTTACTAGTGGCAGATCTTGGACCCAACGCGAAAACCGGCGGGAACTTTCCGACCATGGCAATCGATAACGCCGGGAATTTGTACTCCGTTTGGGAGCAGGCGCCAATCAATGCCGGTGGTCAGGTCGTTGGGGATACAGTTTTGAAGTATTCTTACTCTACCGATCAGGGTAACACCTGGTCAGCCCCACTCCAGATCGACACTTCCGGATCGCCGGTCGGCACGCTCCACACCAACGTTTTTGCGTGGATGGCTGCTGGAGACGATGGTCGCGTAGCTATCGCCTGGTATGGAACGCCGGGCGCCCCAACATTTCCCTCCAGTGGGCCGGATTCCTGCGGCGCGAATTGCGACTGGAGCTTGTGGGTAGTGCAGACGGTTAACGGGCATGCGGCCACGGCTGCCTTTACTGCGCCTATCCAGGCAAGCGGACATTTTGTCCATCGCGGAAGTATTCAAACCTTGATCGGAGGACAGAGTGGCGATCGCACTCTGGGCGACTTCCTTCAAGTTCGCATGGGCGCACAGGGAGAACTTCAAATAAGTTATGCGGATTCCAATAACGTGGACGAAGCCTTTGGACCTCATGCCATGTTCGTTAGGCAGAATGGCGGGACTGGTTTGCTGACGGCGAGGTCGCCGGTGAACATTCAAGGCCTGGCTCCATTTAATTCGGTTTCCGATCCAACAGGAGACGGCAAGTATGAGGTAAGCGGCGTCAGCAATGCCAATATGCCGCAACTGGACATTATCGGTTCCAGCATTACCAAGGTGACTACTGCGCCGTGTTCTGTTGTCGCGCCTTGTTACGAGGTCGTAATGCGACTTAGCAATCTCAGTCTGGCTCCTACCACCGTGCAGGATCCCGATCCCGATTTGGTCTGGTCGACGCAGTGGCTTGTCCCATCCGCCACTGATCCGAATGGTGGGAAGAACTTTCATGTTTATGGTGAGTCTCTTAATGGCGGCGCTTTACAATGCTTTGCAGGAGAGAACGCTGTTACCGTGGTTGGAGGAGGAGTGTCACTGACCTATCCCGGTGCCACAACATTGCCGGCCGCAAATTGCCGTTCCACCCTCGGTCCAAACGGGACGATCACGATCGACGTTCCGATCTCCATAGTCGGCGGCGGAACGGGCGCGATCGATCGAGATTTGCATGAAGTAACAGCAAGCACCATGACGCTTACGCAACCGGCCAATTCAGTACCGTCTTTCGGCGGGATCGGCGGTTCGCTTTTTAATCTTATCGATGTCGCGCAGAGCTACGTGTTCGACCCATTGCTGGTGAAGGCAGTTTCCCGGAAAGTTCATGGTGCTACGCCGTTTGATGTCAACCTGCCATTGAGCGGCGCACCGGGCATCGAATGTCGAATGGGGCAGGGCGTGGGAGCTAACGAGCATCAGGTAATCGTTAGTTTCGCTTCGCCGGTCACAGTCAGCTCCGCCGCGATAACCCAGGGAACAGGCTCAGTGTCCGGAACGAGCGTTGCCGCAAATGACGTAATCATAAATCTGACTGGAGTTACCAATGCTCAGACGATCGGGATTACCCTTTTCGGAGTAAACGATGGCACAACCGCGACGAACGTTATTATCCCGATGGGTGTTCTACTCGGCGACACGAGCGCTAACGGGAGCGTAAACAGCTCCGATGTGAGTCAGACAAAAGCTCAGAGCGGTTTTGCCCTGACACCATTGAATTTCCGCACGGACGTAACGGTAAACGGCGCAATCAACAGCTCGGATGTTTCCAGCGTGAAGACACAATCCGGAACTGCGCTGCCATGAGCAGATATCGTCGGAACCTAGCCTTTGTGTTCGTTAGCTTCGGCTTGGTTTGTGCCCTGTCGATCCTTCGTATTCGCGCAGCTAGTCCTACATCAGGCACAATTGCGGTAAACTCGAGTCCAATTTCATGGACGGGGACGGCCGCTGGCGGGACTTACAACGGAGAGGGAACCTGCGTTGAAGGCGTCAACTGCGATACCTTTACCATTACAGTTGCAGGCACGCCGGCCAATTGGGTGGGCAAACGGATTGAGATCGCGATGTCATGGGTAGTGCTGGCGAATGATTACGACATGTACATCCACAAGACCGACAACAACGGGCCGATCGTTGATCAATCAACACACAGCGCGCCTTCCACCAGTGAGACCGCGTATATCGAACCGGATGCGGATGGCACCGGCGTGTTCACAGTGCATGCCGGTTACTTCACCGGTTCGGCGGCGGACCAATACCATTGTATCGCGACGGTTGTGCCGGCTCTGCCAGCTCCGCCGCCGCCACCGCCACGTTCGCCAAACTGGAAGATTAATTATCATGGCCAATGCTGTGAAGGAAACCTTGCGGCCGCGGGGAACAACACATTCGTTCTTCTACCTGTGCTGCTGACAGGAAACATCATCGAGAAGAGCACGGATGGTGGTCAGACTTGGGTCCAGAAGTACCCGCCTGCACCGGTTTCCGTTCCGTTCGGAATCGAGGGAGATATGCAGGCGTTCGGCACTGATGTCATTTTTTTCGGAACCGAATTAGCCGATGCGATTACGGCGCATAGCGATGATCAGGGAGAGAACTTCACCGTTGTACAGAATCCGCTTGCTTCAGCGGGGAACGATCAGGCTTGGTCGTATCTAGGTCCTTTTAGTGGCATGCGGCCGGGTGGTCCGTTGCCGACAGACGAGCCTTATATTCTGGCGGGATGGATGCGCATCGGCACGTCGCTTGTATTTAGTTTCGATGGCGGCCTGACTTTCCCGATTCAAACTCCGCTCGTTGGCGATGATGGAAGCGGTCCCGAGCACGTGGTTTGTCGTAACAACGCGCACGCACCAAACAACCCGGGCGATACCCGCGTGCCGAATACCGCCTTTGCTTTACATAAAGGCGGCCGACATGGCACGTGGGGAACTGATCGGAAATTTTATTGGACCGAACCTGCTGATGGAACTAATCCCGGCGATCGGGATCTTTATGTGTGTAAGACGGCCGACTTCGGTGTGAACTGGACCGGCATCAAGCATCCGATGGCAGCTGGTCCCGGCTCGGATTTTGTCGTCTCACATTCATCCTTTGATAACAACGGAACGTTCTACGTTCTGCATGGGGACAAGCTTTATGTGAGTTTCAATCAGGGTGAGAGCTTCGCCTTTGTTCATACGCTTCCGCGTTACGGGAGCGCCCGCCGGTCCGATGCCGGTTCTGATCAATCTTTTGTCGTGGATTGTGGCACGGCACACATTGGTTTGATGGCCGACGGCGGCGAGGGTCGCGGGAACGTCTACTACTTGCGCGGATCGCATGTTGATACGGCCACGCCAACGTGGGACGAGGAATTTGTCGATCAGGTTGGCAGTGTCCGACTCGATTTTCTTTACATCATTCTCGATGGCAACGGCGCTCCGACTATTAGTTACACCACGCCCGACCTGGAGGTAACAACAGCGAGTCGAAAGTTTCCCGTGTCAACGGGATGCGTGGCGCCGCTCAACGCCGTTTCTCGCAAGAATCATGGCGGCGCGGGCGCGTTTGACATTAATCTGCCGCTCATCGGGGCGCCTGGGATCGAATGCCGCACTGGCGGTGCATCCGGTAATCATCAAGTGGTCGTTACCTTTGCAGCTCCCGTAACCGTTAGCTCTGGCAGCGTAACCTTCGGGACAGGATCAGCCTCGAGTACAACGGCAGCTGGCAATCAGGTCTTTGTAAATCTTACTGGAGTAACTAACGGACAGACCATCGCCATCACTCTCGCCGGCGTGAATGACGGCACTCGTACCGGCAACGTGATCATTCCCATGAGCGTGCTGCTGGGTGACACCACTGCCAGTGGCGCGGTAAACAGTTCCGACGTCAGCCAAACCAAGGCGCAAAGCGGCGCGGTTTTTGGCGCGTTAAATTTCCGCAACGATGTTACCGTGACCGGCTCAATTAACAGCTCCGACGTCGCGATTGTGAAGACGCAATCAGGAACAGCGCTCTCGTCGCTACCTAACGAGTAATATCAGAGCTGAATGCCGAAGCGCTTCATCTTGTTGTAGAGCGTCGGTCGCTGAATACCCAATACCTGAGCGGCCCGTTTCTTATTGCCATGCGTTGAAGCCAGTGCCTGGAGAATGGCGTTCTTCTCCATCTCATCGAGGCTTTGCGGACGGGCGTTTTGGATATCGGTGCCGGGCAGATTTTGCAGAGCCGCGGGCAATTGAACTTCCGTTGGCAGCTCCTTCACCGTGATCTGATTTTGCCGCACGAGAACGACGGCGTATTCGATCGCGTTTTGCAGCTCCCGCACATTCCCCGGCCATGAGTAATCAAGCAGCTTTTGAAATGCTTCGGGCATGATCTCCGGTTCCGGCTTGCCCAATTTGTCCGCGAATCGTTTCACGAAAGCGCCCACGAGCGGCGGAATATCCTGCTTCCGGTCGCGCAGCGGCGGGACTTCGATCTGGAATGTGTTCAGTCGATAATACAAATCGGAGCGCAGACGATTTTCCGCCAGCGCCTGTTGGATCGGCCGGTTCGTCGCTGCGATGACGCGAAAATTGGACTGCATGGTGCGTGTGCTACCTAACGAACGGTATTCACCCTCCTGCAGGACGCGCAGGAATCGTGTTTGCAATTCCGCCGGCATTTCTGAAATCTCATCGAGAAACAGTGTGCCGCTATTCGCTTCTGCGATCATGCCGGGAAAATCGTTCATCGCTCCGGTGAATGCGCCCTTGACGTAACCGAACAGCTCCGATTCGATCATTTGCTGCGGAAACGCGGCGCAGTTCAATTTCACAATTGGCTTATCTGCGCGCAAACTTCGGGTGTGAATCACATTGGCGATTACTTCCTTGCCGACACCGCTCTCGCCCGTGATGAGCACGTTGGCTTCTGACGGCGCCATCGCTGTGATGAGGCCGTCGATTTCCTGCATGACTTTGCTGGTGAAGATCGGAGCGGCTCGCGTTTCCGCGATTTCAAGACGCTTTTCCAGTTGCTGCGTTTTCTGGCGCAGCTCCGCCGTTTCCCGCAAAAGAGATTGTTTCTCCAGCGCTTTCTCGACCAGACTGAGAAGCTCTTCCGGCGCGTAGGGTTTGCTGATGAAATGATATGCGCCGCGTTTGATTGATTCGATCGCGTTACTCAACGTATCGTGCGCAGTCAGAATAATAACCTGTATTTGTGGATGATCGCGCTTGATTTGGTCGAGCGTCTCCAATCCCTCCGCGTCTGGAAGTTGTAAATCGAGCAAAATGAGCGCCGGCAAATTTGCGCGTAACGCCCGCAATCCATGAGCCGCGGTCGCAGCGGTCTCGGTGGAATAACCATGTCGTTTCAGCAACGCCTCAAGCGTCATCAAAATCGGTCGCTCGTCATCGATGATGAGGATGCGTGGATGATCCGTGGTCATAACAGATCCTTCGACAGCGGTAGCGTGATGCTCGTGCACAAGGAAGAACTGGCCGTAATGTAACGCGCCTGCAGTTGGCCTCGATGCGCTTCGACGATCGCGCGCACGCGATGAAGACCGAGGCCGTAATGGCCGCGACCTACTTTCATCAACGGCTCACGTCCCCAGTTCTCCGTTAGCGCAGCGAAGTCTTTCTTCGGTTCCGACAATTCGAAAACAAAACGATCGCCTTCAATCCAGGCAAAAGCCTTTAGATTCCCGGGAGCGCGCTCGTGATGGAAAGCGTTGTTGAAGACTTCGAGAAACGCCGTTTGCAGCAGCTGCGGATCGATCTGCAAAGTTTCGTCATCAAGCTTTACGCTCCACTCGATCGCGCCGTTTTCTTTCGGACGTTCCGCTTCGATTTTCTCGCGCACGTCGTCGACGAAATCCGCCGCACGATAACTCATCATTTTCGGGTAAATGTCACCTGTCGCGCCGGTGAGTTTTTGCAGGGCGACACTCATTTCGTAGGTCATCTCGCGAAGCCGCTGCACCTCGCCTTTTAACTCCCCATTGGAGGCGAGTTCGGCGAGCAAGGTCGATTGCAGCTCGATCGCGTTTAAATGATTACGCAAATCGTGGCTGAGCTGTCGCACGAAGTGCACCACATCGTTCCACGGGACATCGCGTGTAGTGGCGTTGTTTGCGGACGTTGGTGTGGTGGACATTAGCGCAGGAAAAAACGTGCTTGCGATGGGTGATCCGCTAAATCGCTCGTGATGCCCGGATCATTGGCGGTAAGATGGCGCAGCAGATGATAAACATCTTCCGGATCGGCCTGAACCGCTTCCGCCAATTGCGCGGCGGTTTTGCCGGGAGATTTCGGCAGCGCCTTGCGCACACTCAATTGGAGTTCGAGCAATCGCGTAGCGGCCTTCTTTCCTGCTTCAACTCCAGGCTGATGGTAAGCGTTTACGTTCACAAGCGAGCCATAGAATCCCACCGCACGCTCATAAAGAGCAATCAGCGAGCCGACTTGGAACGCATTTACTTCTGGAATCGAGATGGTGATCGATTCGCGGCCCTTTTCGTAAAGAGCGGCACGCGTCCCGCGCAAAAAACCGTGCAGATAGTCTCCGCTGGTAATTCCTTTTTCGACATCGAAGGTGGCGCTTGCGCGATCACGAGCGACTTCAATGAAGGTGACGAAGAAATTTGCGACGCCATCGCGTAATTGCTGCACGTAGGCGTGCTGATCGGTCGATCCTTTGTTGCCGTAAACGGCAATTCCCTGATGAACGGTCTTGCCGTCGCGATCTTTTTCCTTGCCTAACGACTCCATGACGAGCTGCTGCAGATAACGGCTGAAGAGCGCCAGCCGATCTTTGTAGGGCAGGATGACCATGTCTTTTTCGCCACGTCCGTTGCCGGCGTGATACCACATGAGGGCGAGCAACATTGCCGCATTCTTTTGCAAATCGGGCAGGCGGGTGTGCGTGTCCATTGCTGCCGCGCCGGCGAGAAAATCATCGATGGCAAAGCCAAGTAATGCTGCCGGCACCAGACCAACTGCGCTCATGACCGATGTGCGTCCGCCGACCCAATCGTGCATCGGGAAACGCGCGAGAAAGTTGTTTTGTTCGGCATATTTATCGAGTTCGCTGCCTTTTCCGGTAACAGCGATTGCGTGTTTGCCGAAGGTCAGCCTCGCCTTCGCAAAACGCGCCTGGGCCTCAAGCATGCCGTTGCGCGTTTCTTTCGTGCCGCCGGATTTCGAGATGACGACGACCAGTGTTGATGCGATGCCATCGCCGATCTCTTCAAAAATGCGATCAAAACCGTCGGGATCAGTATTATCGAAAAAGAAAATATCGGCCGGATCCTTTGCCGAGCCGAGAGCATCGGCAATAAATTGCGGCCCGAGCGCGGAACCGCCGATGCCAATCAGCAAAATGTGCGCGAACGTTTTTTGCGGAGCCGGACCAATCACACCGCGATGAACGTCCGCGGCAAATTCTTTAATGCGCGCGTTGGTTTCATCGATGTCCGCGCGCAACTGCGCATTCGGCGCCAGTTGCGGATTGCGCAACCAGTAATGACCGACCATGCGCTTTTCATCTGCGTTTGCGATCGCGCCGTTTTCCAATTCCGCCATCTCGCGAAATGCACGCTCCGCCGCCGGTTTCATCCGCGCGAGAAAATCATCTGCAAAACGCATGCGACTGATATCGAGCGTCAATTTCAGATCGTCGTACGAGACGAGATATTTCTGAAACCTTTCCCAGAGGCTGTCTGTCGCACCCATCAGTATTCGCCGAAATTTACGACCACGTTAATCTGGCCGGAACTTGGTTTCCCATCGTTATAGGCGGGGACCCATTGTCCGTCCTGCGTGATCGTACGTAGCAGATCTCCCAGCCCGCTGTCCTTAGGAATCTCGGAAACGACAGAGCTCGATTCCGCCTTGCCGCGCGCAGTTATTTTGAAAAGAGTCTCGGCTGCACCTTTCCAAGGCCGGTTCCACATCAATGAGGAATTCGCACGCTGCAGGCGATCGCCAAGTCCGCCGATCAATTGCGGCTGGATGTAATTAGAAAGTTTACCCACGCGCTCCCGTTCCGCCGTAGCCAAGGAAACAACGATGACCGGCTGGCCGTTTTGATGAAAAAATAATACCGTCCCGCCGAGGTAAACCGGAACTGGTTTACCATCGACTTTCGCGGGTTTAAACCGGCCCCAATCGAGCGCTGATTGCACCGCCGCTTTGAAGCCGGGATCGTTTCCGATCAATCCGTAAGTCGCAACAATTGCACCGTCCGCCGACACGTCGCAATAGAACTGTACCGCACTGTCATCGGTGGCACCTCTTGGAAAATGAACATAACTCGCGAACGAGTCGGCATCGCGGCTGACGGTCGCTGGTTCGCCGATCTTGACTGGCGCATCCGGTCGAATCTCCAAGGATGGCTGCGCTTGCTCGGAGCTCGGCGTCGCTTCGGGGCGCTTCTCACACGCCGTCAGAGCGAGGAAGATTGCCGCACCCGCCGCTCCGAAAATCCGGCCGTGCCGGCTCAATGGTTTTTGCATGTTAACCATTCGCCGGAAGTAACCTTTGCTGAACGCGCGCGCAAGTGGCGACAATATGGACACGTTGCTTGACACGAAATCAGGCCGTGACCAGCTTGGCAAACATGAGCCGATCATTTCAAAAGTTTTACGCAATCAGGATTCTCGTCATCGCAATTGTTCTGATCTGTCTTTCGCGCGCGGGCGTCGCCCAGGAATGGGCCAAGGCGCGCTTGGAAAAATCGCCGCGCCACGGCGAATGGGTGAGTTTCAAATCCGGCGAGCGCACAATCAAGGCGTTCATTGTTTATCCTGAAGCGAAAGAGAAAACGCCGGTCGTCCTTGTCATTCACGAAATTTTTGGACTGACGGATTGGGTTCGCGGCGTTTGCGATCAGCTTGCGGAGAATGGCGTGATCGCAATTGCGCCCGATCTTCTTTCCGGCCAGACATTTTCCGATATCGATGGGGCACGCAAAGCGATCTCGGAATTGCCGAAGGAGCAAGTGAAGGCGGACTTGAATTCAGCGGCGGAATACGCCCTGAAGATTCCAGCAACAAACGGAACGCTGGCCGTCTGCGGTTTTTGCTGGGGCGGGGGATGGACTTTCGCGCACGCGAATGAGAATCCGAAACTGAAAGCCGCATATTCGTTTTACGGTACAGCGGCGAGTGATGCGGCGGCCGTGAGCAATATTCCGTGTCCCGTTTACGGATTTTATGCCGAGAAGGACGAACGGGTGAATGCGACAATTCCAAAAGCGGAAGAGCTAATGAAGGCCGCCGGGAAAAAATACGAGCCGGTCACTTATCGGGATGCCACGCACGGATTCATGCGCGAAGGCGAAATGCCGGACGGTAGTGAAGCAAACAAAAAAGCGCGCCAGGATGCCTGGACGCGCTGGAAGACGTTGCTGAAACAGTTGCCCTAACGATTAATCGCGATTCCGCGAGAGCGATGAGGACGTTTGCCGGAAGAGCCCGCTCGTTAGGATTTCGAGTGCGCGTGAGCCGGAAGATCAAATGCGGCTGTGCTCATTGAATCCTGCGCGCGACGCGGCAGGATCGAAGCGCCGGAATAGCGGGGACGTTCGGGAAGGAAGTGGAAGCCGTGCTCATCCTCGTAGCCCTCTGGAGCTTTGTGCAACGCATGAACAATAACCCCGAGGGAGGCCGAGGCCGTAGCTACGATTACGCCGAGTAAAAACATACCTTCCATTGAGCAGGATCGATACCAGTAGCGCGATTTGGAGCGGCTCCTACGTGGATTCGAGGTGTCACTATCGCGGTGAGTCAAAACGTCTCCGAAACGCGTAGCTTTCTTAGACATGTGTGTCAACTCGAAAACAGCAAGCCCCTCCCGTCGCCTGCCGATTTCTCAGATTAGAGTTTGCGCGGCGCCAACGAGAGAACTTGCGGCAGCGCGACTTCCGTTTCCACAGACCGGCCGAGAAAAGACAGAAGCACACGAATGCGCTCCTTCGCCGGAATTAACCGCGTCACCAGCGCTTCCAATCCCTGGAATGGTCCGGTCGTGATTCGCACTTCCTGTCCAACTTGAATTTCGGGATCAATCGTGACGATTTCTTCCGCGTCGCTTGTCTGCTGGAGCGACGTGATCAGGCCGCAATCGACCGTTGCCAAATCATCGCCAAATTGCACGATCCCCTGGATTCCAGGGGAATGTCCCACACGCCGGTTCTGATCGGTATAGACGAACTGCGCGAAGAGATATCCGGGAAACATTGCCTCCACAAACCAGACGGCTCCACGTCTCGTCATCTTGCGGTAACGCAAACGCGGCGCGTAACACGGAACGTTCAGTTGGCGACGCAATCCAATTGCGGCCAAGTGTTCGCGTTTGGGTTGAGCCCGCAGGCAAAACCAGAGTGGAGTGCGAATAAGCGCTAATTGTGCGCGAGAAAAAGTCATGATCGCGGGATTGGACCTTGAAGGTATTGCCGCCATGATGTTTTTCAAGGCCGCGCCGAAAATGCGCGACCGACTTCCGTTTTGAATTGCCGGGGGCTCGCGCCGGCAATCAGGTTTTATTTTAGCTTCGCCAGCGCCTGTTTCGCTTCGTTTGCGGAAGGATCAGCCAAGCCAGCCTGCAATGCATGCTGCAGCGCATCGCGCGCAGTCGCATTTTTCTTTAGCTGAAGATTGGACATTCCAAGGCAAAACAGTCCTTCGGCATCGAGCGGCTTTTTGCGCGACCGGTCGTTCAAGAGCTGCACCGCGTAACTGTAATCTTTTTTCCGGTAACTGATCTCGCCCATGGTTTGCATGAGATCGAGATCGTCCGGCATTTTCTTGCGCGCTTTCGTGGCAAGATCGTAGGCATTTGCTAAGAACGCGGGATCGCGCGCGTACAGAATCGCCAAATTTTTCTGCGCAGGGCCAAAGTCCGGATAACGCTGCAAGATTTTGTTGTAGATGTCCGCGGCGGCTTTGTTTTCACCGCGTTGCCGGTTCGCTTCGGCCTGGACCATCAATGCCGGCACATTATTCGGATCGCCGCGGAGCGTTTTTTCTGCTTCCGCGCTGAGGGCGGCGATGTTCGACGGGCTCTGGTCCAGCGAGGTCAGCGACAAAAAAGATTTCGCATCTTCGAGTTGGGCCGGATCGTGTACCTTACTTACCACGCTTTTCATCGCCTCACGGGCTTCGGCGATTTTCCCTCGGCTATAGGCAGCCAACGCGAAATAGCGTTGCGCCTCGGCGTTATCAGGAAGCCGTTGCGTGCTTTCCTGGAGACGACTGTAAGACCAATCGAAGTCGCCAGCCTGATAGGCGATGATGCCGGCACGCGCGTTGATCTGTGCATCACCCGGCGCGAGTTCGCGCGCTTCTTTCGCTAACTCCAGTGCTTTGGTTGGGTTCTTTAGCGGTCCGGCATAGAGCTGCGCCAGCTTGAGGGTGGGTGCGATCAAATGAGGATTCAGTTTGATTACCTGTTCATAGGACGAAGCGGCGTCGGCAAATTTTTGCTCTTTCTCGTACGACTCTCCGATTCGCTGCAATAAAATCGGGTCGTTAGGCTGTTGTGTCAGCAGCCGTTTCATTTCTTCAATCGAGACTTGAGCAGCTCCTTCTTCCTGCAAAAGAGCCAGCCGCCGCTTGCTATCTTCCTTGTCGGGAAAATCCGCTGGAGCATTGGCCGCACGTTCAAGCGCAGTCTTGGCGGCCCCGGTCTGGCCCATCATGTAATTGGCCATCCCAAGGTGGTATTGCACTTCCGCATTGTCGGATAATTTGGCTGCGCCTTGCTGGAGGAGGCTTAAGGCCCGGGCATAATCGCCCCGCTTGTATGCAATCCAGCCGAGAGTGTCGGCCACCGCGGGATCTTCCGGCTTGAGCTGGCGCGCTTTGTTTGCCAACTCAAGCGCCTTATCTGGCTCGTTAAATTGGGTAGCGTAAAGATAAGCAAGGTTGTTTAACGCTGAAGTGAAATCCGGATTAGTCGCCAGCACTTTCTCGTAAGCGTTTCTGGCTTTGTCGAAGTCCTTCATCCGTTCATAGAGCATGGCTGAAGTCAGCAGCGCCGCTGTGTTCTGGGGATTCTTCGCGATTAACGCTTCCAGCCGATTGGCCGCTTCCGGAAGTTTCCCGCGTGTAACGTAAACAGCAATCAATCCATCATAGGCACGCGAGAACTTCGCATCGAGTTCAAGCGCTCTTGATAACTCCGCTTCAGCCTGATCCCACGAATGCATCGCGGCGTGAACTTTGCCCACAAGATAGTGTGAGATCGCCGCATTTGGCGCTCTGGTTAATTCCTGCTGGGCCTTACTCATGGCACTGTTGAAATCTTTGTTGGCAATATCCAGCTCGACGAGCTGATCGAGCGACGCGGCATTATCGGGCGTAAGTTCGCGCACTTTCTCGAAGGCTTTGCGCGCTTCATCATTCTTGTTTTGTTGTCTAAACAGCAGGCCAAGGAAAAAGTAAGACTGCGAATCTTGCGGAGCACTACGCAGATGTTCCTGCAGAATATTGACCGCTTCATCAAGGTGTCCGGTGACTTGATGTGCTTCGGCTAGGAGAAGCCGGGCCCCGGTCAGTTCGGGACGTTTCTTGAGTAATTCAGTCAATGCCTGCACCGCCGCCGGAGCATTGCCAGTCTTCAGGTTGAGCTGCGCCAAAAGCACGATGGCATCAGCGAAATCCGGATTTTTCGTGATGGCTTGCTTTAAGACACCAGCCGCAGGTTCCAATTTGTTTTGCTGCAAATAAATTAACGCAAGCTGATAGCTAAATGCCGGAACGGTTGGATAAGCCTTACTCAGATGCTCCATTGTTTCTGTTGCCTTGGCAACGTCACCTTTGCCTATGGAGATTTGTGCTTGCAGCACCCGCGCATCAATGTTCTCGGCGTCCTGACTAAGGACATTCTCGAGCAGCGAATTGGCTTCATCATACTTCTTTTCTGTAAGGGCGATCTTTGCGGTAAGAAGCCACGCCGGGAGGAAATCCGGTACCTTATCGGTTACTCCTTTCAGGATTTGCTTTGCTTCGGCTACGGCTCCGGTCTGCGCCTTAAACTCGGCGAGCCGAACGTGAGCAATCGACCGGGGCGGTGCCAGATCGGCAGCTTTCTTCAGCTCTTCGCCGGCTTTTGGGTTATCCTTGGTCAACAAAAGAAGCGCCGCGTATGCGAGGTGCGGCGTGGCTGACTTTGGATCCACTTCTGACGCGCGCTGCAGCGCCGTTCTCGCCGCGGCTAGATCCTGCTTGTGAAATTCAACGTTCGCCGAGGCCAAAAAATATGCCGATTTATTGTGATCGGGAAATTTCTTCAGCTGCAGTTCAGTCGCAGCTGCATCCTCTTTTGTGCGATCGCACTCCGACAAGAGAACGATCGCATCGTCGTAGCCTGGCGATTTGCTCAGGATGTACAACGCCTCCTTCCTCGCCGAGGCCGCATCGCCCAGAGCAAGGAATACGCGACCCAATCGCATCCGATTGTCGAGGTCATCGGGAGACAGATCGCGCGCCTTGAGCAAGAAGGGGCCAGCCCGAAGCGGTGCGCCCTGTTCAGCCCAAATGAGACCTATTCTTTCAAACGCTGTCTTGTTCTCGGGATTGAGTCGCAACAACCCCAGATATTCGATTTTGGCTTTGTTATAGTCGCCGGCTTTGAAGTAATCGTCCGCGCGCTTGGCCAGTCGAGCTTTTCGTGATTCGGCTGTGCAACCGAAAACGAGCCCGGCCACCGAAACCGCAATTAGCAGACGTAGACACACAGCGACTGGCGGTCGCCATAATCCCGAGGTCAGAATAGAGAAGAATTCTCCGAAATGATTCTCTCCCTGGCGATAGAGACCCTTTGCTGATTTCTTTTTCAATCGTTGTTTCATTAATTTCTAACGGCACCTGATTTTCAGAGTGTCCAATCTGCGTACAGCCCACAACCGCGTTCGCAGAATATCGCGGCACCATGCGAAAGCAAAAAATCGAGGCAAAAATTCGGAATCGCAAATCTTCATAGCGCGATTTTCAGGATCAGATTCGAGAAGTCCTGTCAATTTTTTGAGGAATCACGGCAATCGCCTTTAAGCAGATTGAAGGCACGTGCTTTGCTGTAAAAACTGGAATAAGTAAGAAACTCCATAACAGAGTGGGGCTCTTGTTGTACCTCACGATTATTCTCGCTGCGTTAAGTTTTTGTATCCCCATCAAAGCCGCGAGTGTAACCATTGCTTGGACTCCTAGCAGCGAAGAAAATATCGCGGGCTATCGCGTTAAGTATGGCACAACAAGCCATGGCTGGAACCAGCAAAAAGATGTCGGCAATAATACCTCGGCACTCCTAACGGGTCTCAGCGATAATATTCCTTATTATATTGCCGTGACGGCCTATAATGCTTTTGGAGTGGAGAGCGCACCATCGACCGAAATTTCCTGGTCACACTACGCGCCTACCCCAACCCCCACCCCAACACCAACAGCTACTCCGCGGCCAACCGCCACGCCGCGACCTACGGCGACGCCCCGACCTACTGCGACCCCACGGCCGACCGCAACGCCGCGACCCACACCGACCCCCACGCCACGACCAACCGCTACTCCGACGGTTGAAACCTTCGTCAAAGCAATCAACATAAACGGCAATGCTGCGACCATTAATGGCAACCTCTGGACCTCGTATTCCAGCGCGTTAGCTACCGGTTTCTCGACCTCCGACGCACCTTACAGCACAAATCTCACTTATTCTCCCGCTGTGAATAGCGCTGTTAGCGGAATGCTTAACGGCGGAATTTGGAGTGCAACGGGTGATGTGAACTTTAGCCAAACGCTGGCCAACGGAGACTATGCGGTCTACCTCTGGGCGGTTGAAAACTACCGGAACAACTACCGGACCTATAACGTAAAACTGGAAGGAGTGCAGGTTGCCTCCGCTATTGGCAAACTGCATAACAATACGTGGAGGAGATACGGACCTTACAACGTCACGGTGAACGATGGAACCCTGAATGTAAACCTGCAACGACTCACAGGCGATCCGTGCGCCCAGGGAATTGAAATCTGGTCTGTCGCTCCAGCTGCGCGTCAGCATCTGACTAACGTATCGACTCGCACATACGTGCAGAGCGGCGAGAACGTGATGATTGGCGGTTTTGTCGTCGACGGAACGAGAGCGAAAAAAGTAGTCATTCGTGCAATTGGACCTTCAATGGCGAGACTGGGTGTGAGATGGGCGATGGCAGATCCAAATCTAAGCTTGTTCGACTCAAGAGGCGTCCGCTTAAGTAGCAACGACAATTGGAGGACCAATCAAAGTCAGATACTGGCGACAGGCGTGGCACCCAGCGACAACCGCGAGGCGGCGATCGTCGCTACTCTCTTGCCCGGCAATTACACAGCTATAGTTCAAGGAAAGAATAATGCTCCCGGGGTCGCTTTGTTCGACCTTTACGATCTTGACGCTGCGAGTGCTAAACTAATCAATCTTTCCACTCGTGCCCGGGTTGGGACTGGAGATAACGTCGTTATTGGCGGTTTCATAATCGGTGGCGATCAGCCCACGAAAGTACTGATTCGTGCGCTCGGGCCTTCGCTGGCGAGATATGGTATTGCCGGTCCTCTGAGTGATCCGATGCTCGAGTTACACGCCGCAAATGGTTCGCTGATATTTTCCAACGACAACTGGCGCACGACCCAGGCGCAGCAAATTGCTGCTACTATTCCTCCTCAGGACAATAGAGAATCCGCAATCATCGCTACTCTACAACCGGGCGCTTACACCGCGATCGTGCGGGGCAAGAATAACGCTAGCGGCGTGGCCCTGGTGGAAGTGTACAACCTTCAGTAAGTCCTGCGTTTCTCAGAACGGACTTTGCGGGATATAAATCACGTCACCATTGCGCACGTAGTAGGGCTTGATCGGTTCGCCACGCGTAATGCCACTTAAATCGAGCACCTGGGTGTACTCGACCCCGTTGATTTTCCGAATCAGATGCACTCTCCGCAGACTTCCAAATTCGCTTGGCCCGCCTGCTTCCATGATGGCCTGAACGACTGTCGTTTGCTGTTCGAATACCAATTTGGCCGGCTTACTCACCGCGCCTGAGATAATGACCTGAATGACGCTGCTCTCCAGTGTCAGCACCACAGTCGTATTCTGGAGCTGCGGTTTGTAACGGAGTGCAATCTCGGCTTGCAGATTGCCAATGGTTTTTCCCGCTGCGTCCACCTCTCCGATTAGTGGCAGGTTGATCTTACCGTCGGCCCGAATTTTCTGAGATTGATTGAGCTCCGGTGCTCCCGGAAATGCAAACCTGATCACGTCTCCCGCAGTTAAAGTTGTCTGGACCGGCGCCACCGCCTGGTCGGGCAGGGGACCACTCGCCGGATAAACGCAGCTACCGAGGACGCTGGCGATCGCAAGTGTCGCCGAAATCGCAATATTCCCCGACGGCTTGATCACTTTCTCCGGATCGAATTGGCCAATAATCTTGCGAAAGTGAGTTTGCATTGATTTCTCTTCAGACATCCGCTTCGGATAGCTTAAAGCGTGCAAATGGATAATCCTCTTTTGCGCGACTGCAATCTCCAATTAGCGGGACGCGCTGCAAGAAGCAGCGCATGGGGTCATTTCCCGTTAGTCATTCGGCGTCCGGCTTTGATTCTACGAGGGACGATGAATGCTCCCTTCGGCGAAGAAGCCACAACAGCAACAAGAGAGGAAACAGCGAAAGGACAAAAAAGAGCGGACCCCCCTGCCTGTGAATTGGGCTATGGATCATTCGCGGACCCAAATTGATGCAGAGCAGTCCGATGACCGCGATGCGAAACCCGTTGCGCAGGAAACCTAACGGAATCGTCGCCAGAACCAGAATCAGCCGATTGGAATTTTTTCTCAGAAAAAGGTAAGAGGCCAGCGTGCCCGCGATCAACAACACCCAGCTCGACCGGATACCCGAACATTCCTGCGCCACTTCGATGGCAATGTTTGGAAGCTGAAAAATCGTGCCGTCGCGCAACACCGGTGTGCCCGTAAGATGAAGAAAGAAGTTCGCGCATTCGGCCGAGGCGAGCTTTGAAGCGTTCTCCAAATAATTCGCCACCGAGTCCGGCAGTGGAATCATGAAAAAGAGAAAGCCGAAGGGGAACATGGCTGCTCTCATCCAGTTGCTTCCCAGAAAAATGAAACCGCCGGCAACAACAAGGCAAATAAAGCAAAGTGCGATTGCGGCCGGTTCAAAGTTCTTGTTCGCGAATGCGTGTGCCAGAACGATTGCAGCGCAAGCGAATGGAATTATCGACCAGACCGGGGAAGAACCGCGCGGTTCGGGCAATTGATCACGGTGAACGTAAAGCAGGTAAGCGGTAATGAACGGTATGAGCACAATATGCGAGTGGAGATCGCTATGGAGCGCATAGGAAAAAAGCGAGGATAAGGGCCAGCAAAAGCACAAAGTCAAAACGACCAGATAACCGAAGAACCCGAAGAATCTTCGCGAAGAAGACTTCGGCTGCATTCCCATAACCGCGGCGTCGCTCAGGTCTGGTGGCTTAGTCATGCCATTTCAACCGGTTAATCAGCAGCCTCAATTTGCTTAGGCTTTCCAAATCTTATCTGGCGGAAGCGCAATGCCCGCCATGGCATTCCGAGTATCGACGATACATTCCGCCCAGTCGCCCAGCTCCTTGTAATTTACCGCCGCGTGATTCGTCGCAATCAATACAAGATCAAATTGGTCAATCGTATTGCGTTCCCAGTTGACTGATTTTTTACCGGCAAACTGTGGGTGCTCACGGGTAAGCTTTATGACGGGCACAAACGGATCATGATACTCGACCTCGGCTCCTCGCTGTCGCAGAAGCTCCATCAAGACATAGCTTGGAGATTCGCGCTCATCGTCCACGTTAGGTTTATATGCCAGACCCAAGACAAGTACTTTGCTTCCTTTCACCGATTTCTGATGATGATTTAAGGCATCGGAGACTCGATGTAAAACATACTCGGGCATTGCCGTGTTGATTTCGCCGGCTAGCTCGATGAAGCGAGTATTCTTCCCGTACTCCCGTGCCTTCCACGTTAGGTAGAATGGGTCGATCGGGATGCAGTGTCCTCCGAGACCCGGTCCAGGATAGAATGGCATGAATCCAAACGGTTTTGTCTTTGCCGCGCCGATAACTTCCCAAATATCGATTCCCATCGCCGCATACACCTGCTTTAACTCGTTAACTAGGGCGATGTTTACGCTGCGGAAAATGTTCTCCAATAGCTTCGTCGCCTCCGCCACACGACATGAGGAGACAGGCACGAGATTCTTAATTGCCAGCGAATAAACGGCCACCGCCTTTTCGCGGCAGGCTGGCGTGAGACCGCCGACAATTTTTGGAATGGTCGCGACCACACTGTGGGGATTGCCCGGGTCTTCGCGTTCGGGTGAAAAAGCGAGATGAAAATCGATACCGGCCTTCATCCCCGAACCTTGTTCGAGAGTTTCGAGCAGATTTTCATCCGTCGTGCCGGGATAGGTCGTCGACTCCAGACAGACAAGCGCTCCTTTTGACAGGTGAGGCGCGATCATTCTTCCTGTATCGAGGATATAGGAAATATCCGGCTCACGGTTCTTGTTTAGAGGAGAAGGCACGCAAATGATAATCGCATCTGCGCGTCGGATATCGCGAAAGTCAGTCGATGCAGAAAGGCTCCCGGCATCGACCATTGCTGCTACCGTTTCCGCGGCAATGTGTTTGATGTAACTTTGTCCCTTCGAAATCAAGTCTACCTTGGTTTCGTCGGTATCGAGGCCAACGACCGTGGCACCCGATCGGGCAAATTGAATCGCGAGCGGAAGGCCAACATAACCAAGACCGACAATGCAAATTTTCATCTATACAGTTTTTGCATGCGCGGGTAATTGATCGAACAAAGAGTGAAAACGGTAACTACGGGAGGAAGGTCAGAGGCGCAGCGAGTATTAAGTTTAAGGTAGGTTGCTTCACGCTAAGTCAGTGTCTTCTGGTCAAGCATATTATCTATCACGCGGTGCAGACGTGGCGCCATCACGTCAAGAGAGAAACGTGTGCGCACCTTGGCCGCGGCGCACGCGCCCAATTTTCGTCGCAACTCTTCATTTTCACCCAGGAGTAGCAGCTTGTCTGCCATTACATTTAAGTCGAGGTAAGGCACAACAAACCCGCTATCTTCCTCAATCAATTCCGCCGCGCCGCCGGCGTCGGCGAAACAAAGAATTGGCTTTTCCATCAAGCCTGCTTCCAGGCAGACAAGGGGAAAGGGATCTTCTCGGGAAACCAGGGTAAAGGCATCGAAACAGGCGAAATAATCGCGCGGATTGGATACTTCGCCAGTCCAACGAAAAGAATCTGCAATGCCTGCCAGCTCAATATCGTGCTTTAGTTGTCGTCGCTCTTCGTCGTCGCCTTCCGCGCCAACCCAGACGAAATAGAAAGGACGCGACGGATTTCGACGGCGCAGCATGATGGCTAGTTGGACAAAAAGATCTTTGCCCTTGCGCCATGTCTCGGATCCGCTTCCGCCGACAACAAACGCGCTCGCCGGAATTCCGAGTTGTTCCTTCATGGCTGCGCCGGCCCGCGCATCATGGTTTGGAGTGTCACCATCCACCGGAATGAACTCGTGCACGACCTCCATGCGCGCGGGTGGAATTTGATGACGTTCCTGGAGATTGCGCGAGACCGCTTCCGAAACAGCGACAAACTTCGTCGTATGTCGACACACGTTGCTCCAGTTATCTGGACCGCTTCGGTCGATCCAGTAGTTTAACTCATGCACATGCGTAATCACCGGCAGGCCGGGACGGGCGAGAATTTGCAGCACATCTCCATTGGTGACTGTATTTGAATAGATAAGTTGGTGCGGGCGGGCGCGCAAAGCCGCGAGGCGTTTGTTCGCTCCGACATTCGCTGGGAGCCGGCTCGCGATTCGTTCGCGAAGGATTCGTTCCCATCGTCCGGGCTTGATCAGAAAGGTCTCGCCCAGTGAAGCAAACTCCGCCTCGAGTGGACCCGATTTTCGGAGAATAGTCGTTAGCTTCAAGTTCGTGTGCTTTCGCAGCCACCGCTGGAAGTTCAACAAAACCAGTGGTGCGCCTGTTCGTCCGGCATCGTGAGAAACGAATAGAATTTCCTGTAGACACTTTTCCTTCATCCGCGAATTAATCTTTTTTTCGCGCCAAACAGGATAGTCCGTTTATCATTTGGCCAGTTTTGAACTCCGTAGGGACCTGATCGCGTTGAATCAGGTACTTGAAGACCGGAAAAAACAATACCCTGCCAATTCTCATCAGCTGTCGATTTCCCTCGCCGTAATATAGCCAGTTCGCAACAAATTGAGCCACGCTTGCATTCCAGCCGCCAAGGGCGCTCAATTCAAGGACCTCAAAGTTACTCGATTCAACCAATCGTCGCAGAGCAAACGGAGTATACCGATACTCGTCATAAGGCACTTCGTGCAACATCCAGATAAACGGCACAGTTATCAATAGCGTTCCCCCTGGTCTTAGTACTCGATTAATTTCTGCTAACGTCTTGTCCGGATAAGGACAATGCTCCAAGACTTCGGTTGCCATTGCGCAGTCGATGCTGCTATCGGGTAACGGAATAACTACTCCATCCCAGGTAAGATCAGGCTTGTTGGCGTAAGAGCGATTATCAGATAAATCCATTCCGATATAATCGGAAACATTTGTCGCGGAATCTAAGATAATCGACTTGTAAGGCATATGGCCGCAGCCAACGTCCAACAATCTGCCGCGGAAGAATGGAAGGGCTGCCTTCAGCTTGGTGAGGATCGCATTTCTGACGTAGTAGATGTGCATGCTCTTTCGAGAAAGAGGCACGCTCAGGAAATCCTTTTCGAGAGATGAACCCATTTTGTCAGTAGCTCAAATTGGAGCTTGCGTCAGCGTGAAATGGCATGCGGCATCCTCGCCAAAATCTGCTTCCACTGGTTAGTAATCGACGCGTAATTCTGAGTCCGAGACAGACAGAAACCCCGCGACGCCTAAGAACCGGTCACGGTCGAAGTACCTTCAACCGCATAAGTTTCCTCGGACCACTCCCAATCTCCAAGGAAGCCTTTACATGTTGGACCACGTCATCCTCGCTCAAAATCACCTCGGTCACACCTGTTGTACTCCAGTTCGTGAGATCATCGCTCCACTCAACGTCGAAAATAATTCCGTCGTTGATCGCCGCCTTGGCGCGCGTGTAGAAGAATTCCAACGTTGCGCCGTTGAGGACCGCTTCTCCGGGCATCCCGTTGGCTTGCGTTGGGTCATTTCCGGTGGCGAACTCAAGTAGATTCGAGAGACCGTCAAAGTCAAAGTCATTTGTGTCAGCTCCGTCCCCGGTGTTGTCCGGGCTACCAAAGTATTGGATACGCCATGCCTCCAGGTGCGTAATTCCCATCCCTGTGAGTGTTATGTCGAACGGACTTTGACTCGCGTCATTACTCATGATGTGCATAGCCGCGCTGCGTGGTCCCAGCGCGCTCGGCGTAAATTTGACGGTGAAGCTCGTGCCCGAGCCCGGCGTAACAGGATCGGACGGTGTCGCCGTAACAACAAATTCGCTCGCATTCGTTCCATCAAAATTAATGGCAAGGTTCGTCAGGTTCGCGCCGCCAATGTTGTTGATAAGGAAAGTATGAGAGTTATCAGCGTTGACGGCCACGCTTCCGAAGTCGACTGTGCTCATACCGTCAATAAGTTGGGAACCAGCCGGTTGCTCTACCTCAATTATCGCTACGCCGTTAACTGTGACCAAGATCGTCGCCTCAGGACTGGTTAACGCTCCCGACGTGCCGTCGCCGGTGTCGGTAACAGTGAATTTGAAACTATCTGGCCCGTAGTAGCTCGGGTTCGGCGTGTAGGTCAAATCCGGCGCTGTTCCACTAAGAGTGCCGTGAGCTGGTGAAACGGTGACAGCGAAGGTCAGGTTCGCCGATGCTGTCTCAACGTCTGAACCGGTTAACGTAACGTTTAGCGCTGCGTTTTCATTGGTACTAACGGACTGCGCGTTCGCTGTAGGCGCGTCATTGACCGGGTCAACCGTGATCGAAATGGTGGCTATATTCGAGTCGGCATGACTATCGTTTGCTTTAAACGTAAAGCTATCGGAGCCGTTGTAGTTAGCCTCTGGCGTATAGGTCAGATCGGGCGGTGTTCCCGTTAGCGCACCATGGGAGGGATTTCCAACCACGCTGAATGTGAGTGGATCATTCTCCGGATCAGAGCCAGTTAGTGTGATTGACTTGGCAGCGTCTTCGTTGGTTGAAACGGATTGTGGAGTAGCTGTCGGCGCCTCGTTGCCTGTTCCGATAGTGATCGAGACTGTAGCCAGGCTTGAATCGACTGTGCCATCGTTGACCTTAAATGTGAAACTGTCGTGACCATTGAAGTTTGTTGCAGGGGTGTAAGTCACATCCGGTGGTGTGCCGCTCAAGCTCCCGTGCGCCGGATTTCCTACGATGGCAAAGGTAAGAGTGTCGTTATCGACATCCGAGCCGGTGAGAACGATCTCCTTCGCCGTGTTCTCCGGTGTCGAAACGGATTGTGCATCGGCTATCGGTGGGTCATTGACCGGATCAACTGTGATCAAAACAGTTGCAATATTCGAATCAACTTTGCCGTCGTTCGCTTTGAAAGTAAAGCTATCGGCGCCATGGTAGTTGGCTGCTGGTGTGTAGGTCACATTTGGTGGTGTGCCGCTGAGATCACCGTGAGTTGGATTTGCAACCACACTAAAGGTCAGCATGTCACCGTCCACATCCGTTGCAGTCAATGTAACAGCCGTCGCTGTGTCCTCGTTGGTTGAAACCGATTGCTCCCCGGCGATGGGCGGGTCATTTACAGCATCGACGGTTATCGAGACCGTCGCGATGTTTGAATCGACCGTGTTATCGTTAGCTTTAAACGTAAATTCGTCCGATCCGTGATAGTTCGCCGCGGGCGTATAAGTCACATTAGGCGGCGTTCCGCTCAAAACGCCATGCGTCGGACCTGTTACGACGATGAAAGTTAATGCGTCCCCATCAATATCCGAACCGGTCAGCGTGATATTCTGAGCCGTGTCCTCGTTCGTAGTAACCGATTGTCCGCTAGCTATGGGAGGATCATTAACTGGACTGACTGTTATCGAAACCGTGGCAATGTTCGAGTCGCCGTGTCCGTCGTTAACCTTAAAGGTAAAGCTGTCGGAGCCATTGTAGTTTGCCGTGGGCGTGTAGGTCAGGTCCGGCGCCGTCCCGCTCAAAGTGCCGTGGGAAGGAGTTGTTACGACAACGAAGGTCAGCGGGTCGTTGTCCGGATCAGACCCAGTCAAGGTAAAAGCCTTGGCGCTATCTTCACTCGTCGTGACTGTTTGATCAATCGCCGTCGGCGCACCGGTTACATGAACGGTACGTGTCAGCTCTATTGCTGCGTTACCGGCAATGTCGTTGACGTTAAATGTTACGGTGTAATTGCCCGGCACAGCTGTATTCACTGCGCTGGCATCGATTACAATGGAGCTGCTGATGTTACCATCGACATTATCCGTCGCCGTCGCGCCCGGATCGGTATAAGTGGAATTTTGACCAACTGTAATCGGATTTGCCCCGATGAGAGTGATAACAGGCGGAGTGGTGTCGATTAAGAGCGCTTGGTTAAATGCAAGCAGACCAATCCCGTTCGCATTCGCCACCCAGTTGCCTGTCGAAGGACCGCCATGACTATTATAGTTGATGGCTGTCGCACCGGTGGCGTTTCCGGACAAATTGAGCTGGATAATTCCGTTAGTTACCTGACCGCTGGAAACAGATACCGCCGCGCCGTCGATGCTGAAATCCGCGGCTGCGCCAGCATCAAAATGCATCGTGTCAGTGCGATTGCGAAGCGGAATGCGAATAATGTTCTTGTTCGCCCCGGTTAGCACAGCATAGGCAGGATTGGGAGCATCGGTGTTTGGTAGACTGGCGCCGTTATAAAGATCACGCTGCAAAACTCGTGCGGCGTTGATACCCATGGTTTCGTAACCGTTCGGGAAGTGGAAATGCAATCCATCATGTCCATCGAGTCCGTTGGTGGAGAAAACAGAGAGGTTAGGGAACGTATCGGCGAAGAGCCGCTGACGATTTCGCAAATCGATCGTATTAACGAAAGCACCTTTGCGAAGTTGGAAGACGTAGATGTGCGCGACGGAAGGGTAATCTTCGAGCCAATCGGATCGCAGCGCCGTAAAGCCCGCCTGGTGGGCCGCGCCGTCGTCGTTATCACTCTCGCCTTGGTAGAACAAAATTGCGCGAATCCCGCCGGCGACTCCTGCTCTCTGCAGGCGAGTAAGTACCCGGCCATAGTTTGTTGCAGGATCCGTGTGGTTCGCATCATTGCGTTGGAAGAAGCTGATCATCTGTCCGCCTTGGGCCCCGACAATCATCCCGATGGGGATGTTGTTCGCTGCCATCAACTGATTCGCCAGCACCAAACCCCATTGGCCGACATCGCCCACATTATCATCGCCGATAATGCCATCCCCAATGGCCGGTATCCACGATGCCATGGCACCCCCGAGAGGTGGAGTCCAGCTTTCGATACCAAACGTGCGAATATATGGATTTGTATAAGCGCTTGCGATGTCACTAGGAAGGTTAGTAACATTCTTTGCCACCGCATTGGACTGCCCCTGAATAAGATAGACATCGCCTGCGACAAGGTCCTGCGCCCGTCGGATGTTAATCAATTGATTAGAGCCGTTGCGTAGTAAAAGGTCGATTTCGTAATGAGCTAGCTCGGCCTGGATGGTTGGATTAAACGAGAAGCTAGCCTGCCCGCTAACATACGTCAGCGACTGGACCTGGTCGGTGCCCACTTGCGTGCCATTGCGATAAACACGGAGCACGGCAGCATTGAACCCTCCCATAGTCTCAACGCCGCTAACCGGAACCGTTGCCATGTTGTTGGCGACGTTGCGCGGACAAACCTGCATGTTTTCCGGGAAGGCGGTGTAATTTACTTCGTAGGTCGACGGGTTAACTGAGTATGTCCAGGAAAGGACGTCGTGGATGGCTCCCGAGCCTCCGGTGGAAGCAGTAAAACCGGCATAGGCGCGGTAGTCCCCGACAGCGTCAAGGATGTTGATTGTATAATCATGAGTGAAGGTGTGGTTCTGAGGATCGAGGACATCAATATCCGTTACTACTTGGTGGAGTGTCGTCCCGTCGTAACTCAGGGAGACGCTGAAGCGATGCCCGCTGTGCAGGTCAATCCCTGACGGGCCCATATCGATGGATTTTGGCGGGTCATCTCCGGGATACTCGCCATTTAAGTAAACCCCGGTCGAGTTAGGGCTGAAGCCGTTGGGTGCCCAGCAATCAAACTTCACACCGATGCTGGGAGTGAATGGAGAATATCCCAGCGTTTCATACCAGAAGCCGCTCGTATTGTTGGCGCCGCGTTGCAGCGTGAAGCTAAGCCCCGCCTCATAGCCACTTACTGACGTGATCTGAAAGACAAACTGAGTACTGAAATTCCGGATGTCGACTTTGTTTTTTGACCATACCGCTCCGGCGGAAACAGTTTGACCATTGATGACACGGGCGCGCGTGCCAGAAATTGAGGAGTTGTTGTAGTTCAAACTTGACGATGATCCGGCGAATCCCAAGGAGAAATCCAGCACCGTGTCCGCTGACGCCAACGCGGGCGCTGCCACAAGAAGTGTGGCCAGTTTCAAAAAAATATTGCGCATCATGGGACGCCCTGGTTTCCAAAAAACGGGATGCAACAAATTCATGACGCGCGTTCGCAAAACTGGATTATTACTCGCTATGTGCGGCGCTTCCGCTAACTGGACCGAGGGCGGTGTCGCGAGTTGAATCGTGAAGCTGGTGCGGTGGCCGGGCGCGAGTGAACTGGCGATTATTGATGTGGTTTTTCGCCGGGATGGTCGCTGCCTCCACGAATCGGCTATTGTTGTTCAAGTTCGAGAAATCCAAAGTCGGCTCAGCGCAGAGAGCGGAAGGGAAAAGATAGAAAAGGATGGCTGGTTTTTGCATGGAGGGTCTTCTGGATAACTGGTGTTTCTTACGCACACTGATCGCAGCCCGGTGATGGAAGAGTTGCGTTCGGCTTCTGGGCGGGAAGAAAATATCAGGTCGTGGAACTTCGCAGAGGGGTGTAAACTGGCAACCTCTTCTTGTGCGAAACATCGCTCCGCCAAATTGAATTTTATGTAAACCGATCCCTTTTCCCTTAGAAACTCCCTCCCCTCACATGTTACAACGCCCCAATGGCGCGTCGCAATGATTATCTGGCTGCCCGGTTCTTAGCGCAACCGGATAACGAGAATCTCGGCCATGCTCACTCGCTTCGATTTCCGCAGGCCCTTAATGTGGTGCAGAAGTGCCGTCAAAAGCTTCTGTTCTCGCTCATTTTCCTCGTCTTCCAGAGCATCAATGATGGCAATCTCCAGATTATGAAAATCGTGTCCCTGTTCAAAGGTCAGAAGAAAACGCGACGGAGCGACCTCGACCAGGCGTAAAAATGACATCCTTTGCAGCGTCTTGCTTGGCCCGATCACAACGAGGCCAATATTTTTTGCCATTTCAACGATTTCGACCAGCGGGCTTTCACCCTCCCGCTCTCGCAGTCTTTTCGTCAGCTCCACAATCGCATGGCTGCGGTCGGGATTGATTCGTTCCAATTCCGAGAGTGCGGATTCGGGAAGGGTGAGAGTCACGGGTCGGCTGGGCTCATCAAACTTTGGCGGTCGTCCACCGGCTCCCTTCGCCCCGCCAGAATTGCGACTCGGGGCATGTTTCGTTTGAATTGCAGGCGTCACGAATTTTTTTGCGGCAGCGAGCAAGCTACCGTGGATAGTTTAGGCACTCCACATCCCAGATGTCATGCAAATTCCAACGGGAAAACTCTATCTTCCCGGTGAATTCTTACAACGCAACCGTAGCGGCCGGGTTAAGCGCCAGGCTTAAACACAGCTACTTCGCCTGCAGACGGACCAACCGGATCCAGTTTTTTGGCCAGTTCTTCCGGCATTTCCTGTTGGTCACTCACGCGATGGAAGTCGCGCAGAGCGGTCCCGATGCAACGGGTGTCGATGTTTTTGGCGCCGCGATCCTTCTCGATATCGCTCCGGCTGACCGTACGAAAATCGATGCTGTAGCGCGACAAGCAATCCGCGCTTGTGATCGTGGTGTGAAGTTGTGCCGCGGAAAAAACAATAATGCCGCCGACTTCCGGCAAGAGTCGAAACTCCGGTTCGTCTTTGTCGAGCTTCAATGCCGCCGGCTGAATGCGTGGATCTTCCTTCACGAACTGAGTTACATCTTTTCGCTCGACGTTGCGGACGTAATAGTTGAAGCGTTCGGAATCGTTGTCGACTGCGTTGGAAAAATTACGCGGATCGAATGCCATGCAGTTGTTTGCATGCAACGGATAAATCGGCAGCCACCAATTGATCTGCGCCATCGGTCCGCCATACCACGTGTCGCGATGCCACGGAAATGCATATGCAATTCCCTTGGTCAAATGACCGCTCGGATAAGCCGTCCGCATTTTCGGAACATCGGCGTGGCAATCGTCCAGATCGACACCGAGTTCTTCAAGAATCTTGGCGACGAGCCGCTTCGATTCGGGATGATGTGTGAACTTCGGCTTCAGTTTGCCGAGCCGGGGCGCCAATTCTTCCGGCGAAAGAACTTCATGCACGTGTCGTGGATCATGCGGTGCGAGTGCTTCCTCAATCAGGCCGCGGGTGAAGTTGGCGAATTTTTCCACCGCCGGCACGCGGTCGTAAACGAAAATTTCTCCAGCATAAAGTCGGGCGCGGCGCTCCTCATCTTTCAATGCTCGATTAAACCAGATGGCAGTGACGTTACTCATAGTTGTGAACCTCTATTTGGTGGTAAGAAAATTCGCAGGAATTGTGCCGCAGTGGAGTGTGAAATGTAAAGTCGCCGCCCCATACCGTTTGATGACGCACGATCTCATACAAAGTTTGCGAGTTTTGTTAACGTCGCTCAAAATACCCGGCGTCGCCCGCCGCCGGCGAACGTTTCCCGAAAAGTTTTCCGAGCTGCGTTTTCGCGTCCTTTCGGAACACTGACGCGACGTTGCGGTGATAATTGAGAGAAAACGGCATGGCAAAAGCAGCTTTTGCCCAGGCCAGGTAAGGCATACGTGACTTATAGATGTCTCGCCATCGCCAGAAGTATGTCTGCCATTCGTTGCGGAAGATAACATCTTTCAGCTGCTTCCATTCTTCTGGCTTGTTCCTGGCCCGCTGGCGAATACCCGCATCGGTATTGAGAAACTGCATCATTTGCTTGCTTGCCTCACAAAGATCACTCAGCGGCACGGACCAGCCATGGCTGGTCTCGTAAACCCGCCAGCGCCAGACACAGTTCTGGCTGAGAACTACGTGGCTGTTGAGGCATATCTTGATGATCATCGCGTTTTCCATTCCGTTGCCACGCGTGAAATTGGGGTAACCACCTGCAGCCACAATCGCCGCTGTCCTCGCTACGTTTGTGCCCAGCGCTTCATAACCAAATGTATAATTCTCCCATGTTCCTCGGATAAATTCCGCGTCAGACATTACAGTTGTCTTGAATTCATTCGACTTTCTAACGACGACTCCTTCGTCATTCATGATTTCCTGACGAGCAAATGCGATTGAAGCCTCGGGGTGACTCTTAAGTTGACCGACCAGTTCCGAGATAAAGTTGGGACTTATTTCGTCGTCATCGCTTATAAGGGTGAAATATTCACCCGTGGCTTCCTCCACTAGTTGATTAAAGTGCTGCGGAATCTCGGCTATGGCAGGGTTCTGGCGAAATGTGAACGGCCGCGAGTAATGGGCTTTTACCGCATCGAGCACCTTCGTTCCATTCAATCCATTATCGGAAACTAGTAACTGGATTGAGGGATAATCCTGAGTCTCAATCACTTTCAGAATGTGAGGCAGAAACTCGAGCCGCTTCCACATCGGGAGAGCGACAGTTACGAGATCGGGAATAAAGGTTTTATTATCTGCGCTCACTTATTGATTAGCTTGGGGAGCGGCGTGAATTTGCTTCATCGGAAACGGACCAATTTCATGCCAGTCCTTCGGTTCAGGTGAATCTGCTCTCACGAGATACAGCCCTGTTACCTCGAAGCTGGTTCTTACATCGGCTGCCAGCTTTTCAATCACGAGCTTCTTTTCTACCTCGGAATAACTGCCATAGACAAGACTGAGATGAGGCATGAAAGGTTGATATGGCTTGTGAAAGAAGTCAGTCGCCACCGCATGAGCCTTCATCAAAGGTGGCGTTTCTTCGACTAACATGAAGAGACATTGGAAGTGAGTATCGCGATAGGATGCTTTCGTTAACACGGCTTGGAAAGGTTCCAGTTGTCGCGCAAGCTCTTCGGATTTTTGAGTGATCTCCTGTTCGGTACCCTCCAGATTTCCGATTAACGAAATGTGCGGCTCGAAGAGCGGAGCGTTGAGTTCCCTGGCAAGTACACGGATGGTTCGCATCAGGATGCGGTATGCATCTCCCGAGGGCTTGAACCACAAATGGTAGGTGGGCGCATTCACGCTTTACTTCCAGGAGAGGCGGCCAAAACTTCCTTCAATAGGTCAGTTCGCACCAGAGCATCGGCGGCCTTATGAATCAAAGAGAAAGGAAGTTCGGAGCGCTCCGCTATGTCAAGCAGACCCGAGGTTCCGTCCGAAAGATTCAAAATCCAAAGAATCGCCATTTCCCAATCCTTTTTGTTTTCGCCGCCGATCATTCCGTATAGACCGCGTCGGCCTAACTGTGGTTCGCCCTTTGGCTGGAGGTTAACATAATTGCGGTTGTGCTCGAGTACATCGATGACCTGACGAAGTTTTGAGAATGAATCATTGAGCGCTTCCGGTCGCACAAAGTCCAGATTGTCCGCGGAGGTATGGTATTCCGGAAATTCTCCGTGGCGTGAGCGCATCATTACTCCGACCGGAAGGTTAATTCCCGGCGAACAGTATTGCCGCTCATCGTAACCATAGGGAAAGAAATCAATGACTTTGTGTGGTTGTCCGGATTGCGTGAGCACTTGAATAAAGGCGCGGTCGATTTCTGCATCACCACGCCGGCTCCGTTTATAGGTGATGTTTCCTGGATCGCCTACGCACGTTAGAACCAGGCCGTGTTGAATGCGCGGAACGATCGTTCCGTTTCTCGCGAGCCACGTGATCGCTCCGATTGTTCCCGGCAGAAAGAGGAAACGATAGGAATATCGGTGCGGTGAAGCAGCGATCGATTGCGCCAGTTTGACGGCAACGGCTATCCCGGAAAGATTGTCATCAGCCAATGACGGATGACAGACGTGACAATGAATGAGAACCTCTTCTTCCTGCTTTCCTTTCAGGAAATATTCCCCGTAAGTCAAAGAACCGTTCTCTAACGAAGAATCGATGCATACATCATACTCATCCTTTTGGTCGAACTGGGCCAGCTGGCTTTCGCTCAAGCAAAACCCCCACGTCTCCTTGTAGTAGGAAGTGCGATAGGGAATCCAATCGGGATATTGCGGCAAAGTGTGAAGATGCTCCTTCAACTCGGCTAGCTTCATGCGTTGTCGCACCGGAATGCTATAACTAACGACGTGCAGGTTTGACTTCCGAAAGTCAACCAGCCTGTCACCGGCGGCATTCTTGATCCATGCATCTTTGATGTTCCACTCCTTCGGCACGGTCCAGTCAAAGACTTGCGTGCCGGACGGAACTTCCTGTATCTGCAGCGGGATGTTTTCCTGAAGAATGCGCAGGGTTTGGCGGACGCCATCACCGGTAATGCTGCGGCAGATCGGATAAAGCCGCGCCATTAGCTCGAGCATATTCTTGTCTGGCTCCTGACGACAACTTACCTGCATTTGCCGGTTGCGGTTCTGAATTCGAAACGCTCGATTAGAACGGTCGCCGGCTGAACCAGGCCTCAAGTTCACGCGCAATCCGCTGTGGGCCGAAAGTACTGATATAATCCGACTTAGCCTGATGATTTTCGCGTGCAATTCCGCTCTTGCCCTGAAGAACAAAACGATTTTTCAACTTCAAAAAATGGTTTTCGTACAAATGCCAGCTCAGGACAGCTATAAGCAGGGAGATAAAGATGGAACACAAAACATGAACTTCCAAGCCAATCGATTGGGAATGGAACTCGGCGGAAAAAGTCTTAACCGGGAACCATCGGGTGAAAGCAGTAGTCATCGGGGCATGAAAGACATAAATACCGTAGCTGTAGATGCCGAAAATGACAAGTAACGGACAGCTTAAAATCCAACTCAGGAAGTTGCTCTTCGAAGGATAGAGTGCAAGCAATAGAACGCCGCCAAAAAAGAGGGCCAGGATGGTGTAGCCGATTGACTGCATTACCGGGTTCTCAGATTGCGACTCGCCACGGTGGCAGAGCATAAAAGCGATCGCCAGGCCGGCAACAAGCGTGATCGTGCCCGCGCCCTTCAAGAGTTTGCGCACACTCATGTTCGTGCGAACGAGCAAGGCGCAAAGAGCGCCGACCGCCAGGCTGTCCATTCGGCACGGCGTCAGGTTAAAGCCTATGAGCGGATTGGCGTGGGTCATCACCAGCATGATTCTCAAAAGTAGCGCAACGCCCATGCAAAGCGAGCAGATGCGCATCGCAGCTTTCGGCTTGGTAAAAAAGATGATGGCCGGCCAGATAAGATAGAATTGCTCCTCGACAGCTAACGACCAGAAATGAGCTAGATGTAACTGGATAACTAGATCATGGGATGCGAGACAGTAGTCAAAATTCGTTAGGTAACTCCAGAGCCAGACCTGTTCTCCCATGTGCTGCCGCACGAAGGGCGAAAAGTGGTGCATGAGAGGCAAAATGGCAAAGAGGACGAAGAGAAAGCCGTAATACAGCGGAAAGATTCGCAGTACTCGTCGCATGTAAAACTTCTGGAAGTAACACCTATCATCCTTCGCGTCGCATAGAATGCCTGTGATCAGGAACCCGGACAGGACAAAGAATAGATCGACGCCGCACCAGCCGACATTCGACACTTGATAGAGCACGCCACTAAAGGCGTGGATGTAAGCCATGGTGAAGTGGTAGACCATCACCAGTAGAATCGCGACGCCACGCAATCCATCGAGCGCCGGAATATGGCCGGGGATAATCATGTTCGCCGAACGCAATTGTTGCGTTGTGGAAGCGGGTGACGACGCGAGTGCTTGCAAGTTATCACGTAAAAACATCTCCAGCCTCCATATTAATACGTTGAAACTACTGACGGCGACAGAATTCATTGGCAATTCAGCAGGAAGCGGACGGACGAGCCTGGACCGCCGGCAAGGCTCGCATGAGCCTCGCGGTTTGTGGGGAACGCGATAAATCGCGCAAGTATTCTAGACGATCTTCACCTTCGGCACCGGCACGATGAATTTTCCACCGCGTGATTTGTATTCCGATTGCTGCTCGATAATCTCGTCCAGAAAGTTCCAGGCAAGGACCAGGAGGTAGTCCGGTTGATCTTGCAAGAGTCGATCCGGCGAAACAACTGGCACATGCATTCCCGGCGTAAACAACCCCTGTTTCAGCTTACTTTTGTCCGCGATGTAATCGATCTTGTCGGGTCCCAGTTGCAGGTAGCACAACAAGGTATTTCCCTTGGCCGGTGCTCCGTAACCAACAACTTGTTTTCCTTGCGCGCGCAAATCGTTGATCGTGCGGTTGAGATCCTTCTTAATGGTTTCGACATTGCTTGCGAATTTCTTGTAGGTCTCCATTCGATCAAGGCCGTGCTTCTTCTCCAGCTCGAGGATTTCTGCGACGGATGACTGGACCTTTCCTTCACCATGACGTTGAACAAAGACGCGCAGTTGTCCGTGATGCAGTGGCAAGCGTTCGGCGCTGATTACTTCCATTCCATGCTCCTCGAATAAACGAATCATTGGAGCCAGCGCCCAATAGGAAATGTGTTCGTGATAAATCGTGTCGAAAGCGACCTGATCGAGCATGTCGAATAAGGAATGCGCTTCGACGACAAAG
>DASTMV010000027.1:0-9378 GCA_035713885.1 Candidatus Udaeobacter sp. | reverse complement strand
TTTACTGATGCCATCTATCGCACGAACCAGGCATTCGAAGGGAGCCTTAAAGAGGCGTTCCGCGTTCTAACTGCTAAGGATCCCGACAAGGCGCGCCCGTTCGATATCGAGGCCTTTCTCCAAAACAACGGAATCCTTCGACCTCGTCTTCTGGAACAAATGTCACGCTATCGCACCGAATGGCGAAACCCGTCGACGCATGACTACAAGCTCGACTTCGACGAGGATGAGGCTCTTCTCGCGATTGTCTCTGTCTGCGCGTTCGCCATTATCCTCACTGATCAGATAGCAGAGAAAACTAGCTTTGATCGCGCCAAAGCGAGCGCAAAGCCTGAGGCAGGTGGTAAGAGTAAGCCGCTAGCAGAACTCGCTGCAGATGCTTTGTTGAAATTTCGATTTCAACCCTCGGGTTCCCAAACTGGCGGAAGCGCGCGCGAGGTCGAAGTAGTGGGAGCTGTGGCGGGTTACCTCGAAGGCGTCATTTCGGAAGCGAAGATTTCGACAGAGGCACCGGTTGGATCCGACAAGCGTTTCGTCGCAGATATTGTGATTGATAGAAATGACGAGCGGGTACTTATCGAAGTCAAAAGGACGCGATTCTCGCAGAACATCCGCGGCGTCGCCATATCTCAAGTCTCGCACTACGTTGCGATCAGCGGAATCAAAGAGGCCGTACTGTTCATATACGATGATCAGGGAGGCGAGCTACAACGTGAGGACTATCCCTTGCCCGGCGCAGACGCTCGAATAGTCGTGATCGCACCGAAGCGAGCGAGGCGCCCTTCCTAACAATCCGCTTGAGCGGACCTGCACCACGGCTGTCGTCACAGTAAGGCTGCCAGCGCCGGGCCGCTCAGCGCCACGTTATGCTGATGGAGATTGTCCGTCGATATCGGTAGAATGCGCCAGTGGGTTATAATTTTGAGTGGGATCCAAAAAAGGCAGAAGCGAATCTCAGCAAGCATGGCGTTTCGTTCACAGAGGCAGTTACCGCTTTCGGCGATCCGTTATCGATGAACATGCTAGATCCTGACCATTCAGAGGGTGAACAGCGATTCATCGTATTGGGCATGTCAGACCGTTATCGCTTGCTAGTCGTTTCCTATACAGAGAGGCCACCGAGAACCCGGATCATTAGCGCTCGGTTGGCAACTCGACATGAACGAAAGCAATATGAAGAAAAGTAAAAAGAAACCCCGATCATCGGGTTCTGACGAAGATACGATGCGACCCGAGTACGATTTTTCGAAAGCTGTCCGTGGTGTGACGGCGGCGCGGTACGCGGAAGGGACCAACGTCGTTCTTCTGGACCCCGATGTGGCAAAAATCTTTCCCGACACTCGTGCCGTCAATGAAGCGTTGCGCACAATAGCGCGCGTGACGCGCACGAGCTTGCGACGGCGTCCACGCAAACGCACGGCATAACCATTGGGTTGAGAAGGACGCGGCGGACCGCGCCTCTCACCCAAAACGTTAGGCCGATACCAAGCATCCGAGATACGAATGAGCGACAAAGCCGGCGAACGCACCCAGCTCGTTCTCGCGCTTGGGCATCTTGTTGCGCCCTTCCACGTGTTAGCCTTGGCGCCTGCGCCGCCTGATCAGCGCGAGTACCAAATCGCGTTAGCTCGGTTTGCCGCCGACCTTCAGAAATTGCGGCCAAAGGCCCACGCGTATGCAGTCGTTGGAGGAGTTGAGTTCGGTCACCAACTCGACGACATCTTGCGGCCGCTGGGAAGCCTACATGGTGCGATTGCCGGTCTACTTGAAAAGCCGACACCGGAGTTACGCCAAGCGCGGTTACGCGACATCCTTCGCGACTTGGAACCTAGTGTGATTCAGAAGATCGACCAGATCCCGATTGAATGGGAGGCTCGCCTTCTTGAGGAAGGTACGCCATTTAGCGCTTACACCCACATTCACGATGCGATTCGAGTCGCGAAGAAGCGAGTTCACTTCATCGACCGATACCTAGACGTGTCGGTGTACGATTTGTACGTCAGGGATATCGATCGGGCCATCGAGGTGCGCCTCGTTTCGACGAAGGGTAACTCCAACTCCGGAACTCGAGCTCTCGCGGCGGCAGCTCGCCTCGCGGCGGGAGAGTTTCGTGACTTTCAACTCGTCGAGTGCACCCCCGAAGCGATGCACGACCGCAATCTTCGCGTAGACGATCAAATCTTCTTCCTTGGCCCGAGTCTCAAGGACGTGGGGCGGTACCTCACAAACTTTGCCCCCGCTGCCTCAAGCACCGATGCGAACCGGGTGCTCGACGACCTAATCGCTAGCGGCCAGCGAGTCGTCTGATTCTTGCCGCGGGGTACGGCCTAACCACGCGTTGCTGCTGACATCGGCAGGTTCATTCGCATTTCATTTGAGCCGATGCAGCAGAACGCTATTCGTTGAGCCTAGGGAGATTTTTTAGGGACTGCGAGGGAAACATGAGACAAGTCAGCCCGATTCTTGCACTCTCGCTAGCATCCGTTCTGTTCATTGCAACACCATCATTTTGTGCCGAGCCGCCGCCGGCGTGGGCGTATCCGGTGAATCCTCCAGACTTCAAACCTCGTCCTGAAGACGGCATTTTGAGGCGCGTGCCATCCAGCAGTGCCACCTACTCCGTTACTCAACTACAAGATCGCTTCATCGCGCCCGTCTGGCATCCTGGTGATCATCCGCCCCTGCCAGAAATCGTTGCTCAGGGCAGGAAGCCGAATGTGTTTGCCTGCGGTTTCTGTCATCGAGCAGATGGGCCAGGTGGTCCGGAAAACGCTAATCTTGCGGGTCTTCCGGCGGCGTACATCGTCCAACAAATGGCCGATTACAAGAGTGGCGCCAGAAAGTCATCGGTACCAACAAGAGGCCCCGTTACCTTGAAGATTTCGCTATCAAAGAACATCACCGACGACGAGGTTCAAGCGGCCGCAGCTTATTTTTCTGCGTTGAAACAGAAAGCGAATATAAGAGTTGTCCAAACGGATACGGTGCCGAAGACGTTTGTCGCCGGATGGTTCTTGGCCGCCTCCAAAACCGGTGAACAAGAGCCGATTGGTCAGCGAATCATTGAAGTGCCCGAAGATCTCGAACGATTTGAAAACCGTGACTCAAGAGCGCAGTTCATCGCGTATGTGCCAATTGGCAGCGTGAGCAAAGGCGCCGCATTGGTTAGCACTGCCGGTATGGGCAAGACCCTGCAATGTGCAATCTGCCACGGGCCGGACCTCAAGGGTCTGGGAGGGATACCGTCGATCGCAGGCCGTTCACCGAGCTATGTCGTGCGCCAACTTTATGACATCCAGAATGGCACACGGGCTGGAACAGCAACTCAACTCATGAAGGCCACGGTGGCCAATCTGAGTGTTGAGGACATGGTGTCGATTGCTGCGTACTTGGCTTCACTCACTCCGTGATGGGCAACGCAAAAGATCATCGCGCTCAGAAATGTATCGCTTCGAGGCAAGGTCCCGCGGATGAGGCTCAACCATTGGGTTGAGAAGGCTGCGGCGGATCGCGCTTCTCACCCGTGGCGTTAGATTGCATAGGGAAAATGGACAAACCTCCGACAAAGAAGAGTAGCGGGGATGTTGCCCGAGAGGTAGGTAGGGCCATCGTTGCTGCTGTCCCGGCGGCTGGTGGCCCTCTGCAGGTGGCATTTGAAAACATATTTTCTTCTCCGCTGGAAAAGCGAAAACAAGCATGGCTAGAGGAACTTGCGAAGGTGCTTACAGAAGTTCAGGAGCGCGTGAAAGAGTTAACGCCTGAGAAGCTCGCAGAAAATGAAGCCTTCGTAACGGTTGCGATGCAAGCCTCTCAAGTCGCTATCCGAAATCACCAACAAGCCAAATTGGATGCGCTTCGCAATGCGGTCTTGAACTCTGCACTTCCAAATCCCCCGCAAGAAGATGAGCAAATGATTTTTCTACGCCTCATTGATCAATTGACGCCGTGGCATCTGCGCGTTCTCTCGGTTCTGAATGATCCGGTGGGGTGGATGAACCGTAATAACCTCCGGAATCCAAATTGGAGCATGGGTGGTGTTAGTACCGTGATCGAATATTGCCTCCCGGATCTACGGGGACAACGGGACACGTATGATCAAATCGTGCGTGATCTACAGGTTGACGGGTTGATAGGCCAAGGTCAGTTTGTACACACAACGATGACCGGCGGGGGAATGATTCAGTCGCGAACGACGGACCGAGGAAAGCGCTTCATTAAGTTTATAACCGCACCAAGTTGATCGTAACAAATGCAATCTAACAAACGGCTTGAGACGGCTCTTCGGACCCGCTCGCTGCGCTCGCTGGCCTCGTCCGCTCAGCCTTCGCGTTATGCGACAAGAAACACCGCAATATCGCATCGCATATCGTAAGTAGCCCCGGAGGAAACACCAATGGTCGATCAATCAATACGCTTCGATGACGGGGCTGCCTACGAACGATTTATGGGAAAGTGGAGCCAGTTAGCTGGTGAAACCTTTCTCGACTGGCTTGCACCACAACCAGGTTTGCGATGGCTTGACGTTGGCTGCGGCAACGGCGCGTTTACCGAGATGCTAGTCAAGCGCTGTGCACCAGTCTCCGTACAAGGGATAGACCCGTCGGAGGGGCAGCTCGCGTTTGCTCGCACACGACCTGCTTCGCGTGTAGCGCAATTTCAACAAGGCGATGCAATGGCACAGCCTTTTCCTGACGATACTTTCGACGTAGCTGTCATGCCACTGGTGATTTTTTTCGTTCCAGACCCAGCAAAAGGCGTTGCCGAAATGGCGCGTGTGGTTTCCCGAGGCGGCACTGTCACAGCCTACGCATGGGACATGTATGGAGGTGGATTCCCTTACGAGGCGTTGCAGGTTGAAATGCGTGCGCTCGGTATTACAGTTCCGCTACCGCCAAGTTCTGGCGCGTCACGAATAGACGTCATGCGGGACTTATGGAGCGATGCGGGGCTGCATGCGGTCGAAACGCGAGAGATCACTGTGCAACGAACGTTCGCCGACTCCGACGACTATTGGAGAACCATCCTCATGGGGCCAAACGTCGGTCCAAAGGTCGCAGCAATGCCGCCCGAGGATATTGCCACTCTGAAGGCGCGGGTGCGTGAGCGCTTGCCGGCAGATGCCATGGGCCGCATCACCTATAGTGCGAGGGCTAACGCAATAAAGGGTCGAGTACCCGAGTAACTTTAACATGAACCGCGGGGCTGCATTCGATTGCAGGTCAAGAGATAAAGATACGAATATCTCTAGAGAGTATAAGAGGCACGCCAAGGTTTACGAATATCGATATGAGGTGATTGACCCGGCGGAAAAGTCATATGGGGACCTCGATTTCGTTCGCTGCGGGCAAGCTTTAGCCGCAATAAATGCTTTTTATTCCGCTTGAACTCGGACCGAAATAATCCGTGTATCGAAGAACTGATCGAGGAACTCGATCCAAAAGACTACAAATATTGAGCGAACGCGAATGACACATAACAAGCGTATCGAGATCGACGCTTTACAGCCGCCATTTCTAGCCTGCGTCGATGCGCTGTTGCGAACGCGCGGCACCAAAGCGCGGCTGATCCGCGACGTTAGCCCATGATCTCATGATCTGACTCAGCCACTTTTCTTATTCGCAATTTCGACGTGCTGCTGATAATCTTCGACCAGAGGTGATGCTATGAGCACACTTACGATTACGCTTCTGAGGACCGGCTCGCCAAATTGCAGGAAATTGCCCATCGGTTCAATATCAAAGCCGAGGATTTGGCGCGGGTCAGCATCGAGGAATTATTGACACGTCCCGAGGAATCGTTTCAGCAAGCCGCCGACCATATCCTGCAGAAAAACGCCGAGCTTTATCGCCGGCTCGCCGAGTGCGTTATCTCACCTTAAGTGAAGCGCTCGAGTTGCATCGCCGAGTCATCGGGCAATCCGGAGGCGCCCTTGGTGTCTTGAACCTTGGTACGCTCGAGTCTGCCCTGGCTCAGCCGCGAATGACATTTGGAGGCAAAGATCTGTATCCCTCCATGATCGAGAAAGCAGCAGCACTTGGTCTTCGCTTATCCAGAACCATCCATTCTTAGACGGAAACAAACGGACCGGACACGCAGCGACAGAAGTTTTTCTCTTTCTCAACGGTTTCGAGATTCGATCATCCGTGGACGAGCAGGAACAAATTATATTACGGGTTGCGTCCGGCGAAATGGATCGGCAAGCATGCACGGCGTGGCTTCGAGATCACGTTACCGCAATTCCCTGAAGAGGAGAGGCTAACCATGCGCTTCAGACCGATCGCTGAAAGGCGCGACGGCTGAACGTCGCGTTAGCACACTATGAAGTCTTCCGGCGTCGGTCCTTAGGCCGGATGAAACAACGCACTGCGAGAAGGGCGCTCCGAATTAAAGTAATCGAGAGAAGTGGAATCTCATGCTATCAGGCAAGGTCCCAGTTGTTCTTCTCGGGGCTGGTTTGCTCTTGGTTAGCGAGCAGGACCGAGGGATTTTGAAAGCGCTCTCCGTTTCGCCTGCCGCGCCGCCTAGTTTGAGAGCCGGACAGGTTTTTCGTGACCGGATGAAAAACGGAATCGACGGTCCTGAGATGATCGTCATTCCGGCGGGGAAATTCCGCATGGGGGACATCCAAGGTACAGGCAGCAAGGACGAGCAACCCGTTCACGAGGTGTATATTCGGAAACCCTTCGCGGCCAGTCGCTACGAAATCTCTTTCGATCAATACGACGAGTTTGCCAGGGCAACAGCTCGCGACTTACCGAACGACGAAGGTTTCGGTCGCGGCCGCCGGCCCGTGATAAGAGTTTCTTGGAACGACGCCGTTGACTATGCCACATGGTTGTCCCAACAAACTGGCAAGCACTACCGGCTCCCGACCGAGGCCGAATGGGAATACGCCGCACGCGCCGGAACGGAGACGACCTACTGGTGGGGCAACGAAATGAAGCAACGCTTGGCCACTTGTACTGGCTGTGGCACCCAGTGGGACACCAAACGGACTGCGCCGGTAGGTTCCTTTAGGTCAAATCCTTTCGGGCTTTACGACACTGCCGGTAATGTATCGGAATGGGTGCAGGATTGTTGGCACGAAAATTACCAAGAGGCGCCTTCGGACGGGTCAGCATGGGAAAAGGAACACAATGGCAACTGCGATGGGCGTGTTTTCCGCGGCGGTAGTTTTATAAGCGCTTACAACGGAAAGGTACGTTCATCGTCTAGGGAAGTGTTCCGTGCGGGTGCCCGGTTTCGGGCACTAGGGTTTCGTCTTGTCCGGGAAATCGAGTAAACTTTTTCCTCGGTTTCCTGGCTGCAGAGATCATCAGTTAAAAATATAGGATCGGCGCCTAACCAATCGGTTTGAGACCGACGCTCGCGAATCTCGCGCGGCTCACCCGATTCGTTAGGCTGGAGGCTGCGACTGTGGTAAAATCATAGATTGAGGTTGGATTTATGACGCAAATCTTTGATCGAACTACGGTGAACCCAAAGCAGTGCGGTGGCCGCCCGTGCGTCAGGGGAATGCGAATTCGCGTGAGCGACGTACTTGAGTTCTTGGCCGAGGGGATGACGCCCGAGCAGATTTTGGAAGAGCATCCCGACCTCGAGCTTGAGGACATCCACGCCTGCCTCCGTTTCGCCAGCCAGCGCGTGAGTACCCCTATTCTCGCCGCGTGATTATCTGATTGGATGCTCAGGTTTCGCCGCGACTGACGTGGTGGATCGGGAAAATTTCGCGGTCGAATGCCTGCATATTCGCGACCTCGGACTTCGTGACGCTGAAGAATCCAAAAATCTTTCAAACGGCGCGAGATTCCGGCACGGTCGTAATGACGAAGGATGAAGATTTTGTCTATCTTGTCGAGCGAAATGGTCCTCCTCCACAAGTTATTTGGATCAGTTCAGGAGACATGCCGAATGAGCATTTCGAATTACTGCTTCAGAACACTTGGCAAGATGCGATATCGCTAATCGAGAGGGGGGAAGCCGTAGTCGAGATCAAGCGTGGGATGGAATGAGAGCCTAACCACCGGGGTGAGAAGGATGCGCGCCTCTCACCCGAAAGCTTAGCCACTCAAGGGCATGGGTCGTTACTTCAAGAACAGGATTTTCAAAATTGGCTTTTGGCTGTTCGTGATGGGCTCAGGGCCGTTGCTGGCAATCATTGTTCTGGCTGCGCTCAGTCTTTGGCCTGACCCGAATCCGAACCCCATCGGCCCGGGTCTGCTTTGTTTTTTCACGTTTTGGCCGTCTGTTATCTGTTTGGCTATCGGCGCCGTACAGGTATGGCGCGCGGGAAATTAGCATGAACGGCAACCCGCCGCTTTAGCCGACAGTCAGATTATGTGGTGAACCTATTCTAAGTTTTGTAGCGGCTTAGCGGCATGGCATCATATTTCTGATGACAAAACCAGTCCTCTTTATACTCAGTACTTGTTTTGCAGCGGCTTTTGCACCTCTAGTTATTCCTTTTACAGGAGGTCTACTGTTCTTCTTATTGCATGAGTGGTTTGAGCCCTCGGTGTGGGGTCTCCCATGGTACCAGTCCATCATCGGAGTCTCAATAAATTGTACTGTTATCGGGTATGTTTTTACTTGGTTTTGTGGCCTTCCACTTGTGTTTGTTCTCAGACTATTGAATCATGATCGACTTAGGTTTCTTCTTATAGCTGGCGCACTCCCGTCCTTTACTCTTCCTTTTTGGCAGGTGGACTGGAAAATAACTTTCCTACCTGTTTTGATTGCTGGAACGTTTACGGCGTATGCTTTTTGGCTGCTAACGAGTCTTGGTTTAACCCAAATGGACCGTGTAACAACCACAACCAAATCGAGCGGCCAGTAAACGGCCGCTCATTCAAGCCGTTAGGAAGACACTAAGCTACCCTCAGCGAGTTGGGTCAGCAAACTAACAAGAAGAGGGGAGCATGTCCTTCTATGAAAAAGGCTCTGTTCGCATTCAAACTGGGACATGCGCAACGCCAAGGGCGGTCGGTCCTCGGGCGCGCTCGAGATCGATCGATAGGGCTGAGCGGTATCGCGTCGCGCCGCGAAAAACCACAGAGGAAGGAGTGTAACAGCCTCATGTCGATTTCACTGGTAAATCCAATTAAGGCTCTCTGGGAGGAGGAGGATCTATGAAGTTTTACAACTCGCTGCTTGTAATCGCGAGGCTGGGGGTTGTTGCCGCCAGCGGTATGGACCGGATTGTTGACGCTGCCGATGCCCCGCGCCCCACCATGGGTTTTTTTGTTACGAGCGCCAAGAGTAAAACCGGAAACCTCGGCGGCTTGGCGGGCGCGGATGGGATTTGCCAAAGTTTGGCCACTGCCGTAGGGCAAGGCGATAAGACGTGGCGCGCATACTTGAGTGTTGAACATGATCCTG
>DASTMV010000026.1:0-6414 GCA_035713885.1 Candidatus Udaeobacter sp. | reverse complement strand
CGTGCCATTGCCTTTCACAATTCGTACGAGACGCTGAATCCAGATGTTCTCTACGAAACCCAATCAGCTCCGGCGTTTGGCAGCGGGTATCGCACCGGTAGCACTTATTCTCACTTGCGCTGGGGTCGGCACAGTGGCCGCGCAAGAACCGCCCCGTAGTATTCCTCCCGGTGGCCCACCTCCTGCAGGTCCAAATGCGATTCCGATTGATGGATGGCTCCTCTACCCCTCGTTGGATACCTTTACTCAATACTCCGGCAATTACTTTTTGACTCCCCTATCCAAGATCTCCGGATGGTCATTTGGCATATCGCCGAAAATCACCGCCGAATGGTCGAATGGCATTCATTCCACTACCCTTTTCGGCACTTTCACGTATATCGACTACCCGACTGCAACGAAGGTGAACACAAACGACGGGGAAGCGACTATAACGCAGCAGTATGCCCCGCTTCGGGACCTAAATTTCACTGTTTTAGGTGATTACACACACAACACAATCGCGCCTGCGTTGACCAGCGCAATCCCTTCTCCTGTAAGCTCAAGTAGCACCTCTGTCCTACCGAATGGGGACACGGTTCTCCCGAACGGGACTATTGTAAACCCGAATGGTCAAGTGGTTGGACAACTCGGACCATCTCTGAATGTTGGCGGATTAAGCGTTGTCAATCCCTACGATGCTATTACAGCTAGCGCGAAGGTTCAGAAAATTTTTGGAGAGGGCATTGTCACACTCGGTTCGTCGCTCTTGCGCCAGAACTACGAGCAGCAGGCTTCCCAGACTAGGGATTTTACAGCCGAAACATTTACCGAAGACGCGTCTTTTTGGACCGGACCGATCTTTTACGTTTATTCTGACGCGGCGTTTACAATCAATCACAATACGGCGCCAGTTCCAGACTCATCGGCATACCGTGCCATCGGCGGACTTGGAACACGCCAAATTGGACTGTTTCGCGCGTCAGCATATTTCGGTCATCAGGGTTCACAAAGCGTCGGTTTTCCCGCCGCTGGCGGTAATGTGTATGGTGGGACGCTTGCGTATTATCCCACGCCATTTTGGACCGTCAGTGCTAATGTCGATATAACAATCAACTTAGCTACATCCGGAGCGATACCGTCAACACAGGCGCTTCCGCTTTCTAGTCCACTACTAATTCCGCTGAGCAACTCGACTCAAATCAGCACGTCTTCGATACATTCCGAGTACAAAATAACACCAGACTGGACGGCAAATGCGCTCATCGGCTACAGCGCCGCCGAATTCCTCAATACGGCCAATTGGGAAAATGCTCTTTTCGGGATTCTCAGATTGCAATATAATATACGGCGCGACCTCACCTTTGGATGGGAATACGACTATACTCGTATTACCTCCAACCTGCCGCTCACGAGCACCGCACGAAATTTCCTAGCGATGAGCGCATCATACAAATTTTAGCTTCTTTAACGCTCGTGCAAGCTATCGTGTGCATAGCGTAAAATTGGGGAAAGAAGGTACGAAATGATCCTGCGTGAGCCAGTCTTTACTTCTACCGTGACCGCCATGCCTGCTGACAAGTTTGCGAGCACGCCATCAACTGGCAATTGTGACCGATCAAGCGACACCCGTGCCGCGTACGTCAACTCTTGACCCTGTGGTTCACTGCTCGTGCTTTCGGCTCCATCCGACGTGCTCTTACCCTTTTCCTGATGCACATCGTTAGCGATCGCATCCTGCGAGACACTGAGCACTCGGCCATGAAGAACGCCATAGCGCGTGAAATTAAACGTATCTACTTTGATGTTCGCGCTCTGGCCAGCATGAACAAACCCGATGTCACGATTGGAGACCTGCGCTGCAACTTCTAGGCTTGCGTCAATCGGGACGATTACAGCGAGCTGCTGAGCGGGCGTCACGACGCCCCCGATCGTGTGGACGGCCAACTGCTGTACAACACCATCTACAGGCGCCGTGAGAACTTGCTGTCTTGTCCGGGCCTTCGCTTTGGCCAGATCGTCGCGCAGACCAGCAGCCTTGCGCTCGGCTTCGGCTAGGTCAGTGTATAAGCTGCGGTGGAACTCGGCCATTGCCTGCGCGCGCGTGGCGGTTATCGCAGCCACGGCGGCGTTTGCCTCCGCGAGGCGGCTCTTCTGGATGGCAGTGTCCTTTTGATTCTCGATTAGCTGTTGAAGGGTTTCGAGATAGTTGAGCTTCGAGCTCAACTGCTTGTCGACCAAGTATTTTCGAATGTCCACTCGCTGAGCGATAATGGGCTCATCAGCCTCGAGCTTATCGATAGTCGCAACAATCGTTTCCCGCTCGGCTTCCTTTTGCGAAAGCTGACGATCCAACGACGCAAGTTTAGCACGATATTCGCCTGTTTGGCTAAGCAGGAATCTGCGCTGCATGGCGATCAGATCTTGAGGCGCGTCGTTCGGTGGGCGAAACACAGCTTCTGGATTATCAGCGTCGCTTAATGCCGCTCGTAATCTTGCAGCATCCAACTCTGCCGCATTGAGATCACTTTTAATGTGCTGGGCCTCGGCCGCCGTAACAGTGGGATCCAGTTCAATCAGAACGTCACCTTCTTTTACCGCCTGTCCATCATGGATGTGGATTGCGCGTACCACGCCGATCTCAAGCGGCTGTACAAGCTTGATCCGGCCACTTGGGACTACTTTCCCAGGTGCATAGGCGATTACATCCACGCGACCAATCGCCGACCAGATGAGCGCGAGCGAAAACAGCGTCACAAGTGTTAAACCGATCGCCCGGCCTAACGGCGAAGGCGGCGTCTCGACAATCTCCAGCGCTGCTGGCAAAAACGCGGCTTCGTCCTCCTCGCGGCCGGACCGCGTCAGCGGAAAGAAGATGACATTTTTCGCAGCGCTGATCGCTGATTTAGCCGACTTCATGGATCGCACTTTGCAGCCGATAAAGCATTGCATATCGGCCGCCTCTTCGGACCAATTCATCGTGCGTGCCGTCCTCGATTAAGCGCCCGTGATCGAGGGTCAGAATACGGTCGGCGAACCGCACGGTTGAAAGGCGATGCGCTACTACGAAAAGGGTTCTATCTTTCGCAATCTGTGACATGTTATGCTGCACGACGCGCTCGCTTTCGTAGTCAAGTGCGCTGGTCGCTTCATCGAATATCAGGATACGAGGTTCGCTCATTAAGGCGCGCGCAATTGCAATCCGTTGCCGCTGTCCGCCTGAGAGCGTGCTCCCGCGCTCACCGACAAGAGTATCGTAGCCCTCCTGAAGTTCTAAGATGAACTCATGAGCACCTGCGAGTTTTGCGGCGGCTATAACACGCTCGATTGGCGCGCCAGGCTGCGCAAGTGAAATGTTTTCACGGATGGAGCAGTTGAACAGCACGTTCTCCTGCAAAACGATTCCCAATTGACGTCGCAGCCAAGCAGCATCGATACTGGCAATGTCAACCCCATCGACAAGCACTCGGCCACTTTCTGGCACGTAAAGGCGCTGAATGAGTTTTGCCAGCGTACTCTTGCCCGAACCCGAGGCGCCAACTATGCCAACGACCTGACCAGCCGGGACATGGAAGCTGAGATCATGCAGCACCTCGGGGCCATCGATACGATAGCGAAAGGAAACATGGTCGAATGCCACATCACCGCGGATTGCAGGTAGCGATGTGCGGCCACCGCTGAACGTCGGCTCCGCGGGAGTATTTAGGACATCCCCCAGCCGTGCCACTGAAAGCCGCGCTTGATGAAAGTCCTGCCACATTTGTGCCAAGCGGAGCACTGGCGTGCTCACGCGTCCGGCGAGGATATTGAATGCCACCAGTTCGCCAATCGTGAGCGCCCCCTGTATAACAAGCTTTGCACCAAAAAACAGGATTCCTGCAGTAACCAACTTATTGATGCATTGAACAAGCTGGCTAGCGTAATTACCGAGATTAATAACCCGGAAGCTTGCTGACACGTAGCCTGCAAGTTGCTTTTCCCAGCGTCGCTGCATTTGCGGCTCTACGGCCATTGCTTTCAGCGTTTCGACGCCGGTCACGCTCTCGACCAGAAAAGCCTGATTTTCAGCGCCGCGCGCGAACTTCTCATCAAGGCGCTGACGAAACAACGGCGTGGCAGCAGCAGATATGCCAATGTAAAAGGGGAAGGCGGCTAGAACAATAACTGTCAGTAACGGCGAATAGACAAACATGACGGCGAGAAAAACGAATGTGAAGAATAGATCAATAACCAAAGTCAGCGCTGAACTTGTGAGAAAATTACGAATATTTTCGAGTTCGCGAACACGAGCAACCGAGTCGCCAACGCGGCGCGCCTGAAAATAGGCAAGAGGAAGAGCCAAAAGGTGCCGAAATAACCGAGCACCCAATTCCACATCAATGCGATTTGTCGTATGCGCGAAGATATAAGTTCGCATGATTCCGAGGGTCGCTTCGAAAATGGAGATGCTCACAAGGCCGATGATTAATACGTCGAGGGTTGTCACCGTGCGACTGGACAACACCTTGTCAATGACGACTTGAAAAAAGAGCGGCGAGACAAGCGCAAAAAGCTGGAGGAAAAACGAAGCTATCAGGACCTCACCAAGAACATAACGGTATTTGTGAATAGCTTCTACAAACCAGCTAATTCCAAAGCGACGCGAGAGATCTCCTAATCCAGCACGACTTGCCATAAGGAGAATGCGGCCATCCCATACTTTCTCCAACTCTTCGCGGGACAAGAGCATCGGTCGTGAAGACAGGGGGTCTTGGACTAGCACCCTGTTCTCGCTCGCTTTTCCCAACAAAAGAAAGCGCCCGTCTCGCAGAACCGCAATGGCAGGCAGGGGGGTGTTGGCCAATCGTTGCCAGCTCGATCGGTATGAGCGCGCTTTTAACCCGAATTCTCTCGCGCACCTGAGCATCTCGGGTACGCCGACGTCACCCGCAAAGCGATGACGGACCTGTTCGGGATCCGCACCGATCCCATGGAAGCGGAGCAATAGCACCAGCGCCGCTAATCCAGATTCAGCTGTTTGCGGATGATCAGTCGCGGCCACCATCGTCGCCCTCGTTTATTTCGCCGGCTTGGAATGAGGGGCCGCTAAGCGGACGCAGTGCTGATACATGCCCGCCTTGTTTGGTTGCGTTACGGTAAATGCGCAGATTGAGCCTGCGGCTAAAACACGGAAGTAGATCGGGAGCAGAACAGTTGGGCTGCCGAGCTAATTGAAGATGAACAAGCAAGGTTCGACTCATGAGGGTACCGCACGACTAGTCGCGCAGAATCGGCAAAGCAGTCGAGACTTGAACGCCCGCGACGGGTGAACTGCCAACGCAGCTTATGTAGCAATTTTCACGGAATTTCCCCCTCGTGCCTCTTAGGCGCGACCCCAAAGATCCAACCCCTAAGCCGCTGGTGCCATGATTTCATGCTATACTAATATGGTTAACGTTAGACTTTTTTTGGGCGCCGGACGCACCGACTCTGTACTTAAGTCGTTGTATTTTCGCCGATTCGACGATTCCCATAACCTGAAGTTGTTAGAATCTTATGCCACACGGGGATTTGCGAGGAGGCTCTGACTAGCACTCTGGAACGTATTGGCGATCATCGGCATAGCACTTGCCTCGCTGCCTACATCGGGGAAGCTGCCGGCAATATAGCTACTCAGGAGAGCCACATTGGGTCCGCTGACAGAGCCACCCAGCAGCGCAGCGCCGGCCTGGACAGTATTGGCGGCATCCCTGAACGAATTTTGGGGGGCTACGTCCTGTTGAGCACTCACCTGGAGGGCGTCGTCGAGCACCCCAACACCGGTCAGCCTGGCGTCGGCCGCAATCCCCAGAGGGTCTTGCGCCGACATGTCCTGTTGAGTGTGCGCTTGGGCGACGGCACCCAAGCTCGTCATCCCTTGCGAGTCGCCGCTCGGCACCGGGGGATCGAACACGATGGTGCCGCCGCTGCCGTCACTGGCAAACTTGAAGTTCGCCAGACTGTAGGAGCCGCTGAAGTTCAAGGTGTCGGTGTGCGTGCCATCGGTGACGGTCAACACCCCGTTGGCATAGCTGTCCTGAACCGTATTGTAGTTCATGCCTGCCAGATCGATTTGGTCTGATCCAGCTAAAGTGCCGTTCCCGGTAAAGCCGAAGATCTCGCCGCTGAACGTCGAAGGATTGGAAAGCGTCAACTTGCCAGTCGACGCCGCAAAGGTGACCGATGAGGCATCTGCAGTACCGAGTGCGAGCGTTCCGCCAGCTCCGATCCTGGCTTGGCCACTGGCGCCCGAAAGAGGTGTGCTGATCTGCATCATTGTGCCCGGCGCAGCGAACAAGCCGATTACCCCATCTCCATTGAGATCCTGGTTGAAGACGGGCTCGCTCGTCTCCAGCGCGTAGCTGTTGCCCGCCACCGCGCCAACAATGCTGGCTGTCTTGTTGCCGCTGCTGTCAG
>DASTMV010000025.1:0-10461 GCA_035713885.1 Candidatus Udaeobacter sp. | reverse complement strand
CACGATCGTGGAGGTCGCTGATTTGCCAGCAGACCTTTGCGGCCGAGCGCTCCGAGAGCAACAGCACTTAAACCACCGCGAATAAACTCCCGTCGATCCATCATATAATCCTCTTCCTCCGTTCGTCGTTTAACACCCTTCTCGTTTTGCCGGAAGCACAAATTCCCACAAAAATGCAATGAGCGGGCTGCAGCAGATCTGAAATCACCTCGCAATTTCGCGCTTCTAAATGCAAAAGCCGGACGCCTTGCCATGAAACAAATGACTCAATCCTTATGAATCGGCTACGTTTCGTTTTAAGACTAGAAGGACGCGGCCAATTCGTCCCCGATTTCTCACGGTAATCGCTGACAATGCACATCGCTCGACCGCCGTAGTCTCATTGCATTTTACATTGACTCAGATCTCCGGCGGCCTGAGTCTCGGATTTATTCGGCGTGTCGAAGCGCGCAATCTTCGATGTAGCCCGCTCTGAAAAGGTGCAAAGGTTTTGGAGAGGCTTCCCATAACTCAAACGAAGAAAGAGAAAGCAACAATGAAATCATTCACCGCCACACTTATCGCCATCATTGGGTTCAGCCTCGGTGCTGTGCCTCTCGCACTCGGGGACGACGCTTCCTTCGTCGGCAAGTGGAAATTGAATCCCGACAAGAGCCAGTTCAACGGCTTACCCTACAAAATCGAAGACGCCGGCAACGGCCAATACCGCTTCAGTTTTGGTGACGATGTCGAGACGCTCACCCTCGATGGGAAAGGTCACGTTACTAAGTACGGCGACACCTGGTCCATCAAAGCGACCGGACCGAATAGCTGGGAATCAACCAATAAGCGAGACGGCAAAGTAACGGCCAAGTCAAAGTGGACTGTCTCGGAGGACGGAAAAACCTTCACCACTATGGATGAGAACATGCGTCCGGATGGATCTACCGGCCAGGTCGAAAGCACGTTTGAGCGGACTGACGGTACCACCGGGCTGGTCGGAATGTGGGAAAGCAAGTCGGTCAAGATCATGTCGCCGCTCACTGTTGAGATCGCGAAATGGGAGGGAGACGGCTATTCACTCAATAACCCGGCCTACAAGTACCATCTCCACTTCAAGCTCGACGGCAAAGACAATACACCTACGGGGCCACGCGTAGCCAAAGGCACCACCGTCAGTGCCAATAAAACCGACGATCATATCGAGCTGACCTTCAAGCTGAAAGGTAAGACGATTGAGACCGATCGCTGGGAACTTTCGGCGGACGGTAAAACGCTGACTTCAACCGTAACCTACGCGGGCGTGACCAAACCCGAGGTTGACGTTTACGATCGCCAGTAGGAATGCGATAGCCGGAAAGTCTTTCGCTACCTAACAAATAAAAGACGCATAACGCACCACTGTCGCCTCTTTTCCCGGACACAACGGCGCGCACCCTTCCAATCCAGGTACGGATGTCTCTCCAAGACGTCCCCTTCTTTGGCGTGATGGGCCGTCGAGTCCTGGCAAATGAAAGGCAGAAGCGAGGACGTTTGGGCCTGATAGTTAAATCTCAGATTCAGCATTGAGTATTTAGAATCCAGACTCGAGAATCCGATCATGCATCGAGGATTCGCGATCATTCTCTGTTCGTTAGGGGTCATCATGTTTTGCGCTGCCGCGCAAAATGACTCCAACGCCGCACCGCAACAAAAGCGACGCTTCGTCATTGCCACAGACAAGCTTCTTGATGGACGCGGCCACATTTCTCCTGAGACGCGCATCGTTGTCGAAGGATTAAAAATTGTGGCACTCGACGCGAAGGCTACGCCGATTGATTACGATCTCCGAGGCTTGACCGTCATGCCTGGTTGGATCGACGCGCACGTCCACATCACCTGGAGTTTCGGGCCTGATGGCAGGAATGAGGGAGCCGATGCAACGACTCAGTTCGCCGCGTATCAGTCGGCTGCAAATGCTTGGGCCACGCTCATGGCTGGGTTTACTACCGTTCAAAGTGTCGGTTCTCCCATGGACGTTCCATTGCGTGATGCAATCGCGAAAGGCGCTTTGCCGGGTCCGCGCATCCTGACGGCGGTTCAACCACTTGAAGGACAAGGCGAGAAGACCGGCACTCCCGATCAGATTCGCGAGTTCGTGCGCAAACAAAAAGCGGCGGGCGCGGACCTCATCAAAATATTTGCCTCGGAATCGATCCGCAAGGGTGGCGGAATGACGCTTTCACAAGAGCAGCTCAACGCCGCTTGCGACGAAGCGAACAAACAAGGCCTGCGCACCCTCGTTCATGCTTATAAGAATGCCGTTCGCGCAGCAACGCTCGCCGGTTGCACGGAGATCGAGCACGGCACCATGGCGACCGACGACGATCTGAAACTTGTCGCCGAGCACGGCACCTACTTCGATCCGCAAGCTGGACTTGTGATTGAGAATTACATGGCTAACAAAGAGCGCTTCATTGGAACTGAGGGTTACACCGAAGAAGGTTTCGCGGCGATGGCGAAGGCAGTCGAGCTCGACCATGACATCGTTAGGCGCGCGGCCAAAATTCCCGGACTCAAAATTGTCTTCGGCACCGACGCCCTTGCCGGTTCGCACGGTCGCAACGCGGAAGAGTTCATCGATCGCGTGCGCGATTCAGGAGTTGATCCTATGAGCGCGATGGTCTCGGCAAACTCCCTCGCCGCCGAAGCCATGCGCATGAGCGATCGCATAGGTTCGATCGCACCTGGCTATGAAGCCGACATTATCGCGCTGGATGGCGATCCGACTAAAGATATTACCGCGGTACGGCGCGTGGTCTTCGTGATGAAAGATGGAGTTGTCTACAAACAATCGAAGCGCTAAAAGACCGTCCCTGGAGTGCCTAACAATGGGCATAAAGCTCTGCCTTTTCCCCGACACCAATAAGTATCGGTCACGCCCTACATCATGAGTTCGCAACGGCGGGTCGCCGTTGCCAGCACGTGCGTCGTTTGCTCTCCCCAGAGTTATCGGAGGCAACCGAACAACGCTCGTGGCGCGAATTGTCATCGAGCGATCGATGCTGCGTGACAGGTGGGTGCCGCACGGGCTCAGAGGGAATCACGAAATGGGACTGAATAGATCGCCCATGTCCAACGACCAAACATTACGATACATATGAAAAAGATTACGAGTTTACTCATAGGCGTTTCGCTTATGCTGGCGGCCTCCGCGATGGCGGAGCAGCCGGACGAGCAGTCGCAGAAACACAAGCAACAGCACCAGGAAAAAGCGCACGCCGCTCACGCACAGCGGGCGGCGAATCCGAACGCGCACGTGGCGAAGCCGCAAATGCACGCCGTCCAGCACCAGCACGCCGCGGCGGTGAGTGAGCATCCAGCTTCAAATGTGGAGCATGCGAACGTGCACCGTGCACACAATGCCGAGACGGATACGAATGTTTCCGGTCAGGAAAAAGTTAATGCGATGCATCGCAGCGAGCAGCATAAGAAAGAAATAAAGGCTACGGACGCGAACGCGAATACACACGCGACGCAGACAGCTGCGACAGTGAACCAGCAAAATGTGCAAGCGAACGCAGGCGGAAAGAAGAAGCTGGATTCGCAGAGGGTGCAACAGATCAAGCAACAGCACGCAAACTTTCGCGCGCAACCAAGACCGGAAAAGGTGCCGGCGGTGACGTTTCAACAAAACTATCGCATTCACGGAGCTGACCACTGGCAGGGCCGGCAGTATGAAGTCTTCCGCTCATATCATCCGGAATGGCATGACCGCGGTTGGTATCACTCGCATTTTAATCACGTTCTGTTAATCGGTGGCGGTTACTATTATTGGAACAACGGCTATTGGTTTCCGGCATGGGGTTATGATCCGGGCGCCGCGTATTATGCCTACGATGCCCCGATCTATGTAGGTCAGGCAGCGGAGCCGCCGGACCGTGTAATCGCGGATGTGCAGGCCACATTGCAAGACATGGGTTACTACAAGGGTGAGGTGGATGGCTTGCTCGGGCCGTTGACGCGCGAGGCGCTGGCTTCTTATCAAGCCGATAATGGCCTGACAGCGACAGCAATGATCGATGAACCGACATTGGATTCGTTAGGCATGAGCTAAAGATTGCACATACCGGACTGGATCCGGAAACGCAAATTCTTACAAAAGCCGCCGCGAGCTGAAGCCCGCGGCGGCTTTTTCGTTTCGGCCGCAAGGATAAGTGTACCGGCAAAGCCCTCGAAAGGTTTGCGTCGGGAAAGGAAAAGCGATAAGACTCTGCGAAACGAACACCCATCTGCATGACACTCGTGACTTTCTCGGGAAAACCGCGCGTCGCATCGTTCGTTAGGGCTTTTTTCTCCGGCGGATGTGTGGTACTTTGCGCTACGGCAGCTTTCGCGGGGCAACCCGATTATCTCGTTGTCGATCTCACGGCGAAGTGTAGCGAGACGATGGGCACCACCTCGAACTGGGCGAACTACCGTGATCCGACACACCCGGTGCTCTGGACGGGGAATAATTGTGTAGATTTGCATCCGGCAGCACTCCTCGGCAATGGACCGGACGCGACGGCGACGATACAAGGTCACGCAGGAAATCTGCGAGTGGGCTGGGGCATGGGCTTGAACACGGGGATGCGATCGGCACCGATTGTGTGGCACGGCGCGGCGGGGAGCGCGGCGTTTCTTGCGGTACCGTTCACGACTTACGGCGCCCAGGCGCTGGGAACGGATGGTATGCAGATCGTGGGATCCGCCGCTGCCTTCAACGGTCATAATGGCGGTCCATATCACGCGCTGGTTTGGAACGTGAAGACTAGTACGGTGATTGATCTCGGCGCCGGTGGGAATGGCGCGGAAGCGTTAAGCGTTGCGCGCGGTCAGCAGGCCGGGTTTACCACGCGCTTCAGTGGGCCGGTGGCGACGATCTGGGCCGGCACGGCGGCATCGCAGATTGTGCTGCATCCGGATAATGGCGCGGTGACGTCGCAGCTTTTCGCGACGAACGGATTGCGACAAGCTGGATTCTGTGGATTCGATATGGAAGTCGTGAACGAAGCGACTTACGGACGAACAACAAAGCGAATCAACAAAGCTTTTGTCTGGGACGCGACCGCGGCAAGCGCGCGCTCGATTCATCCGGCCGGCTTCCGACAAAGTTACGCGACGGGTATGAATGCTTCTTCCATCGTCGGTTACGCTTACGATGGTTACGATCTGGGAACGGTCGCGAATTATCACGCGATTCTATGGAACTCGAGTTTGCAACCGATCGACTTGAACGCATTTCTTCCCCATGGATTTACGGGAGCGAAGGCTGACTCGATTGATGCGGAAGGCACGATTGCGGGGACGATTTTCACAGCGAACGGCGTGAGACACGCGGCGGTGTGGACTCCGATAAAGACGGTCGCTCGTTAGGCTCCCTTTACTCGTCAAACGTCGAGCAACGTGCCGCGACAGCGAGCGGTGCGGCAGCAGCATTTGTAATCGCGAAGAACTTTTCTCGTGAGCGGTTCGTCGAGCTCAAGGGAATAATCGTAAAAGAGTTCTTCGCCGATGCCGATGTCACGCAGCGCATAAATGAAGATGCGATCCCCTTCCCCGACAGCTTCGCAATTCGGTTCGCAGGAATGATTGATCCAGCGCGCTTCGTTTCCGCCGATGGCGGCGTTAATGACTTCGCCATTGTCGATGCTGAAAAGGAATGTGTGCGGGTCGTCATCCTCAGGCACATCGGACCAGGGCATGCGTTTGCCAGTGTACTCGATAATGCGAGTGCCTTTGCGAATGGACCGCGAGGCATAGACGCCATGACCGTGGACACCGGAGTCGCGCACTTCCAACATTGCTGGACGCTGCGACCTGGATGCTCGGCGAACGGTCGCGCGCGCAACCGCGGAATTTGAGGAGCCGTTTCTGGATCTCACGACTGAATATTCGGATTTGGAGATCAATGTAGCTGCTTGCGAGGAGCGACGTTTCGAGAAGACCGCGTCAAAAGACGATGAAAATGAGTGACGGCAAGATTCGATTCGGCATAAGAGAAACAGGAAAGATGATTAAACTGCAATCAACAATTCGGGCTTGTCAGTTTCATTCCATCCTCATCACAATCCGCAAAGCGATTACGAGAATCAACAGGCCTTCCTAATTTTTCCTTTCCCGTTTTACATCTGTCTTCCGCGTGATCAAGCGCATCGCAATTGTCCTGCTGCAACTGTTCGTAACGGCCGCAGGTATTTTCTACGTCTTTCATGATGCGCAGAAGCGAGCGCAAATCGGACACGCTTTGCAGACAGCTGACTGGCGTTGGCTGGCGATCGGCTGGGTCGTTTACGGCGTGGTAGAATTGTTGGCGACGATGCGCTGGCAACTTTTGCTGCGCGTGCAGGGAATCAAACTTGGATGGCTACGCGCGGGCGTGATCGTGGTGATCGGCTTGTTTTTCAACATGGTGCTGCCGGGACTGGTGGGCGGCGATGCGGCGCGATTGCTTCTCGTCTTCAAGACAGCACCACGACAGAAGACACGTGCGACGCTTTCGGTGGCGATGGATCGTTTGCTTGGGTTGTTCTCGCTCTTAGTCCTGGCCGCACTTGTGGTGGCGCTGCGGCTAGATTGGCTGCGACAATTTCCCGATACCGCGAAGGTGACATATGTCGCGCTTGCGCTGCTGGCGGGTGTTTCGTTTTTCATGCTTCTCTTGTTAGGTGTAATTGGATCTCGGCGGCGGCGAAAGCTGTCCCGACGCGTGCCATTTCGAAAACAGATCGTGGAAACGGGCAACGCGCTGCACTTGTATCGCGCGCATCTGATAACGGTGGCAATCGCGTTTGCGCTAACGATCTTTTCGCACGTCGGGTATTACTTGAGTTACTTTTGCGCGATGCGGTCGCTGGCCGCACCCGGAGTTCATATGGCGAGCGTGACCGACGTTGTTTCGATCATGCCGTTGGTAAACACGATCACGGGCGTGCCGGTATCCTTTGGCGGAGTCGGCGTGCGCGAAACGCTGTTCCAGACGTTGTTCGGCAAACTGGCCGATGTGCCGCCCGCGCTCGCGGCACTAAGTGCTTCCCTGGGCTATTTGATTCAAGCCTCATGGGGCGTGGTTGGAGGATTGGCGTATCTGCTGATGTTCAGACCAGCGAAAGAGAAAACCGGGAGGAAGCAGTCAATTGGTACCGGACAACGCAGGGAAAAGTAAACTCCATTCGTTAGGCTTAGAGCATCCTGCTGGGCGCACGTTTTCTGGCGCTGCGATGCTGGAAGTTGAATCGGTTGCGGAAAAGGCAATTGAATGCGTTTTGTTATTGTCGATTAGACCATGACCGGCGAACGGTTGAAAAGGACGCCAAAGAAATTGAATCATGTACGCAATTGAAGCGGACGAGGCAAAGCGGCTGGTTGTAATTAGCCCTGTCGGCCGCGTCACAAAAGAGGAAATGCAAGGGGCTGCGAAACGCGCGCGCGAAATGATCAAAGATTTCCGGCCTGGCTTCCGTTTGCTCGCTGACTTTCGCTGGCTGGAATCAATGGACTCCGCGGGCGGGCAGTATATTGCGGATATTATGGATGCGATGACCGAAAAACAGGTGATGGAGGTGATCAGGATCGTACCCGATCCGCACAAAGACATCGGTCTCAACATCCTGTCGCAGTTTCATTATGACCCGAAAGTTCGAATCACGACGTATACCACCCTCGCGGACGCGCTGGCTGGCATGACGCCGGCCTAGGAATAAACCAGCCGCGGTGTTGTTTTGCTTCCGGTAATGAGATGGCACGCCGACACTTTCGCCGAAAATGGGTAATGCCTTTCCAATCCATTGGCGAAATTTATGGTGATTACCGAGAATGCTGTGGAGAAGATTAAAATATAGAAACCGGTAATTTTACTTGCCAGTTCCTCCCTTTTCTGATCAAAAGGACGCCGTAATGAACAAACGTGCCCTGAGTTGTGTTCTCCTTTCGCTCATTCTGTTGGCGCCGGCCCTAGTTAGGGCGGTCCCCGTTGTCTCGATTGATCTGGACAATCCAAACCAGGTTATCGCTTCGCCCTCCAGCCTAACGACGCTCGATTTTACCGGTTCGGTTTCCGTGGCTCCCAAATATTATATTGCTGGCGACAGTCTTGCCCTGGCTTTCAATGCCTCCTATACCGGATTTCTCTCCGCAAATTTTTCCCAGGCCTTTACCGATTTCGTCGACGGTGGCGGAGTGGGAACATTTACCGGCGTGATCTTCAGCGTTGATATTGCGGCTGGAACGGCGGCGGATCTTTACGGGTTCGATCAATTTACTGCGGATCAATCCTCATTCAGCCTGTTCGCCCATTACAGCGGCGGCAGCCATTTGTTAGAGCAAGGGGCCAGTGCGAGTCAGGGGTTCTCAATTCTCGTGACGAACGGCAACGCCGTTCCCGATAACGCCCCGACTGTGCTCTTGCTTGGTTTCAGTGCGGGCGCTCTCTTCGTCGGACAACGAATCTTTCGCGCGCGCGAAGCGCTCGTTAGGGTCTAGCTCGTCGACGAGAGATAAAGCCTGGCGTTCCTCCGAACGCGATTCGTCTTCTTCTTTGGTGCTTTCCTGCGCTCTTGTTCTGGACTTTAGTCAACTGCGATGAAGGACATGACACAAGGCTCAGTCATACGGCATTTGCTGGGCATGGCGGCGTTCATGGCCGTAAGCATGCTGGCGCAAACGCTGTATTTGCTGGCCGATCTTTACTGGGTAGGGCATCTCGGCAAGGAAGCGATCGCAGCGGTGGGCGTCGCGGGAAATCTTACGATGATCGTACTGGCGATGACACAGATGCTCAGTGTCGGCACGACAACATTGATCTCGCACGCGGCCGGTAGCAAAAATCAGCCCCGCGCGGAGCTCGTGTTCAATCAGTCGTTCACGATGTCGATCGTGGTGGCATTCGGTCTCGGCATCGTGGGATTTCTTCTGCGCGATATCTACTGCGATGGTTTGAGCGCGGATGCGGCAACGGCAACCCTGGCGAAACGTTATCTGCTCTGGTTCATTCCAGCGCTGCTGCTGCAATTCCCCCTAACGAGCTTAAGCGCGACTTTGCGTGCAACCGGAATTATCAAACCCGCGGTCGGTTTTCAGGTGCTCAGCGTGGTGCTTAATATCGTGCTCGCACCACTGTTCATTTTCGGCATCGGGCCGTGGCCGCGCATGGGTGTGCTCGGCGCCGCGCTCGCCACGTTCATCTCGATCCTGATCGCAGATGTGCTGATGCTGATTTATTTCGAGAAGAATTATCACTACGTGCGATTTCGTGGGGCGTTGTTGCGGCCGCAAATCAGGACATGGGGGAAAATGTTGAGCGTGGGCCTGCCGCCAGCGGCTGAATTCGCGCTCGCCTTTCTCTATATAATGATCGTCTACGGAATCATTCGGGGCTTCGGGCCGGCGGCGCAGGCGGGATTCGGCGTCGGTGCGCGCGTGATGCAGGCGCTGTTTCTGCCGGTGGTGGCGTTGAGTTTCGCTGTCTCGCCGGTGGTGGGACAGAACTTTGGCGGACGCCGTGCCGAACGCGTCCGACACACGGTCTACGCTGCGCTCGGCCTCGCGACGGCGATGATGATAGCACTGGCTGCACTGACGTACCTTGCGCCAACGTTTTTCATTCGTGGATTCTCCAAAGACGCAAACGTGATTGCATTCGGCGGCGAGTACATGCGCATCGTTGCCTTCAACTTCGTTGCGGCAGGCATTGTCTTTACCGCCTCGAGTGTATTCCAGGGAATCGGGAACACGCTGCCTCCGCTTTTAAGTTCCATGACGCGACTCATAGTGTTTGCCTTGCCGGCGGCGTTGCTGGCGCAGAAGCCGGGATTTCAAATCAAATACGTGTGGTATCTATCGGTCGCTTCGCAGGTCTTGCAGGCCGCGATCAATCTCCTTTTGTTGCAGCGCGAGCTGCGAAAAAAATTGGTCTTCGAGGAAATTCCGCTCGGCGCAGTCGCTCCCGGTTAGGCGCGGTTACTGAGTCTCTTTCAACAAACGATCGGCGCTGACGAAGTGCGGCTCGATATCGACTGGAACGTTTTTCAGTCTATCGAGAACACGCTGCACCTCCGGACGAATAACTCCGAGCCGGGTCTGCATCTCCTTTGCTTTTTCATAATTGCCTTCAGCCTGGATCGTCATGAACTCGCGCGTTAGCGCGTTCACGCCATCCTTAATCTTCGCTGCATTCACACCAAACGTTCCATCTGGCCTAACGAGAAATGCGCCGGCATCGAGCAGATAATTTAACTGCATCGCCTGCCCTTTGCCGTGAGCCTCGGTAATACCGAAGCGGACGGAACGAAATGCGGACGTCAGATAGGTGGTGTAAAGCGTGCGCTCGAGCGACTTCGGCATCACACCCTTGTCGATCATGTGTTGAATGGCAAAGAGCGAGGAGATGTCTGCTTTTGCTTCTTCCAATGCGCTGCCGGCTTCTTTCATTTCCTGTCGCACCGTTGTTGCACGACCGTTCAC
>DASTMV010000024.1:0-28405 GCA_035713885.1 Candidatus Udaeobacter sp. | reverse complement strand
TGTCCATCCATCTCGGCGAGACCGCAGGGAATGCTGATTCCACAAATGCCGGCCAGATTAGCAGCAATGGTGAAGATATCGGCCAGATACATTTGCAGCGGATCCGCAACGCGGTCGCCTAACCTGAAGGCGACTACGGGCGAGGTGGGTGAAACGAGTGCATCGACTTTTTCAAAAGCCTTTGCAAAATCACGGCGAATCAGCTCCCGCACCTTTTGTGCGCGCAAATAATAGGCATCATAGTACCCGGAACTCAGCACGTAGGTTCCAAGGATGATCCGGCGTTTCACTTCTGACCCGAAACCTTCCTCACGCGTGCGGCCATAAAGATCCAGTACGTCTTTGGGATTTTCCGCGCGAAACCCGTAACGCACACCATCAAAGCGAGCGAGGTTCGCCGATGCCTCGGCTGTCGCCACGACGTAATAAACCGCCACAGCGTATTCAGTTGTCGGCAACGAGACTTCAACAATTTCAGCGCCTAACGAACCGAGCTGTTTCACCGCGGCGTCGATTGCGGTCCTCACTTGTGGATCGATCCCGTCGATCATGTACTCTTTCGGCACGCCCAATCGGGTGCCGCGCAGATCTCTTCCAAGGCTCGCAGCATAGTCCGGAACCGGTCGCTTTAGTGAGGTGGAATCTTGCGGATCATGCCCTGCGATAGCATTTAGGATCAGCGCAGCGTCGCGCACACTCTTTGTTATCGGCCCAACTTGATCGAGCGACGAGGCAAACGCGACGAGGCCGAAACGCGAAACCCGCCCATAGGTTGGTTTCAATCCCACTACGCCGCATAGCGCAGCGGGTTGACGGATTGAACCCCCGGTATCGGAGCCAAGCGCGCCGAATGCTTCGTCTGCCGCGACTCCAGCCGCCGAACCGCCACTGGATCCGCCCGGCACCCGCGCCAAGTCCCAGGGATTACGCGTCAGTTTCACTGCCGAGTTTTCTGTTGAGGAACCCATTGCAAATTCGTCGAGGTTCGTCTTGCCAAATGGAATCGCGCCAGCTGCGCGCAATTTTTCAATTACCGTCGCATCATAGGGAGCGTGATACCCATGCAAGATCTTCGAGCCGCACGTGCACGGCTGGTCCAGCACGTTGATAATATCCTTGATGGCGATTGGAATGCCGCCGAGAGGAAGATCGACGTTGGCCTGCTCCGCCTCTTTCATCGCAGCTTCGATGTCGAGAGAAAGGTATGCACCGATATCTCGATCAACCGTGTCAATGCGCTCTCGTAGCGCCTGGATCACTTCCGGTGGCGAAACTTCGCGGCGACGCAATAGGGATTGCAGGTCGGCGATGCTCAGCGCCGGCAAATCCTTCCCGGTCATTCCACAACTTTCGGCACTATAAAAAGACCGTTTACCTGCCGAGGCGCGTTGCTCAGTGCCTGTTTTGCGGTAAACCAGTCGGAGGGGGCGTCTTCACGGAATACGTTAAAATACTTTGGCGCATTTGTTATCGCGTCCAGTTCAGTGACGTCGGCTTGGCAGAGTTTCTGGACGTACTTCAGCACGGTGTCGAGTTGTCGCTGGAAGGTCTTTGCGTCCTCGTCTGTTAGATTGATTCGTGCCAGCTTCGCGACATACGCGACATCAAGAACTGGACCTTCGGCTATGACGACGCTCACGTATTCAAATGGCTAATTAGCCATACGACTGCGACGGCAAGCGCGACCAGGAGAATCAGAAACACGATTTGTCCCTGCCGTCGCTCTTTGCGGAGCGCTTTAGGTCGCCGTCGGGTTGCGTCAGTATCGAACGCTTGTGGAGTGTCCATCGCGATCGACACATGAAAGCGCTTTTGAATGGGAGCTTCTGCCGGAGTGCGTTCGGGAACACGTGCTGACTTGCTCTTCACGGGCGACCGGCTTTGGGTGACTACGCGTTCGAGACTTTCCCGCTTCTCACGGAGTTCCGCTTCCCTTCGTGCTATTTCCTGTTGCCTGTGATGAAGCGGCGGGGCCGGTTTGCGCGAACGCCGAAACATCGCCATCACTTGCTGGACAGCCAAAAGAAAAGAGCGACGGCAACAGCGCCAAAAATGATCAGCGGTAAACTGAGCGCTAAACCAATTTGCAACCATTCGGAGAACGAACGCCGATCATTGTTTTCGTAAACCCCCGCGGAGGTGTCAGGTAGTGAGGACTGGCCATCGCTTCCGCCGGCTGCCTGCAACCGGCTGCGGTGCTCATTGTACTCAGTGCGCGCGTCGTCCACTGTACTCAAAGCGCGGCTTAGTTCCTTGTGCAAGTCCGACGGATTCCAATTGCGGGGGTCGATCGCTTCAATCAACTCCAAATGTTGCGAGAAACTTTCCCGAGCCGCCCGGATTTGTTCCAACCGGCTTTGCGCGCTGTACGCCTCGCGCTCCAACACCACCAGAGCTCGCGTGAGTTTGTCGCTCATTTCTCCCCGGCCATGTTCCAATTCCTCCTGACGCCGGCTCAGCTCTTCCAATTCTCGCTTTTGCTTCTCAATTTGCTCTTGCTCCCGCTTGAGGTGAAGAAGTTGCTCCTGCGCTTTGTGCACCTGGGAGTCCAGATGCTCAATGGACGGCACTTCCTCTGTCAGATCGAGCATTTGTTCAATCGGTCGGATTTTTTCTGCCATGATCGCGATGCCGTCCAGGCTCGTCGTAGCGATATTGGCTTCGTCGTGTTGAATCGTCAAACCGTTAAATTGTTAAATCGTCAAAACATCGTCGTAGTCGTCGTGTTGCGGTGAGGCGACCGCTTCTACCGCCCCGGCATCATCTCCAAAAGGAAACCCCTGAAGTATTCGGTTTCAGGAATTGTAGGCAGAACCGGGTGATCCAGCGCCTGCTCGAATCGATAAATTCTCCGCGCGGAACGCCGCGCATCAACAAGACCGCTGGCAATCACCTCTGAAAATGCTGCGTCATGAACATGATGCGAGCAGGAGAAGGTAGCCAGCAAACCGTTTTTCGATGAGAGCTTGAGCGCACGCATGTGCAATTCTCGATACCCGCGTAAAGCGTCACCGAGAGCGCTCTTCGTTTTTGTAAACGACGGCGGATCCACAATGATCAGGTCGTACTGCGCGCCTGCCCTTTCCGCTGTGCGCAAGAATTGAAACACATCTTGCTGAATCCACTCAATTCTCAACGCGTTCCGTGCTGCATGCCGTTTCGCAGCGACAATGTTCTCGGAATTTTCTTCAACGCCGGTCACTTCGGCTGCACCAGCGCGCGCGCATGCCAATCCAAATGCTCCCTGGTTCGCGAAGCAGTCCAGGACGCGCCGGCTTTGAGCGTACTGGGCGACAATTCTGTAATTGTGCTTTTGATCGAGGTAGAAACCGGTCTTTTGTCCGCGTAAAAGATCGACTTCAAATGTCACGCCGTCGATTTCGATCACGACCGGCGAAGGCGTTCCGCACAAAGCGCCATTGCGTAATTCCAATCCCTCTGCTTTGCGGACTGGCGCATCGTTTCGTTCGATAACGGTGATATCGCCAAACAAATCCACCATAGCAGCAGTGATAAAATCCTTTCGGCTGTCCATGCCGAGCGTGAGCGTCTGCAAAACAAAATGATCGCCGTAGCGATCAACTATCACGCCAGGCAAACCGTCGCTTTCACTCCACACGACGCGGCGCACCTGTGGATCGACATGCCGCCGGTCGCGGTATTCGGAGGCCTGAGCAATGCGGCGCCGAAAAAAATCCAAATCCAAATCTTGCCGTCGCCGTGAGAAACGGCGCGCAACGATTTGCGATTTGGAATTGTAAATGGCGCTTCCAATCAAACGGTCCCTGCCATCCCTGAGTGAAATCACATCGCCATCGGCGGGACTTCCGAAAATCTTCAGTACTTCGCTGGAGAACACCCAGTCGTGTCCGTGCAAAATTCGCGCCCGCGGTTTGACAACGATTCCGGCCATAGTTGAAGTGAGATACGAATTGTGAGAGCTAAATCCTCAACGTAATCTTTTACGCCTCACTTCTCACGAATCACTCTATTTATGCAAACCGACCTTCAATCCTCTATCGACCTACCAGGAATCACAAGGCTGCGCAGCGGTAAAGTGCGCGAAGTCTTCGACCTCGGAGAGACACTGCTCTTTGTTGTTACGGATCGTATATCCGCATTTGACGTCATTTTACCTGATCCGATTCCATACAAGGGCGCGGTGCTTAATCAGATCTCGGCGTTTTGGTTCAAGCGTTTCGACGATATCCGCAACCACTTTGTCACGGCAGATTTCAACGAGTTCCCAAAAAATTTGCAGTCGTTTCGGAAGCAGCTTGCCGGGCGGTCGATGATCGTAAGAAAGACCAAGCCGTTGCCGGTGGAATGCGTGGTACGAGGTTATCTGGCCGGTTCGGGTTGGAAGGAATATCAAGAATCCCGGAGCGTTTGCGGGATTCATCTGCCTGAGGGACTGAAACTGGCGTCGAAATTGCCTGAGCCAATTTTCACTCCCGCGACAAAAGCGGAAACCGGACACGACGAAAACATTGACATGAAACGATGCGCTCAGATTCTCGGCGAGGAACTAGCTCAGCGTGTAAAAACGCTGAGTCTTGACATTTATTCCCGAGGCCGAGAACACGCAGACGAGTGCGGAATCATTGTTGCAGACACCAAGTTCGAGTTCGGCACCATCGATGGAGATTTGCTTTTGATCGACGAATGTCTCACGCCGGATTCATCACGTTTCTGGCCGAAGGACGAATACTCGGTTGGGCAGAGTCCGCCCAGTTTCGACAAGCAGTTTGTGCGCGATTATCTGGAAACCCTCGACTGGGACAAGACTCCGCCCGCCCCGCGTTTGCCGAAAGAGGTCATCGAAAAGAGTTCGGCGAAATATCTCGAAGCATTTCGCCGGTTAACCGGCAGCGAAATCACGACCGCCTAGGGGTCATTTTGTTCGTAACGCTGTCATGTTCAGCGGAGCGAAACACCTCTGGCTTCCGCTCGTCGTGTCGAGCAAAGTCGAGACATCGCGTTGCGAAACTAAAAAGTATTTCGACGGGATTCCTCGACTTCGCTACGCTTCGCTCAAAATGACATTATGAGCCGGCCTGACATTTTGTTCATTATGACCGACCAGCAGCGGTTCGATACCATTGCTGCACTGGGGAACTCGCATATCTACACCCCAAACATGGACCGACTGGTGCGAAGAGGAATCACGTTCTCGAATGCCTACGCCACCTGTCCCGTTTGCGTGGCCGCGCGCTATACAATCCGCACCGGCTGCGAGCCGGCTACCACGCGCGTGTTTACTAATACCAGGGCAGATCCTGTACACGGCCAGGCCGTGGAGATGGAACTGCGTTGCGGAGCATACCTGGGTAGAACGATGTCACGTCTCGGATATCGGACATTCGGAGTGGGAAAGTTCCACACGAACCCATGGAACGAAGATCTCGGTTTCGAAACGTTGTGGCGTTGCGAAGAGACCTATCATCCGCCAAACAGGGAAGGGGATGACTACGGTTCATGGCTGGCGCGGGAGCACCCGCAATTCGATTTTTTAGAGCAACCGATGGGCGAACGCACCGAGATGTTTTACCTTCCGCAGCGCAGTCCGCTTCCAGCGCAACTCGGTGGTGAATGGTGGACCGCTGATCGCAGTATCGAGGAAATCGCGAGATCGAATGATTCACGCCCGTTCTTCGGGTTTGTATCCTTTGTTGGACCCCACCCGCCGCTGGCTCCGCCGATGCCCTTCAACCGCATGTACAATCCCGATCGTATGCCCGGCCCTGTCCTCGGCGACATCGAGGAAGATCACCTGGATGAAGAGATCCCGTTCATGCGTCACGCCATTTGGGCGGAGGCGATCAATCCCGAGCTGACGAAAATCGTCAAGGCCCGTTACTATGGCGAGATCACGTACCTTGACTGTTGTCTCGGTCGAATACTGGATGCGATCGAAGCGGGCCCAAATCCCCAGAACGTTGTTATATGTTTCTTCTCAGATCATGGTGACTTGTTAGGCGACCATCACGGCTGGCAGAAACAGAATTTCTTCGAGGCGGCTTGCCGCGTTCCTTTTCAGCTTAGCTGGCCGGAAAAGTTACCTTCAGAAACGGTTCGCAATGAATTGATCAGCCTTGCAGATCTCTTTGGAATCGCCACCGGAGCTGCCGGCGAGTGCCAGGCGCGGGAAGGCATCGATGTTTTGAAGATGCTGCGAGGCGAATGTGCCCCGCGCGATTATCTTGTAGGACTGGCGCAAATTCCCGGCTCGCACGATTTCAAGGTCATGGTCGTCACCGACCAGTGGAAATACATCTTTATGGCCAATGGCGGACGCGAACAGCTCTTCAACCGCAAAAATGATCCTAACGAGCTATCGAACTGTGTCAGCTCGTTTTGCCAAATCAGAGATGATCTGTACGCTTTGGCTGTGCAGGCGTGCCGGGTCCCCGGTGCGGTGGATGCTCTCGACGGCGACAAATTTCGTTCCTTCCCTTTCCGGCAGCGAAAACCGATGCGCATCTATCAGTTTGATCGGTCGCGCGGTGTGTCTGGATTTCCCGATAAACCGGAGGACACGCTGAAAAATTTCAATTCGCCGCATTGAGAGAGGCCGATTCGTTATGGAAATCTCTGCGGACGATAGTGAAGATCTCGGCCTTGGCCTGAAGCCGGGCGATCCGCATTATCGGGCCTATGTCGGTCCACCTGAAGATTACGATCTAATCGCGGCGATGACCTTCAACCTGCTGACTACGCTGGGCTTGCGTCAGCATCACTCGTTGCTCGACATTGGCTGCGGTTCGTTGCGGATTGGGCGTCTCCTAATTCCGTATTTAAACCGCGGGAAATACTTCGGCGTGGAGCCTAACAAGTGGCTGGTTGAGGAGGGAATCAGGCGCGAACTGGGACAATCGCTCGTGGAAATTAAGCGCCCGACGTTTTTCTTCACCGGTTCACCGGAGAATGTTGTGAAGGCGGAAATCACTTTCAATTTCGCCGTAGCTCAATCGGTCTTCAGTCATTGCGGCCTTGACCGGATTACAGGTTGGTTATCCGCAATCTCGCGTTCACTGGCTCGGGATGGAGCGTTGGTTGCCACGTTCTTGATCGGGGAGAAAGACTCGGCGCGTACCGGCTGGATCTATCCGGAATGTGTGAATTATTGTCCGGGGACGCTGGAGCGCGCCGCGGCGGACGCGGGGTTGCGATTTGAAATCCTTGATTGGAAACATCCACGGCAAACGTGGGCGCTTTTCGCCGCATCGCATTTTGATTCAAGCTGGTTCAAGTCCAGGCCCCTCACTTGGAACACGCGACTGGAAAGGACGCTCAGTCAGAGAAAACAGAATGGATGAGCCGTCGCCTAACCTGGAGATCTGCCCCGTGTGTGGCGGTAATCGGTTCATACGCGAGCGGATCCTGTGGCCGGAGCTGATCCAGCAGTGGGAACTGTCGCCCGACGAAGTCGATTATATCGACTTGCAGCAGGGATTTTTTTGCGCGAATTGCAAAAACAATCTCAGAACGATAACGCTGGCCGCGGCGATTACGCGCGCTTTCGACTTCTCAGGTACATTCGAGGACCTCTGTCGAACCCATTCGGATATTCGGGGGCTGACTGTCGTTGAAATCAATCCAGCCAAGAATCTGTCGCGTTTTCTTGAGGCGCTGCCGAAACACGAGCTTCATTCGTTTCCTCAAATCGATTTGCAGCGGTTGACCTTTCCGGATTCATCCATCGACGTCATTATTCATTCCGACACACTGGAGCACGTGCCTGATTCAAAGGCAGCTTTGCGAGAATCACGGCGCGTTCTGAAACCGGGTGGCCACTTGTTTTACACCGTGCCGATTGTGATCGACCGACTCACCCGCACGCGTCGTGATCTGCCTCGCAGTTACCACGGAAAGCCGGGAGTACACCGCGATGATTGCATCGTGCAAACGGAATATGGCGCAAATTTTTGGTGCGAAATTTTCGAAGCCGGGTTCCACGAAGTGAGCCTAACGAGTCTGGTTTTCCCCGCGTCTGTGGCAATCCATGCCATTAAGACACAGCTCTGGGATAATGGTGTTCGAAGTTTATGAGCGACGAGAAGATTTTCGCTGACCCGCTCAAGGTGAATGATGTCGCTGATTGTTATTTTTACCACACGATGGAATTGCCCAATCAGGGAGTCATAGAAGGCCGCGACTGGGATTTGCGCAGCCGAGTGGATGAATACCTCGGCGAGGTCGATTTTTCGGGTCAGCGCGTCTTGGAAATTGGTCCTGCCAGCGGTTTTCTTGCCTTCGAAATGGAAAAGCGCGGTGCTGACGTTGTATCCGTCGAAGTGACAGACGAACACGGCTGGGACTTTGTTCCGTATCCTGCTGCGCGATTAGAAGAAGTATTCGGGCCACGTCGGGTCGTGATGCAACAGCTGAAAAATTCTTATTGGTTTTGTCACGCCGCGCTGCAATCGAAAGCGAAGGTGCACTACGGTGATGCTTACAATTTGCCTGGTGCGCTCGGGGAGTTCGATATTGCGGTGATGGCAGCCGTGCTGCTGCATTGCCGCGATCCGCTTTGCATCATCGAGCAATGCGGAAAGAGGGCAACGACGCTCATTATCGTGGACATGTTCTATCCGGAATTGGAAGGCGCACCGGTATGTCGCTTCGCGCCAACACCGGAGAATTTCCTTTGGCACACATGGTGGCATTTCAGCACGCAATTCTTCACACAATTTTTGGCGGTAATGGGTTTTGATACCTTGGAGGCGTCGAGGCACCGACAGTTGCATCGTCAACGAGCGCACACGCTGTTCACTATTGTCGGGAGGCGGGAATAACGCGGTTGCACTCCTCTGAATTGGAATTATAAGGCCCCGCGTGTTGAGACACCGGCGTTTCACAGGCCCTCACAACAACTCGTTAACCAAGGACTTCTCCTCTTTGAGTTCTGCAACTGAAGCGTCAATTTTTGCGCGACTGAAATCATTGATCGGAAGTCCTTGCACGACTTCCCATTTTCCGCTGCGCACACGAACCGGGAACGATGAGATCAACCCTTTCTCGACCGAGTAACTTCCGTCGGAACAAATGGCGACACTGTGCCAGTTATCATCGGGCGTATCGTTTGTGAGCGAACGGACAGTATCGACGATGGCGTGGGCGGCAGATCCGGCCGACGAAAGTCCCCGCGCTTTAATGATTGCCGCACCACGCTGTTGCACGGCGGCAATGAAATCTTCCTTCAGCCATTTTTCGTCTCCGATCACTTTGTTAGCAGGGCGGCCGTCGATCCGGGCATTGTAGAAATCGGGGTACTGCGTCGAAGAGTGATTTCCCCAGATCGTCATGTTGGTGACAGAGCGAATGCTTACACCGGCCTTGTGCGCCAGCTGGGCGCGGGCGCGATGCTCGTCCAGTCGCGTCATGGCGAACCAGCGATCACGCGGAACATCTTTGGCATTGTTCATCGCGATCAAGCAATTGGTGTTGCAAGGATTTCCAACCACGAGCACGCAGACGTTGGGCGCCGCATTTTTTTCAATAGCATTTCCTTGTCCGACGAAAATCTTTCCGTTAACGCCGAGTAATTCCTTCCGTTCCATGCCTGCTTTGCGCGGAATACTTCCAACCAACAATGCCCAATTAACGTCACGAAAACCTTCAGCGAGATCGGCCGTCGCTGTTATGGATTCAAGTAGTGGGAACGCGCAATCATTCAATTCCATCACCACACCCTCCAGCGCGCTAAGCACGGCAGGAATTTCGATCAAATGAAGTCTGACCGGCTGATCGGAGCCAAACATCTGTCCAGAGGCAATGCGAAACAGGAGAGCGTAACCGATGTGCCCGGCCGCGCCGGTCACAGCGACTTTAATCGGAGTTTTCATGTGGCAATTAGGCACAAAGACTTCGCGGAGCAAAGCCGAAGCCTCGAGTTCGCTCCATGACAGGAACTCAAATCAACGATAAATTCTGACCGTGGCGTATCCGAACAGATTGGACAAGATCATCCATCTTTTTGAGTCGTTGCCTGAAGATGAACGACGCGAAACTCTTGTGTCATATGCAGACAACGCCAGGAGCCAGGAACCGCGTCAAGGCGAGAAGTTCGATCTTGTCGACGTGCGCAAGGACGAGGAATGCACCGATACAGTCGGTGTCTATTTGCACGTGGACGAAAACGGCAGAGCGCACATCCGCATGACGCTTGGTCCTGAAGTACAAACGCTTACCCGTTCGATGACGGCCATTCTTTGCAAGGGCGTGGATGGGTCAACACCTCAGGAGATTCTCGATCTGCCCAGCGATTTCGTGAGGCGTATCGTCGGCACGGAACTGGTGCGCCTTCGCAGCCAGACTGTTTACTACGTGCTGACCCGGATTAAAAGCATTTGCAGAGTCTGGGTGAATCGCCAGCGCGTGCCTCAAGTGGCGTAGCACAGCCATCTCGGCTGTGGGGGCGGCAAGGTGTCTTGCTTGCTGAATACAAACACGGTATCACGACCAAGCCAGCGGGGGATGCCTGTGCTACGTTTCGCGCGTGACGTTCGCGTGATTTCGTTTACTGTCCGCGCTGGCGCAGATGCCGCGAAATAACGAATTAAAGAAAATCCTGTTGATCGGTTCCGGTCCAATCGTGATCGGCCAGGGCTGCGAATTTGATTATTCTGGCGTTCAAGCCTGCAAAGCCCTGCGCGAAGAAGGCTACGAAGTGGTGCTGGTGAACTCCAATCCAGCCACAATCATGACAGATCCGGAATTTGCCGATCGCACCTATGTCGAGCCGATCACGCCGGAGGTCATTGAGGCAATTATGGAGCGAGAAAAACCCGACGCGGTTTTGCCGACTCTTGGCGGGCAAACCGCGCTCAATGCTGCGATGGAGCTAAATCGCAACGGCGCGCTCGCACGCCACGGGGTAAAATTGATCGGCGCAAATGCACAGGCGATTGCAAAAGGCGAAGACCGCCAACTGTTCAAGGAAGCGATGTTGCGCATCGGGTTGGACCTGCCGCGTTCTGGCGTCGCGCGTTCGCTTGGGGACCTCGATCGCATCGTCGCTGAGATTGGAACATTTCCGTTGATTATTCGGCCAGCATTCACGTTGGGCGGCACCGGCGGTGGGATAGCCTACAATCGGGAAGAACTCGACGTCATTGCCGCGCGCGGCCTGGATCTCTCCCCCGTCCACGAAGCCTTGATCGAAGAGTCGCTGGTCGGCTGGAAGGAATTTGAAATGGAAGTGATGCGGGATCGGATGGACAACTGCGTGGTTGTCTGTTCCATCGAGAATTTCGATCCGATGGGCGTGCACACTGGGGATTCCATTACGGTCGCGCCCGTACAAACGCTGACCGACAAGGAATACCAGATGATGCGCGACGCTGCTTTCGCGGTCATTCGTGAGATCGGCGTCGAGACGGGCGGCTCGAACATTCAGTTTGCCGTGCATCCTGAAACGGGCCGCATGGTTGTGATCGAAATGAACCCGCGCGTTTCCCGTTCGAGCGCGCTCGCGTCGAAGGCGACTGGTTTTCCAATTGCAAAGATCGCGGCCAAACTCGCGGTCGGCTACACGCTGGATGAAATCAAAAACGATATTACGCGCGAAACTCCCGCCTGCTTTGAACCAACGATTGATTATTGCGTCGTCAAAGTGCCCCGTTTCACGTTCGAAAAATTCCCGCAGGCTGACGCAACACTGACCACGCGAATGAAAAGTGTCGGCGAAGCGATGGCGATTGGTCGCACATTCAAGGAAGCTTTGCAAAAGGCGCTCCGCAGCCTCGAGATCAAACGTTTCGGCTTGTTAGGTGACGGCGCAGACAAGGATATTAGTATCGAAACTCTCCGACTGAAACTTGCAACGCCGGATGCTGGACGAGTTTTCTACATCGCGCAGGCACTTCAAAAAGGCGTTACGATTGATGATCTTCACGAGCTGACGAGCATCGACTGCTGGTTTTTGAGAAACATGGCTGAGATCGTGGCCGAAGCGCAATGCTTGAAGACGAGGACATTCTCGCGTGCAAAGAAATTCGGCTTCTCCGACCGGCAATTGGCAGTCGCGCGAAATGCTTCTGAAAGCGTAATTCGATCTAAGCGAAAAGGTGAAGGAGTCGCACCGACGTACCGCCTCGTGGACACCTGCGCGGCGGAGTTTGAAGCCTATACACCTTATTATTACTCGACCTATGGCGACGAGAATGAGCGGCGTGAGAGCGGCAAACGAAAAATCATGATTCTGGGCGGCGGCCCGAACCGGATCGGCCAGGGCATCGAATTCGATTATTGCTGCGTGCATGCCGCGTTCGCGCTGCGTGAACTCGGATTCGAAACGGTCATGGTCAATTCGAATCCGGAAACGGTTTCTACTGATTACGACACCAGCGACAAACTTTATTTTGAGCCGCTTACGCTGGAGGACGTGCTCAACATTTGCGACCAGGAAAAGCCCGAAGGCGTTTTCGTCCAGTTCGGGGGACAAACGCCGCTCAATCTGGCCGGCGGCTTGAGAGCGGCAGGCGTTCCGATTCTGGGGACGCAGCCCGAAAGCATCGAGATTGCCGAGGACCGCAGATTATTCGCGGCGATGCTGGACAAGCTTCAGCTCCGACAAACGCCGAACGGATCCGCGACGAGCACGGAAGGGGCTGTGGCAATTGCGACGAAGATCGGATACCCGGTTCTCGTTAGGCCAAGTTTCGTGCTTGGTGGCCGCGCGATGGAGCTTGTCTATGCAGAGGCGGACCTCAAGCGCTATATGGCGAGCGCAATTGAAGTTACACCCGATCGTCCGGTACTCATCGATCGCTTTCTTGAAGACGCGATTGAGGTCGATGTCGATTGCATCTCGGACGGCGAAACCACCGTGATCGGCGCAATCATGGAGCATATCGAGGAAGCGGGGATTCATAGCGGTGACAGTGCTTGCGTAATCCCGACATTCTCGCTGTCACAAAAAGTTCTTGATGAGATTTCCTCCGCGACCAAAGCAATGGCACACGAACTAGGGGTGCGCGGGCTGATGAATGTACAATTCGCTGTCAAAGGAGATGACGTTTACGTACTGGAAGTGAATCCTCGCGCTTCGCGCACTGTGCCTTTCGTCAGCAAGGCGATTGGCGTTCCGCTGGCAAAACTTGCCGCCAAAGTTATGACCGGAAAATCGTTGCGCGATTTAGAATTCACAAAGCAAATCTTGCCCAAACACTTTTCGGTGAAGGAAGCCGTGTTTCCATTTTTGCGATATGAGGGCCTCGACATTTCACTGGGACCAGAGATGAAATCTACCGGCGAAGTGATGGGCATCGATGTCGATCTGGGCCTGGCATATGCCAAATCGCAAATGGCTGCGCCGCCTCCGTTGCCGAAGGGCGGGAGAGTGTTCGTCAGCGTCAAAGACGCCGATAAGGATGCGGTCATTCCCGTTGCCCGCGAATTTCTGAATCTCGGTTTTGAAATTGTTTCCACCGGCGGAACAGCCGAGGCGCTGACCAGAGCGAAAATCAAAGTCACCAAGGTATTCAAGATTCACGAGGGACGTCCCAATGTGCTCGATCGGATCAAGAACGGTGATATCAATTTCATTATCAATACGCCCAGCGGGAAAATTCCGCGTGAGCACGAAGTGGTGATTCGAAATGCTGCGCTTGCGGCTAAAATTCCTATTATGACCACGGTCCGCGCGGCGCTGGCCAGCGCTAATGGAATTCGCTCGCTCCAGAAGCGAAATGTTCAGGTGCGAAGTTTGCAGGAATATCATGCTTCGCAGAATTAATCGTTGAGGTTGAAGAGTTGAAACGGAAAAGCGGAACGTTTCGCGGTTTTGCTGGGTGTACATCGGCGTCGCTCGACATCACGCTGCGTTGATGTCATTTGTCAGCATGAAATTGTCGATTGTTCTAGCCGTATTATTGGCTTCCGCAGTTTACGGTGCCGACGAAAAGAAAGAGGAAAAGTCTCCCATAAATTCATCGAACGAAGTTGCCGTGATCAAGACCAGTGAAGGTGAAATGGTAGTACAGTTTTGGACTGATGCCGCGCCGAACACGGTCGATAATTTCACAAAACTGGCGCGACAGGGGTTTTACGACGGGACAATTTTCCACAGAATCGTGAAAGGGTTTATGATTCAAGGCGGCGACCCGAATTCAAAAGACCCGACAAAGGAGAACAGTTACGGCGAGGGTGGCCCGGGTTACAACATTAAGGCCGAGTTCAACGATCATGGTCATGATCGCGGCGTGATCTCAATGGCGCGTGGCCCGGATCCGGATTCCGCTGGGTCGCAATTCTTCATTTGCCTCGCCCCAGTCCACCGACTCGATCATCAATACACAACCTTTGGCAAACTGATTAAGGGCGACGATGTGTTAGAGAAAATCGGCGACACGCCTGTCACCAAGAATAGTATGGGTGAGCCAAGTAAGCCGATTAAGCGCGTGATGATTGAGAGCATCAAAATCGTGGCCGCTGACTCCGTGAAATGATCAGTTCTACATCGTGTCGACGGAAGTCGAGAGATTCCTCCCGCCTTCGCCGACAGCTACGGCGTGACAAGCGATTTCGCTCGGAATGACCAGAGTCGCTCTCATCCAAATGCAGTGTGGTCCGCGGCCGGAAGAAAATTTCGCGCAAGCCATGGAGTTCATTCGCTACGCAGCAGCACAAGGCGCTAAGATTGTGTGTTTGCCGGAGCTTTTTCGGTCCCAATATTTTTGCCAAACCGAGGATCACGCGAATTTCAATTTGGCTGAAGAAGTACCGGGAAAATCGACAGCCGCATTAGGAGAACTCGCGCGTAAAAGTGGCGTAGTGATCATTGCGTCAGTTTTCGAGAGACGCAGCGCTGGACTTTATCACAATACGGCGGCCATTATCGATGCGGATGGAAAATTACTCGGCAAATACCGCAAGATGCATATCCCCGATGATCCGCTATATCATGAAAAGTTTTATTTCGCTCCGGGCGATCTCGGGTTTCAGGCTTGGCACACGACGCACGGCAACATCGGTGTCTGCATTTGCTGGGACCAGTGGTATCCAGAAGCAGCACGGCTCACGGCCTTACGTGGTGCGGAGATGATTTTTTACCCAACTGCAATCGGCTGGCACCCTAGTGAGAAAAGAAAATTCGGAGCCGCGCAACATTCGGCATGGGAAACAATTCAGCGCGGGCACGCGATCGCCAATGGTTGTTACATCGCGGTAGCCAACCGCGTCGGCCGTGAAGCGCCTGCCGGCGGCGACGGCATCGAATTTTGGGGCCAAAGCTTCGTCTGCGGCCCGGATGGCGAAATCATCACTAAAGCATCGGTCGATCGAGAAGAAGTTGTCATGGCTGATGTCGACTGGGGCCGCGTGAACGAGCAGCGGACGCATTGGCCGTTCCTGCGGGACCGGCGGGTAGATGCCTACGGCGGCTTGGAGCGACGCTTAATCGACTAAAGCTGTTGGCGAAAAGGGAAAGCCGATCATCCATGCGATGCACAGCCTTTCGCAGATCATGTTCAAATTCACAAACTACGTGATGTTGTTGCGCCGATCGGCGTCGGTGCGGCGATGGCTCACACGGTCGGCACACAAGGCTTTGGGGTGCTGGTGAATCTTAGTAAACTGATCGGCTCCCTTTATCTCGCCCTCGCGATATTCATCTTGTCAGTTTTTGGGCTGGTGATTTGGATTGCGGCGGTTCCCGTGTGGCAATTCGTGCGGGCGGTTCGCGAGCCTGCGGCACTAGCATTTGCAACAACGAGCAGTGAGTCGGCGTTGCCGAAAGCAATGGAATCAATGGAGCGTTTCGGCGTGCCGCCGTATATCGTCGGCTTTGTAATGCCGACGGGTTATTCGTTCAATCTGACTGGTTCGACGTTGTATCTCGCGATGGCTTCAGTGTTCGTTGCGCAAGCTGCCGAGACGACCATGGGATGGCACATGTCACTAGGCCAACAAATGATGATGACGTTGATGCTGACTTTCAAGGGCGTGGCTGGCGTGCCCCGCGCGTCACTCGTCATCCTGCTCGGAGCGCTGAATTCGTTTATACCTTCAGGGGTTGGGGCCGATTGGCGTGGCTTTCATATTCGGCGTGGACGAATTGATGGATATGGGCGCACGTGTGTGAACGTTATCGGCAATTGTCTCGCGACAGTCGTCGTGGCCCGCTGGGAAGGTGAATTCGATGACACTCGTGCACGCGTTTTTGGGACGCCAGCCGAAGCTGAGCTGGATTTGAGGAGGGATGAGGTGGCTTTCGCCGATGCGCTAAAACAAGGTGACTGACGAAATTCTATTCTGTTCTCGGGTCCGACCGATTTCAAGGCGTGCCAATAATTCTGGCCTGATTTTTGCGACTAACATGCACGGCGCGTGCGAATAGGAACGAATTGACAAACAATTCGCATTACAGAATTGTCACAAACTCTAAGCATCAACAACCATGAAAAAAATACTCGTAGTATTCCTAATATCCTCCTCGATTGCCTTGAGCATGATCGCTTTCGGCGTCGGGAAACATTCAGTAACAACTCGGCCGAATCCGAATGCCGATACGTTTGGGCACGGGCCTGCGGTCGACACGTCGAGCGTGATCGTGCAGCTGAAAGGCGATCCGCTAAGTACTTCTTCCGTTACCAAGCCAGTGCACGGCCAAAAAATCGATTTCAACAGCAATGCCGTGCGATCCTATCGTGCCCAGTTGAAGGCTGCGCGGAACGAATTCAAACAGTGGCTGCGATCAAATGCCCCTGCAGCAACCGTTACAAGCGAATATGATATCGCGCTTAATGGAGTCGCGGTTGAGCTTAACGGAACGCCACTAGCGACGATCGCCGCGGCGCCGATGGTGCAGCAGGCCGCGTACGATGTGCTTTACCATCCTGACTTGAGCCAGAGCTACAAAATCATCAACGCGATGGATGCGTGGAATGCTGCCGGCGGAAGGTCTGTTGCCGGCGCAGGGATCAAGATCGGGGACATCGACACGGGGATTGATGAAACGCATCCGTTTTTCGATTCAACTGGGTTCAGTTATCCCTCAGGTTTTCCAAAGTGCGATGCGATCGACAGCAATTCGCACCAGGTAGACCGGAATTGCAAGTACGTCTCGCCAAAAGTCATTGTCGCCAAGGTTTTCTATGGGAAGGCTCGCGAAGAGGGCGTGGACGCGCAGGCGATTCAAGATCATGGGTCACACACTGCCGGCATTGCTGCTGGCGTAACCGGCAAGACTGCTGTCGTGAATGGCGTCAATGTTGACGACATGTCTGGTATAGCTCCGGGCGCATGGCTAGGGAACTACAACGTCTTCCCCGGCGACGTGGAGAACGCTCGCAGCAAGGACATCTTGAGTGCGGTTGAGGCTGCGGTCGAGGATGGAATGGACGTTCTAAATCTATCCCTCGGCGGCGACTCTTTCGTTAAAGAGGAGAACGACCTGCTGGCACTCGGACTCAACAACGCAGTGGATGCGGGCGTGGTCGTGGCGGTTGCAGCGGGCAACAGCGGACCGGGGCGACGCACTGTTGAATCTCCAGGCCGCGCGAGCAAAGTCATTACCGTTGCCGCGAGCACGAACCAACATTTTGTCGGTCAACCGATTACCTACCCGGCAGGTGGTGGAACGACAGTGGGCGGCGCAGTGGGCGATTTCGACCCGTTGGCGGCACAGGCATATAATCTGTTCGACACACACTCCGATGGTTGCACCAGCGTTGATCCAGGCGCTTCCGGAAAGCTAGCGCTCATTGACCGTGGGACGTGCAGCTTCAGCCAGAAGATCGCAAACGCTAAAACGGCAGGTGCAATTGGCGTTATCATCATAAACAACGTAGCTGGAGACCCCATTGCAATGGCTAGGACAGCTGGTTTCGACGACGATCTGCCGGCAGTGATGATCAGCAAGAACGACGGCGCAGCGCTGCGGGCCTCCGGAGCGACGACGGCTTCAGCGGATGCCACGTTCCAGGAGTTTATCACCGAAGCGAACAAGGATATCCTGGCCGGTTTCAGCAGCCAGGGTCCGACCAATGCTGACTTGGCTATCAAACCTGATGTCACCTCGGTAGGCGTCAATGTACTCAGTTCAATCACCTGCGTGAATAAGGGACCCGGTTGTCCCGGAGACGGTTCTGGGTGGGCGTTCTTCCAAGGAACGTCAATGTCAACACCACACATTGCTGGTTCGGCTGCTGTGCTATTGGAGTTGCATCCGGATTGGTCACCTGCGCAGATTAAGTCGGCGCTGGTCAATCGCGCTGAGTTGGTGATTAAGGATGCTGTTACCGGTACGCATGACGTGGGTCCGAGGGCGCAGGGAGCTGGACGTGAGAACCTCTCTGTCGCAGCGGACGCGACAACGTGGATGGATCCGGCTTCGGCGAGCTTCGGCAAAGTTCCAGGCAATAGTCCCAGCTCGGTGAATATCACACTGTACAACCCAACAGGCAGTAACCAAACGTTCAGTGTGTCCACGACGAAGTTTACTCCGGATAGCTTCGGAGGAACCGTGGACCTGATCTATAACGCTGGAATTCTGAGTGCCGGTGACGATCGGGTTACAGTACCGAGCTCGGTAACGGTGCCTGCGAACGGTTCGACTACGCTGACCGTGACCGTAAATGGAGGTCTTACACCGCATAGCGTCGTTCAGGGTTGGATCAACCTCGACGGTGACGGTACCAACGATCTGCACTTTGCCTACGCGGCCCAAGTCGGTCCCGAATAATAGAATCCCGAAAGAATCTGTTAAGCAGGGACGCGGCTAAACCGCGTCCCTGTTTTTTTCCCGAACGAACATTCAGGGCATCGACAAATCTGAATCGCTTCGTTTAGAGTTGAGGTCGTTATGACAGCTTTGCACATTTCGGCTAACGCGATCCATTTGATGCAAGTGTTGGTTGCTGCTTTTCTGGCGATTCTTTTTCTTCAGTCTGGAATCGATAAGATCGTCGATCGCCGCGGGAATATTGAATGGCTAAAAGGACACTTCGCCAAGAGTCCACTGGCAGGGACTGTTCCCGCGCTTGTAGCTGTGATCACAATCCTTGAAGTCGCGGCCGGCGTGGTGAGCGCGTTGGGGTGCGTGCTTATGCTTGTCATGAGAGATTCAACGGTCGCGTTCTACGGCGCCGTAATTTCCGCAGTTGCGATTATTGCATTGTTTCTTGGGCAGCGGATCGCCAAGGATTACGCTGGCGCAGCGGTGCTTGTACCATATTTTCTGCTTGTCTTGGCAGCGATCTATCTGCTCGCATAGGGCTGAACGAGTGAGAATGCACGCTAGTCTCTCGGAAGGCGACGCATGGACGGGAGCAACTAAGCAGGATGGTTCGACGAAATCCGTCCGGATCTTGAGTCGATACGATCAATCCCATGCAGGCGATATAGTATTGCTGCCTATAGCGCTACTCGCTTTTTGGACTGTAGCTTATGATCTAGTTCTTATTGCCAGATGGCCGGCATACACGATCACGTGGTGCTTCCTTACACTGGCGACACTTGGTTTTGTCGCTCTTACGCGCGTATGGACCAAAACCGGGACGACACCTGGTAAAGGCTATCGCGCTCATCCCTGCCAGTTTTTGCTGCTATTCTTAGGTGTTGCCTATGCAATCACTGCTCTTTTTGTGCGCCGTCCGAATCAGGATGATGTGGTATATTTTCACAGGGCGCTCACTCAGCTGCTCGACCTGCACCAACCTATCCTCTTGCGTCAGACAAGTGTTGATATGGATGCAGCAGCCTTCTCACCAGTTCACCTAACGACAAGTCATGAGATGCTCATGGCTTTTTCAGGTCACTATTTGGGCATCAACCCTCTGTATTTCTATCAGGTGGTTGGCCACCTATGCGTGGCATTTTCATTGCCGTTTGTTTTTTATTGGTGCACTCGAATTTTCGGATTAGATCGTTGGCAAGCGGCGATCGGAGCCCTGTTGGCTGTAGGGTTTCTGCTTCTTGCTGATCCATGGTCACTGGGAAGTCTGCTGGGAGCCGCTTCCCCGCTGCTGACCGGCTGGTCGCCAGGTTCAATCAACATCGCCGGATGGCTTGGGTTTGCGACCGTTTCCCGTTACATGTGGGAAGGGAAGGCGATTGTTTGGGTTTTGTTGTTGCCGATGGGTTTGGCGCTTTCCTATAGGTTCCTGCAGAAAGGAAGCAGATGCGACGTAGTATGGCTGACGTTTCTTGGGATTGCAGGTGTGGGTCTCAGCAACACTGCGCTTTATCTAATTCCCGCAGTTATCGGCTGCTCGTGGGTGGCTTTCTTTGCGGTCGAGAGATTGCAACGCAACCACCATCCCGATTGGTGGCTCGAGTTTCGCCGGGGGCTGTATCTAACAATTCCAATGCTCTATCCAATCGCGATATTGGTTTTGCTCGTGCTTAACGTCATACCGAAACCGATCGATAGCCGGATGTTCGGGCCGGAATACATGCCATGGCGTGAAGCTATGGACCATGTCATCGGAGGGCCTGCTGAATACTGGCGCGACGCCATAATGATGATTGCTATCCCGCTCCTAATTGTCCGCGGAAAGCATGGATTCTTCCTCTTCTTCTATTTGTGCGTTGTGTGGCTGCTCTGCTTAAATCCGTTACTCGCATCCTGGTGGATGAAACATATTTTCGCCTATACCTATTTCCGGCTTGTTTACCTTTTGCCACTGCCGCTTTTATGCGCGTTGATCCCTGCGGCTGGACCCCGGCTCATGCGAAGATCCAGCTTCAAGCAACAAATGATAACAGGAACAGCAGTATTAGCGCTCCTTGTGAGTTTTGCCTGCGCTTATCACGGACTGTCGATTACGCCGAGAGATGCGAAACTCGGTGTTGGTTGGAAGTCGCCAAGAGAATACCAATTGCTTCCTGATAACCTCACTTTCGCGAAGGCTGCAGGCAAATACATCGCGCATGCGAAGCTGCTTATGCCTATTTGGACAGCGGGTTGTGAATTACCGCTTTTGTTTCCGGAAATGAGAGTTGTAGCGCCTCGGCTTGTCACCCATTATTTTGCTAACGCTGGAAACCCGGAAGAAGGCGATCTTCGCAATCAAGCCGCGGCTTTTATCATCGGAAACACGGGCGACAATCCTGATCGGGTTAAGTCGTTCGAGCAAAAATTTCGCCTGGTGATAAAAACGCGTCGCGCAACCGCGGTGGCAGTTCCCGAATCAGAAAGCGCGAGAGTAATAGCCACGCTCAAATCGATTGATCCCGGATGGCACCGTGTGCTGGAAGCTGGCGGCCTTGTTCTCATACTGCCGGGTTCCGCTGAGCAGAGGGGTTAACCGTGCGGTCGTTTGGTCTGACTAATTGCCTTGCATTCAGAGGGTCATTTGCCCGAATAGGAGCAGACCGCTCATCACGCCTCAGTTTTCTTAATGTTCCCAAATAACCTATTCTTGGCTTGAAGGATTCATCTTCGCGAGCCATCTCTTGAGTCGCTTCGAGGAGGTGATAGTAAGGAATGCCCGCGATTTTGTGATGCGTATAATGTTCACCAAATCCATAAGCCCCAAAGAAAAAGCGCTCAAACGAGTTGCACTTCAAATTCCGTAAGGCGGCATATCCTTCCTGGACTGTTTTGTCTCCATTTTGCTGATGTTCCGCGATGGCCCGCAGGTCCGCCATGAAAACGGTTAAGGAAATCAACCCATAGGCATACACGAAGGCATAAACGAAGCCGGCATGCACAAAGGACTCGGACCACGAACGGTGACCCTGGTAATAGGCAGTCAGAAAGATGGTCAAAAAGAAAACGGCCTGAAAAAGGACAGTTGCTTTAATCCAGTTGTAGTCAGTCCCGGATTTTTTCTCGAGCGAATTTCTTGGGATTTGCTTGGCAAATTTTTGGAACATCTCGATCATGAACATCGAGCGAAGGAAAAGTATAAAAAGATTGTTACCGTGGATATCGATCAGATAAGCATCCTTTGTTTCCCCCTCGACGCCTAAGTATTTGTGATGGTCCCAATGGCGCTGACGATAACTTTCAAAGTCAGCGATCATGAGAGGAGCGACGAGATAGCGGCCTAGAATCTCAGACCCGCGCTTCTTTTTGAACACATGATAATGACAGCATTCATGCATTAAATTTAGAATGCCGTTCATGCTGCATCCGAAAAAAAGCCAGCACAAAACAGTTATCCAGCCCAGCTTCGCATACGCTGCGATGTAAACCGGCAAAATCGTGATCAGGATATGGCCTGCAACTACCACCAAAGAAACAGCGTCCGGCCTTTTATTAAAATACGTCCTATTCACTTAGTCCCTTTTTCGCACAAAAATTGATCATTCCCGGAGCCCCAGACATTAAATCAATCGGATATAACAATGTCGCAACGCCAACATAGAACAGCCAACGTAAGCCGCGACGCGAAATATTACCAGGCGAATCACCGCGTGATAGGTTCGCCAGACTGACCGCGATACCCGCCGGATTGAATGCAGGCGTAATTTGAGTTTGAGCAAATCCGGCGCGTTCTAGAATCTTTCTCAAGCCTTTTTTAGAAAAAATTACCGTGTGCCTCGGCGCATGAAACCCGCTCCATTTCTTTTTAAAAATACTCTGTTCGAGAGAGTCGGTGGCCGGAGTTTGTCCTTCCAGAATGCCATTAGGATCAAGTCTCGTCTGTAGTGCCGATAGTATCTCCCAAGGATCCCGTAAGTGTTCAATCACGTGATTCATCGTGATCAAATCACATACGGGTAATTCCTTTAGCAAAAATTCAAAGGAACCTTTCAGAAGGGTTACGCGTTCCTCGACCAGAATCTGCTTTTCATCTTGGGAGCTAATTTCGTATCCATAGAATTTCGCCGTTGGCATTTCTTTTGCGGATTCTTTAATAAAAGCGCCGTTTCCGCAGCCATAATCGAGCAAGCTGATTTTATCAGAACCAACCAATGAACGCAGTCTTTTAAGCCGTTGCTTTTGCTTTAGTTTGGCTAGGACTTTGTTCGTCTCGAAACTGTGGTAATTCGCTGGATAATAGCCTGAAAGGCCGGCGAAATCTGGCATCGGCAGTTGAAAAAAACTTAGACAATCCAGACACTTGGCGTACGGCGCCCGATAACTCAGATTGTACTCATAATCGGGCACGGTAAAAAGATCTTGGATATTCTCCGAATGGCAGGCCGGGCATTTGCTTCGCGCTGAAACACTCATTCCGCGGATTGGATTTTTAAGATGAATTATACCATCAAGCTATGTCTCGCGGCACCCTGTGTTCTGTTCCGAGCAAAAATCATTCCTTCGCACTTTCTTGTCATGACGCGAATAGATTCACGTACCAGCCGGGTCGCTCGCTCATCCAATCGGGAAGGAGTGGGATGAGCCCTTTGCTTGAGACTTTCTGGATCATCATGCCTTTTTCCCGGAGAGCAGTGAGTAAATCATTCCCGCTGGCTCCGGCCTGGTTTAAAGCGTAAGGGCAAAATTCGAGGAGCAGTTTTATGTCCGGGTTATCCGCCACAACACGGTTGATACCTTGCAAGGCGTGAAGTTCAAATCCTTGCAAGTCCATTTTGACTAAATCGACGCGTTCGCCCGGTTTGAAATAATCATCAAGTCTGATCGATCGAATCGAAAGAGTTCGCCGCGTTTCTCCTTCGTTCGGGTAAACGCGATGATCTACATTCAGATTGTTGGAAAGGTAGAGCAAAGACTCTCCCGTTTTGTCACTCACCGCGAGTTGATTCAGGCGTACATTTGAAAGATTGCGCGTAGCAGCACGCAACCGGTTGAAATTATCGGGCGAAGGTTCGAATGAATGGACGATGCCGGTCGGACCAACGCGCCGCGAGAGAAACTCAGAATAGATTCCGATATTCGCTCCGGCATCCACAACGATGCAGCCCGGATTCAATACCTGCTTCAGCAGTTCTCGCTCTCCGCAATCAGAGTAAGCTTTATAAGCCGCATAGAGTGGGCGATAGAGTGGAAAGGCATGTTCGTACAACTTATTGCCAAACCGACGAACGATTGAGGCCAACGCCATAAGAGCGATGCAATTGACTTCAGCAGCTGAGTCTTCTGGAAGCCATTTGCGGATTCTTCACGAATATCCCGGGACTGTGCTCATCAGCGTCTCGTTAGTATTAATGTGAAGAAAGCTGCCCAGAAACGGGGAAAGCGGCGACTAAGGGCAAGATCCACGGAGAATAAGATCCGGTAAAGGAAGTGTGGGAGTGGCAGCTTATGCGATATTCCCCCAGTAACCATGTATGATACCCCGCTGAACGGCTGGATAGAGTGAGCGCTAAGGTCGAACTCTCCATTCAAACGTTGCAGCCATTCTTGCTTTCGGAAAAAAACTAGCCATGGCAGCGCAATGTTCGCGGACGTCAGTGGTCCGCGAATATCTTTCACTTCCGGCTCAGAAATTGCGAAGTCAACCGGTTCATGATGCAAATACTTAAAAATTGGAGTCGATACGACTGAAAAGAACGGTTCAGTTGCGATGATTTTACCTCCAGGTTTCAACTTGCTTGCAGCCCGGTTGAGGAACGCGATAGGGCTCTTCAGGTGGTGAAGGACATTGGTTAACGTAATGACATCCAGGCTTTCGTTGCTGATAGCATCCAGCTTGTTGATTTCGTGGCAGTCAAACACAAGATCAACATATTCGAGCTCAAGCACGTCGCTGGTGACAACGTTTGGAAGAAATCGTTTCAAAGGTGAAGTGCCGCTTCCCACCTCGAGTATTGAGAGCCCGGTCGGCTCGGGAAGATCTTTGAATTGATCACGGTAAAGTTCGCGATACCAAAACAGGAGGTTTGGGTTCGCGCTGAGACGAGCGCGATTGCGCAATGTGACAGCGCAGTCGTGAGTTTCTTCATCCTGCATGATCGAGGTACTTGTCATTTGACGCCGCGGATATACAGCGAGCCAGCAAACTCAGAGACTACCGGAACCTTCTCAAGAAACCGGCCAATCGCATTCAATGCCTTTACCAACCCAACGGGCGTCTTGGGATGAAGAAAATCAAATGGAGCGATTTGCACGTTAGCAAACCCTCTTGCTTTGAGTAATCGCCGCAATGGCCAGCGGAAAAAGGCAGTCTCATCAGGCGAATCACCAAGTTTTCGCTTTATCCATGGGACATTCTTTTGAAGGGCAATCTGGGGGTTCAGCATATTTGGCTCTGTGAAGTAGATCGAGCCGCCCGGCTTTAACACACGGTGAATCTCTCCCAGTGCCTCTTCGATCTCAAGGTGGTGTAAGACTGAACTGCCGATCACCGAATCAAAAACGGCATCACCGTAGGTCATTGCGCAGGCGTTTTGGATTTCGTAGCGAACCCTTGGTGCAGAACAATCTCTCCGCGCGATTTCCAGAAGCTCCGGCGAAAGATCAACCGCCAAAATATCCGCGCCCGAGCGAGCCAGTTCCCTGGTGAAATACCCCGCACCGCAACCAAGTTCGAGCACCTTCATTCCGACGCTTAGGTGATTGCTCAGCATTTTTGCCCTTCGGGCCCAGCGTAGTTTGCCGGCCGGGCTTTCCCAATTCCAAATCTCTCCTGCCCCGTGTTGGGCCAGAAAACGCCCGTGCTGAATTTCCTTAACAATACGCTGTTGCACTGCAAATCTTCGAGGGAACCAAGAATTCCAAACGTTCGGGGATTGGCTCAAGGCTCAAATTGTTGACGTTTCTGGCGATTAGTAACCCAGTTTCAGTTTCAAAAAGCCATGCCAGCACATCTTCAACATAACAAGGCCGTTTCGAAATACCTTTGTCATTTTGGAAGATCCGCTAATACGTTCCTGGTAGTGGACCGGCAGATCCAAAATTTTGAGATTGAGTTTTGCTGCGCCAAATAGCAACTCGTAGTCGCCCCATCGATCCTCGGTTCCCCAGCTCCCGACCATTGGTTTAATGCGATCCCAGTCGCTTCGCCAAAGGACCTTCGTGCCACAAAGAGTGTCCTTAACGTGTTGTCCAAGCAGATATGTAAATGCGAGACTAAAAAACTTGTTACCTAGCATATTGACGGTATTCATAGCTCCTTTTGGAACCGGATAAACAAGTCGCGATCCATTGACAAACTCCGCTTGCCCCGAGGCAATAACATCGAGAAAATAAGGCAGTTCCTCGGGAATCGTGGTCAAGTCGGCATCAAGGATCATCAAGATGTCACCTGTGGCAGCGTTGAAGCCTGTCCAGACATTTCGCGATTTACACACGCCTGGCCCGTGTTCCAAACGAATATCTTTGTCGGGAAAAAGCGCCTGTAATCGCGACACTTCTTCAGCAGTCCCATCGCTCGACTGATCGTCACAGAAAATAATTTCTGTCTGACGCCCCAACTGCGGAATGCGTCGCGCAGCATCTTCCACATTTCCTTTTTCATCTTTACACGGAACGATCACTGTTACCGAGAGCTCCTTTTCGGGAACGGGAGATGGCAATAACCTGGCGACAACAACCTGCGTCATACAAAGCCGTTTCAACAGCGGCAAGCGGGCGCAAAATCGATTGAGGAAAGCTGACACGAGTGGCACATATTTTGGCAAGATCACAATTCGATGCGTCTCGAGCAGTTCGAACCCCGCAAGTTTCATCAAGCTTTGGATGTCAGCCGTCGAGAGCCAGTTTTGCTCCGTGCTGGGGACTTTCATTCCAGTCCATTCCGCAAGATTGATCAGCGGTTCCCAGAAACGATTGTACGTCTCTACGAGCAGGCGCGTGTGCCGCAGGCAAAAGGGTCTGAGGTTACGGAACGCTTGAAGAACATCCACCGTGTCACCAATGTTGTTAAACAGGATGTAATCAAATTTCTCGCCTGGCTGGAACACTTGCCGAAACTCCTCCTTATCCGGGAAGGCGACTGCGAATTCGTACGAAGGATTGCGCTGCCGCGCGATCTCCACAATAGCCGTGGAAACATCTATACCTTTCCCTTGCCTGGGCATGACGGCAGCCAGATGATAGCCAGTATCGCAACGAACCGACAGCACCTTCTTATGTGGCTCAACCAAGAACCGAAGCAGACGACTAAGGAGTTCATAGTAATACCGGTTGCGCCTTATCCAACTTTCGCGCCGCGACGCGATAGCTGTAATGTGCTGACGCGAAGATTCGCGCCGTTGCTCCAAAGCGCCTAACCCCCACATTTCCCGATTTTTTGTGTCCTCGTGTACTACAGCTTGCATTTTGCGGCAATGTGTCACCGCGAACGCAGAGCTTCTCGTGACGGAATCACTGCGAACGTTCGGCCCGCGAAACTTCCTTTAATTCCGATACGATTCAAGAGTCTGCCTCGCTGTGCTGAACGCAGAACTATTTTTCAAGGTGGCCTTCAGCCGAGGGTACAGCCCGCAGCGTGTTCCTTTGTCAAATTTCCACTGGAGAAAAAGGTGGCGTGTGCTTAGGTGACACCTCTACACGGCTCGCCAGATTCTGCCGAGGTTCAATGCAGAAAATCAATCACATTACATCCGAAGTACGCGCTGACGACTCGGCTAATTCAACTATGGGCAATCCATATCCACTTCGGGTGCAGTCGCTGGACGTAGCCACCGCGGCTGAAGCGGTGACAAATTACCGAGAGAACGCGGCCGCTACGTGGTACAAAGATGGTGTTGACGAGAATGATCCTGCTGGCAAATACGCATTTCAGCGACTGCGTCAGACCTGGTTTGCTCCTCGAATTGTTCCAAAATTTAAATTTCGCCGTGATGACGCGTTCTACGCGATTGGCTCCTGTTTTGCGCGCGGCCTTGAGTGCAGCCTTCAACAGAACGGCATCACAGTTGCAAGTGCAGCGCCGGAATTTTCCAAGCTTCGGCCGGCCAGAGAGGGTGTATCTGGGCTCGGTTTCACGAATAAGTACAACACATATTCAATTTTGAACGAACTCCGGTGGACGTTTGACCCTCAGGCAGTATTTCCCCAGGAGTCCATCGTTCGACTGACTGCAACCACCTTCTATGATCCACACACAAACCCCACCCTAAGTTTCGCCGATTGGGAGGAGACGCTGCAGCGGCGCGCGCTAATCCAAGCCGTCACAAAACGTGTGAAGAACTGTCGCGCGATAGTGGTGACTCTTGGGTTGGCCGAGGTATGGCGCGATATTCGAGCAGACGTTTACCTCAACTGCACGCCTGTCCCATCGCTATTCAAAAGCCAACCCGATCGGTACGAATTTCATCTAACTACATTCGCGCAGAACTGGGCCAACCTGGAGGCCATTTACGAATTGCTTGCTCAACACGGGCATCCTGATTTTCATATCATCGTGACAGTTTCGCCTGTGCCTTTGATGAACACTTTCTCAAATATGGATATTGTTGTGGCCAACACATGGGCAAAGTCTCTTTTAAGAGCAGTCGCGCACGAATGGGCGGCTGCGCATTCAAATGTAGATTATTTTCCGAGCTACGAAATTGTGCAAAACTCCAGTCCCGCGGCAGCCTGGGAGCGTGATCTACGGCA
>DASTMV010000023.1:0-15104 GCA_035713885.1 Candidatus Udaeobacter sp. | reverse complement strand
ATATCTAACGTAGCGGACGCCGTCCCATGTTCCTCCAGCGACTCGCGATGCCACCAACTGTTAACCGGTAACAACGTTGGTCCGGACGAGCGTCAGGTCGGTAACGCATAACATAGATGCTTTTTAGCGCATGAGCAGAGTCAATGTGATTGCCGATCGGGTTGTACAACTCTCCGCCGTTTGTGTCGGCTCAGTTTTCCTGATTTCCGGTGTTGCCTACCTGTGTTTAGGTCATTGGACGGTTACTCATCAGGATTTTTGGACGATTTACAGCACATGTTTGAACCATAATTGGCTCGAAAGCGCATTGCTCAAACACAACGGGCATTCGCTGTTTTTCCCAAGCTTAATTTGGCTGGCAGATCTCAATCTGTTTCATGGAAACCAAAACCTGATCTTCTATGTTGGACTGACACTGCTTTTCGTCACAACAGTGCTGCTGCTCTTGCCGGTGTGGCGCGACAACACGGTAGATCGTACTGGAAAGATAATGGCTAGCCTGGTTGTAATTGTGGGAAGTTTTTGGATGGGCCGTGCCCACATTACTGCGTCGGGTGGTTTTGATTGTAATGCTTCTCTTATGATGATTGGTGCTGCCGCCTCCTTTATCTGGTTGCCATTCATGCGCACCGGCGCAACACGGTTTCGGAGGGCTACTTTCATTGTCGTTGCGGGCGGATTCTTGTCTTCCTTCAGTTTTGGCGCCGGTTTGGCAACCTGGCCTGTGTTACTCTTTTTGGCGTGGTCTCTCCGTCTGCCATGGCGTTGTTTTGTTCTGATAAGCGGTGCTGCCGTTATCGCCTTCGTGGTTTTTGCTTTGCTGCCACCACGCGGCGCAACTTCTGTGAACTGGAGTGCCATTCACATGTCCTTCCTATCTCCAATCTTTGAATTCTCGTATTTCTCCCGAATGCTGAGTGCGCCAGTGTTTTATGTGCTGTCAGGCCAGAAATCGGGAGTACCGCCGGCTGGCCTCATCGAATCATCACTGTCCGCCCTGATCGTTGGCGTAAGTGCCTTGATGTTTGCCGCAGGCGAGATTGTTTACGCGATCGTTCGTCGCGATCTCAATGGAAGCAGTTTTAGATTAATCGCAATAGCATTGACGGCTTTCAATCTGATAGCCGTCGGACTTGTTGTTATCGGTCGCTCCACCTACTTCCAAACGTTGCCAGCCGAAGTTGCTGCACCGCGTTATCTCTTTCATAGCTCACTATTCTGGACCGGTGCGTTATTACTGGCTATTCAACATGTCGGAGCGACGAAGTGGCTTCGCTTGCCGGTTTATACGCTAGCTTTAATTGCGTCAGTTTTAGTTTTTCCCTCTCACTACGAATCCGGACTCCATTGGGTTACGGCCAGAGCGTTCGCCGAAGCAGGTGCTACTAGTTTGATCAACGGGGTTCGGGATGACGAGCGAATACACATCTTCGCTCCGGCGGCAGGCATCACCTGGGTCTACGGTTTGGCCGAGCAATTACGCTCACACCGTTTGGATATGTTCGCAGAAGGCCTCCAGGATTGGATTGGCCGCAGCGAACTAAGTGTGTTCAATGAAAGTCGTAAGGCGCGACAGCTTACAGGGCAATGTCGGATTGCCGGGTTGGTGTTAGGCGATGATGGCCAATCGGCGGCCCGAGTTACCGGCGTCGCGTGGACCCGAGGAAAGGCCGTTCCGAAGACCTTGGTGATTGTCGATCCAAATGGAGTCATCTGTGGAATCGCTCGTTCGTCAGCTATTACACCGTTGACCAATCGGTTATTTTACCTGAACAGATTGAGAACTAACATGGGGTTCGTTGGTTACATAAGGGGCTATAAACCCAGCTTGCAATATACGGTCCGCACTGCCGATGAGGGAGCGCTTTCGAAGGAACAAATTTTGGTGCGACCTGCAGCCACCCCTTTGCCTCTTCGATCAAGTTTGAGCGGTCGCCTGTCGATACAGACGCCTTGGAATTTATATGGCTTGGGCTTATACGGCTACCTAAATAGCTTCTGAAATTGTGTTGGTGCGATAAGCCAAAGCGAAGTCTGATTCTGTTGCCCCCAGCTGCCTCTTGCGGGACACCGCCAGCAGGGAAGTGCCCACCGGCAGTCGCCACCGGCGGCGAATCGCCAGAGTTTCCCAACTCAGAATAAGCTTGATAAATTCGTTGATGATCGGCACGACCGTTAATTCCTGATCCGCTTTCGCGACAGCGCTTTCATGATCGTTCTCAACAGTGCGGCCGTGCAGGCGCCGCAAAAACCAAAGGAGCGGAAAAAGGCCCATCATGAATTCCGTCATATATTCCACCTCAAATCCGCTTTGCTGTAGCACTTCTTGTAAATGGGTTGCGGTATAACGCCGGCAATGGCGAGATGCGACATCGAAATAACTCCATAGTGACATATGAGCGGGAACGGTGACGATAAGCTTGCCGCCCGGTTTTAACATTCGGCTCAATCCCTTCAACACTTTGCAATCGTCAGACAGGTGCTCTAGGACATCGAAGGTGCCAACCACGTCGGCTTCGCCAAAATCCATCGGCGTTTCGACGTCGCCGATCATCACCGGACATGATGCCGTTTTCGCTGCGAAAGCGACCGCTTCAGGAAACAGGTCGATACCTGAAACGTGACCGTCTTTGCATAATTGAACCAGTTCACGAAGGACCATGCCGGTTCCACAGCCCACTTCGACGAAACGATAACCTGGTTGAAGTGGACGCACGACCTGGCTTGCAATGCACCTTATTACTCGAGCGCGCGCGCGAAACCAAAAGTGCTTCTGCTCGATAGCCGCGATTTTGGCAAAGAATCGCGGATCGTAGCTGTCCCTCATACTCAGACGTGACTAGTGTCCGGTCTGTGGAACAAACTTACAAACCAACTCAATGATTTTTGCTTGTTCCATCTCAGTTAGCGAAAAATAGAACGGTAAACGAACTATTCTGGCACTTACATTTTCTGTAACCGGACAATCGTCTTTTTTGCCCCCCAAGCGTCGTCCATATTCGGACAAATGCAGAGGTAAATAATGGAATACCGCCAGAACGCCATGTGAACGAAGATGACTGATCAAAGCCTGCTGATCTTGCAGCGAGGATAGCAACAGGTAAAACATGTGATGCGTTTGCTCGCAATGATCCGGAACAAACGGAAGTGCGATTCCATGCTGCTCAGCCCATTTCTCAAGGCCAGCATAGTAGTTTTCCCAAATTTGCCGTCTCTTTGCTTGGATTTGCTCCCTCGCCTCTAACTGTGAGAGCAGAAGCGCTGCCAGAATGTCCGATGGTAAATAACTCGAACCCAAACCTACCCACGAATATTTGTCGATTTCCCCACGGAAAAAGCGACTCCTGTTGGTACCTTTTTCCCTGATTACCTCGGCTTCCTCAACAAACCTTTTTTCATTGATGATCAGTGTGCCACCTTCACCACAACTAAAATTCTTGGTCTCATGAAAGCTTTGGGACGCAAAGGTTCCGAACGTACCCAGATATCGGCCGCGGTACTTACCGAACAGCCCATGAGCATTATCCTCTACAACTGATATCCCGTGACCCTTGGCCAAGGGAAGTAGCACATCCATTTCGCATCCCACACCTGCGTAATGGACAACAACGATAGTCCTGGTGCGAGGAGTTATGAGTGATGCAACCTGCTGTTCGTCGAGATTCAGAGTATCACGACGAATGTCTGCGAACACAATGCGCGCACCACGCAGCGCAAAAGCGTTCGCTGTAGAACTAAACGTAAACGAAGGTACAACGACCTCGTCTCCCGGTTGAAGGTGAAGAAGCAATGCCGCCATTTCCAACGAATGCGTGCATGACGTGGAAAGGAGCACCTTCGGGACGCCGAGAACCGACTCCAAGAGTGCATGACACCGCTTGGTAAAGGGTCCGTCTCCAGAGTGATTTTCGGATGCCAAGGCTTCTGCGACATAATTCCGACCCGCATCACTAACGTAAGGTTTGTTAAAGGGAATCGCCTTATTCATAGACACTAAAACCAGCGATGATACCAAACCTTGACGCTTTCAATGCGAAAGCCGGATGCCTGATACAGCCGATGCGCGGCAATGTTACGCATCTGAGTAACGACGAATACTTTCTGCGCCCCCGCCGCTTGAAACCACTCAAGCGCGCTGGAAATCAGCGTTGTGCCTGCCCCCTTTCGCCGAAAATCAGCCGCCACGCCCACCAGTCCTATTTCGCCGACCCGCGAGCCTTTATTCAGAATGCACGTGACGTACCCGAGCGGTCTGCTGTTTCCATATTCAAGCGTAAAAACCTTATCTGCCCGGCCAGCATAGTCCTTGGCAATCCAGGCTGCGAAAAGGTCTTCGGCTCGCGTTCTCGAGAAATTGGTGTCAAAAAAGAACCGGCTGTCCTGGTGTGCCTGTCGGGCGATTTCTTGCAGAGCAGCTATATCCGACTCACAGACGGTTCGCAGAACAAAGTCCTTGACTGTAGGTTCGTTCAGCTCATGGACTCCCACGCACCATCTAACTCTGACATCGACAAACTTAAATTGCAATCGATGCGCCAAATCGGTGGTTTCGGCTGAATCCGGGTCAGCCAAAAAATACAGGCATCGCACCGAATTTGCTTTAGACCATTCCACCACGGCTTGGCCTGTTTTGTCAGACAGGGTCTCATCCACGACTCGAGCGATTGGGAAGCCGAAAAATGAAGAATCCCATTCTAACATCGAACATAACACTGACGCTTCTGTCGCCATCAATTGTTGTCAGTGGTCTCAGCTACTGTGTAGGTAGGACGATCCAAACTTCGAAAATGAATGCGCGCCATGTATTCTCCCAGAATCCCTAAGGCAAATAATTGAGCTCCGGAAAAGATCGCGATGATAGAAGCAAGAAAGGGAAAGCCAGCAACAGTACTTCCATAAAGCATAAAGCGCGACAAAACGTACAGCAGCACCACAAGCCCCCACAGTGAAAAAGCAAATCCGATAACGCTCGCTAGCTGCAAAGGCAGCACAGAGAAACCGGTCACCATGTTCAGCGCATGGCGGATCAGTTTCCACAGACTGTAAGTTGATCGACCGATTCGACGCTCGTTATGCCTTACGCGGACAAACCCGAAGTTTGCTGTTCCCCAGGTCAAAAGTACATCCAAGGAAACAAAGGGGCTTTGAAAGGTGCGGAAGGCCCTTCTAAGGTGCGTTTTGAAAACACGAAAGGCACTGACATGACGGGCAGACTCTGCGCCCATGGCGCTACGGAGTGTGATCTTAGTCGCTGCGGAGGCAATGTTGCGGAGGAAGCCATGCGTCCCAGTTTCCGGAGAACCGTAGATTACATCAAATCCCTGGCCCAATTTTTGAATCAGCTTCGGGAGTTCTTCTGGCGGATGCTGCAGGTCATCATCCAGCGTTGCGGAAGTAGCATACTCGGCTAGCCGTAATGCTGCGAGAAGCGAATTATGCTGCCCGTAGTTTCGCATCATCGAGATTCCCCGCACGCCGGGATACATTCCGGTGAGGCGGCGAATTGTGCTCCAACTATCATCGGAGCTTCCATCGTTTACGAGGATCACTTCGAAGGGAAGATCGAGTGATTTGGCAACAGATACGATCCGTTCCACGAGATCTGGCAAGATCTCGGAGCTGTTGTAGACCGGAACAAGAATTGAGAGCCCTGGAGGAAGCGCTTTTGTCAAAGCCTCGCTGCTACAAATCTCCTGGATTTCATCAGTCATGATCAACAGTTTTATGCTTCACAGGCAGATGCGAACCTACAAACTAAGTCTTCGGCAGTAAATGCTCCAAAGCTATCTTATAACAAAAGCAAACATGAGGTCATAATCCAAAATTAATGCTAACACGGAAACTCCTGGGATTTAACTAGAGAAAATAGGCGGCTGTGCTTGACTAATAGGTTCGACTCTTTCTGCCAGAATGCCTGCGGAATTCATCAAAATTAGCGGTGCGCGCCAGCACAATCTTAAGAATTTTCACGTTGAAATTCCACGAGAGAAACTGGTGGTCATTACCGGTCTGAGCGGCTCCGGGAAGTCCTCGCTGGCTTTTGATACTCTTTATGCGGAGGGCCAACGCCGCTATGTCGAGAGCCTCTCCGCATACGCGCGGCAATTCCTCGATCAAATGGAGAAACCGGATGTCGATTTCATCGAAGGGTTGTCGCCCGCGATCGCGATCGAGCAGCGTGGTGCGGGGGGCAACCCGCGGTCGACAATCGCAACTACGACTGAGATTTACGACTATCTGCGAGTTCTTTTCTCCGCGGTCGGTCAACCCCACGACCCGGTTACCGGACGACCGCTCTCCCGCCAAACGCCTCAACATATCGTCGATCAGGTGCTGGCGTATGAGGCCGCGAGCAAAATTATTGTGCTGGCACCTCTGATCGAGAATCAAGCTGGCGAATTTCGTGATGTCCTTGAAAAGCTTAAGCGTGAAGGATTCGTCAGGGCGCGGGTCGATGGAAAACTGATCGAGTTGGATCGCCCTGAGCCGATTCGGCTTAAGAAAAGCGAGCAACATAGGATTGAAGCTGTCGTTGATCGGCTGGTTATCCGGGATGGTATTCGTGCGCGCCTGACAGACTCAATTGAGACCGCTCTGAAATGGGGCGGGAACCGCATCGTTGTGTTGCGCCAAGGGGGAAAACCGAACGCCCAACATTCAACATCCGCGACCGAATCGGACGGGTGGGAGGAATCGCGTTATTCCACCGACTATGGAGATCCTGAAACCGGCTTCAATTTAGGCGAACTGACGCCGAGGCATTTCTCTTTCAACAGCCATCTGGGGGCGTGTCCGGCTTGCCATGGTTTAGGAACACAACTGGTGGTCGATCCGGGGTTGATGATCTCTGACCAAACCAAAACATTGGCAGAAGGAGCAATTACGCCTTGGCGCCGGGGTACAAAACGCATGCAAGCCTATTATCGTCACCTGGAGAGCGCGCTTATCAAACATTTCCACGCGAACGAAGATGTGCCATTTACCGATTTGCCTGAGGCATTCAAGGTGGCGCTGTATTTCGGCACGAATGGCGAGCCCATTGAAATGGAGTTCGCGGGAAATGGCGAAAAGAAAATCAGAAAACCATTTGAGGGACTCGTGCCCCAAATGCAACGGCTTTATCAGCAAACCCAGAGCGAGTTTACACGCAATCGCATTCGAGCGTTTATGACCCGCGAGACCTGCAAGGTTTGCGGCGGGGCTAGACTTAAACCTGAAATCCTCGCCGTCACAATCGAAGGCCGGGCAGGAGGCGATTCGAACATCCATCAGTTCAGCCAGCAAACAGTGGAACACGCTCTCCAATTCATTAACGATCTCGACCTCACCGACCAGCAACAGATGATCGTAAATGACGTCGTCCGAGAGCTTCGGTCGCGTCTGCGGTTTCTCGCGGAAGTGGGGCTAGGTTACCTCACACTGGATCGTGAGAGCGGCACGCTTTCAGGAGGCGAAGCCCAACGGATTCGGCTGGCCACACAGATCGGCTCAGGTCTGGCAGGCGTACTTTATATTCTCGATGAACCAAGCATAGGTTTGCATCAACGTGACAATGCGCGTCTGCTTGGAACATTGCGAAAGCTTAGGGATCTGGGGAATTCCGTTATTGTCGTCGAGCACGATGAAGAGACGATTCGGGCGGCCGATTACATTATTGATCTAGGCCCGGGTGCAGGGCCGCGTGGCGGAGAGATTGTGGCAGCGGGAACTCTCAACGACATCCTACGGGCAAAGAATTCTTTAACTGGTGATTACCTTTCCGGGCGCGTGAGAATTCCGATTCCAAAACAGCGCGTCAACCCACGCCCGGACAGCTGGCTTACAATCGTAGGCGCAGGTGAGAACAACCTCAAGAACATCGATGTCTCCTTTCCTCTCGGTTGCCTGACCTGCGTGACCGGCATTTCCGGCAGTGGCAAATCGAGCCTGGTGGATGACATTCTTCGCCGTGCTCTTTTCCGCCATTTCTATAACTCGAAGGATAAACCCGGCATTCACAAAAAGATTTGCGGACTGGAACAGATCGACAAGGCAGTAGTCATTGACCAAACCCCAATTGGCCGCACGCCACGATCGAATCCTGTTACATACACGGGCGCCTTCACGCCAATTCGAGAGCTATTCGCGCAATTGCCCGCAGCGCGGGTGCGCGGTTACGACGCGGGACGTTTCAGTTTCAATGTTAGAGGCGGCCGTTGCGAGAATTGCGAAGGGGGCGGTCTGATCAAGGTCGAGATGCATTTTTTGCCTGACGTTTACGTTGAATGTCAGGTGTGCCGTGGCAAACGCTACAACCGTGAGACTCTCGAGATTACCTACAAAGGCAAAAACATCGCAGATGTACTTGATCTGACCGTCGACGAAGCTGCTCGGTTCTTCCGCAATGTGCCGATCATTGCTGAAAAGCTCAATTCGCTCCTAGACGTGGGCCTCGGATATCTGCGCCTCGGCCAGGCGGGGACCACTTTGTCCGGAGGCGAAGCCCAGCGGGTGAAGTTGGCCACGGAGCTTGCCAAAAAAGCGACCGGTCGCACTGTTTACATTCTCGATGAGCCTACGACCGGATTGCATTTTGCCGACATTGAGAAATTGCTGGAAGTGTTGATGAAGTTGCGCAACGCGGGAAACACAATCGTGGTGATCGAGCACAATCTCGAAATGATTAAGTGCGCCGACTGGATCATCGATTTGGGACCAGAAGGAGGCGAATGTGGCGGCGAAATCGTGGGTATGGGATCACCTGAAGAGATTGCTGCGCTTCCGCGGAGTCATACCGGCACATATTTGCGGGCGGAATTGGAGAAAGCATGATTCACATAACGCGTCTCGCGCCCATATGTCTCATCGGCGTACTTGCGCAATTCGTCCGCGCAGATATCTCCGCCGAGCTTACTCAGGCAAGCGCTCCACTTTCAGAAGGCGTGCCTGAGGTGGCCGTTGTACGGTTGCAAGAGCTGCTCAACAAGAGTTCTTCCGAATCTGATCGGCAAGCAGTGACCGAAAAGCTTGCTGAAGCGCAAATAGCCGCGAACGAGCCGGAGGACACTCTGGTCTTGTTGGCAGATCCGCGGTTACGCGATCTTCCATGGGCGAAATTCTGGCGCGCCCAAGCACTGGCAACTCTGCATCGTTGGGCGGACGCTCTGCCGCTATATCAGGAACTGACAAAGGAAACTTCGTCGTCTCATAAAGCAGCGGTCTTTGGAGCCGGCGAGACTCTTCGCGCGCTGGGGAAACGCCAGCAAGCTCTCACAGAGTTTAATGTCCTTATTCATGATAAAGAATGGGGCGCACGAGCGCAGTTGCGAGCGGCCGAGCTATTCATCGAATTGGGCAACGCGGCGGATGCAGCTCGACTCTTGGAGAAGATGGAACCGGCGTCCGTGGCTGAACGTCGAGAGCGGCGGTTGTTGCGCGGCCGTCTGGAATTGATTTTGCATCGTCCGGAACGAGCCATCGGGATGTTCCAAGCGATCCTAAAAAGACCAGAAGGAATGGCTCATTCCATTCTAATCGCCGCGCTCTTCGGCATTGCTGAAGCGCACTTGCAGCTCAATACGCCGGAGACCGGAGATGATATTCTCGAGCGTTTTATCGATCAGCACCCCGCAGACCCTGATCTCCCGTCGATTTTTGCAAAGCTCGATGAATTATATCGAGCGGAACATAAACCTTCGCGTAACGAGCTGGAAAAGTGGGTACGAAGGCCGGAACAACCCCGGCGAACATTTGCGCGGTGGTACCTTGCGCGGCTGGAGATTCGGGCAGGCCGGAGAGAACGAGCCCGGCAATTGTTCGCGGATGTGCGGCGGACAGGAATCAAATCATCGGCGATTGTTCCGGCTCTTTTCGAATTTGCACAATTCGAAATCGACGATGGCCATTTTGATGAAGCACTCGCAATTTTAGACGACGCGCGCCTGCTGCACCCTGATCAGCCTTTGTTAACTCGGATCGATTTTCTGTCTGCGCAAACGCAATATTTCGCGGGGCGATTCGATACCGCGACGGCCGGCTTCGAACAAATTGCGCGAGCGGAATCGCCTTGGGCGAAAGTTGCGCTCTTCAACGCTTCAAGTGGGTGGTTAGAGCTTGGTAATCACGCTCGCTTCCTGGCCGATTACAGCCAATTTCAACAAGAGGGCGGGAACGAACAATCACGTGCTGACTTGCGACTGGAGGAAGGTTTGATGGCGGCGGCCAAGAACGGCAAGAAGGCTGGGGCATTGTTGCAGCAATTCATTCACGATTTTCCAAATAACCCGCGGGTGTCGGAGGCTTGGGTCAGCTTGGCGGAGCTCGCATTCCATTCTTCGCCGCCACGTCTGGATGAGGCACGCAAAGATCTGAACCGCGCAGCCGCAAGTACACCGACCGCGGCTGCCGCCGAACGAGCTGATTATCTACGCATCTGGGTAGAAGAAGCCGCGGGCGGAGATGACTCGAAAGTCATCGAGTTAGCCAAGCGCTTTTTGGAGCAGCATGGGCAGTCTCCGTTTGCTTCGGAAGTTCGAATGAAATTAGCCGAGCTTTATTATCGCCGCCAAGATTTCGCAAATGCGCAGACTCAATTTGAAACCATCGCACAGCAAAATCCAAATGATTCGCTCTCGGAAAAAGCACTCTTTTTCGCGGCAGAATCGGCCATGCTGAGCATGAGCGAGCATACGTTGGATCGTGCACTCGTTTTATTTGATCAAGTCGTACAAAAGAACGGCGCGATGCGCTGGACTGCGCGAAATGAAGAAGCTGTTATCGAGCGCAAGCTCGGAAAACCGAAGGAAGCTCTTACCTTGTACGACGAGGTGTTAAAGAGCGACGCCGGTGCATCTGAAAAGCGCGAAGCGCTTTGCGGCAAAGGTGATATTTTCTTCGAATCCGGCGCGTCGGACCCGAGCAATTACCAGCGCGCCATCGAAGCGTACGAGGAATTGGCTGCTGACAAGGATGCGTCGATTCACTGGCGCAATCAGGCACTTTTTAAAAAAGGATTATGCTTGGAAAAAAAAGGCGATCGAGCGGGGGCACTCGCAACTTTTTATAGGATTTTGGAAGACGAGTCGCGCCCTGGCGAGCGACGCGAGCTGTTCTGGTATTATAAAGCCGGCTTTAATGCTGCGCGGTTACTCGAGGAAGATTCAAAATGGGAATCCGCTGTCGCGATCTATGACAAGCTGGTTGCGACCGGAGGCAACCGAAGCGAAGAAGCAAAGGCGCGTCTGAACAATATTCGGCTCGAACATTTCCTCTGGACCGACTGAGACACTCCGGGCTGACGAAAGTGGGCTGGCCCAAAAACACGAAGTGGATCGGGAATAAGCTTGCTTAAGGTTTGCACCGGGATCAAAATTCTTGCCATGGGAAAAGGAATACTCAGTCGCGTGTGCGACTGGTCGGTCCGATTTGTCATCGGGATCTTCGCCCTGGCATTCTGCGCGTCAGCATTCGCTGATGATCTGAGCAAGAATGTAGTGGCGCGTCCTGCGCAACCGTTGCCTACCAAAACCACAAGGAAAATCTGTCTTGTAGTTGAGGGAGGTTCTCGGATTCCGCAGTCATGCGATCGTCTCGCTGCAATTCCGACCACTGCTCACGCGATGGATATCTACGGTCGTCGTCCGGGCAGATAAGAGTCCGACGATTGTGCCAGGGATGGCGTGCTGCCTGTTTCGGCAGCGCGGACGGGGTTATGTTTTCACGCGGCAGTTAGCCACGATGCCTATCTGGCAGATTCGTACCGGATATTAGGATACGCCGGGATGTAATTCTTTACGAAGTAAACCCAGTGCGCCCGGTTGTTAGGCAGGATTTGGCTGCAGTGATTACTGCCTCGTCATCGTTGTCGGTGAGGCCCGCCAGAAAACCGCGAATCCGGCGGAATGATTGACGCAAAAACAGATTGGCTGCCGGTTGATCGGGTAATGGCGTGGCGCCATTTCGCCGGGCCAACTGAATCTCGCTGTCGATGCGACTGAAAACACAGGTCGAAGCGAAAAGATCCATGGCCGCATTTGCAATGCGTTCCTGCACAAGTTGCATGTCAAGAATGGGCTCGCGATACATGATCAACGCGCGATTAACCGCGAAATTAAAACGCCTGATCAAACGGCCGAGTTGTCGCGCCGTCGCGCGCAGCTGTTCGCTTTGTACGGGCACATCAGGCACGCGAACCGTCGCGCTAAGCCGATTTTTCCCTGCAGCCCACGCCTTGCCCATCCCGTCCTCCCGCGACGGCTTCATCATCGTGTCGTAGATTTCCTTAAACTCCATGCCCGGCCCACGCATGCCGACGAGCGCGATGAATGAAGTCAGCACTTCGTTCGCGCCTTCACCAATCTGGTTGATACGCGCATCACGCAGCATTCGTTCCAGCGGAAGATCGGTCATATATGCGGCCCCGCCGTGAACCTGAAAGGCATCGTTGATGCATTCCCACAACCGCTCAGTTGTGAAAACCTTCAACATCGCCGTTTCGAGCATGTAATCTTCCAGTCCGCGATCGATGAACGATCCCGTCACCGTCGTCATGGCTTCCATCGCATATGCGTCCGCGGCGATCCGGGCGATTTTCTTTTTTACCAGCTCGAATTCGCCCAATGTTTTGTTGAATTGTTTGCGTGTGTTTGCGTGTTGGATGGCCAGTTCCAAGCAGGTTTTTGCTGCCCCGGTGCAACACGCGCCGAAGGTGGTCCGGCCAAAGTCGAGCACCGTCAACGCAACCTTCAAACCTTTGCCAAATGGACCGAGAATGTTTTCCTTCGGCACTTTGACGTCCCGCAAGGCGAACCGTCCCGTTGCGGTGCCGCGAATTCCCATCTTTTCCATTCGCCCATCGATCAGTTCAAATCCCGGCATATCGGGCGTCACCAGGAATGCGGTGATTGCCTCTTTGCCCGGTTGTCCCGGCATCGGCGTGCGCGCCATGACAGTTAATACCTGGGCGATCGCCGTGTTGGTGATGTAACGCTTTTCGCCGTTCAAGATGTAATGCGATCCGTCTTCGCTCGGAGTCGCTTTCATCTGCACATTGGCTGCGTCTGACCCGGCTTCCTTTTCAGTAAGTGCAAAAGCGCCGAGTTGTTCGCCGGTCACCAATTTCGGGAGCCACTGTTGCTTTTGTTCATGCGTTCCGAACAAAAGTAATGCCCGGATTCCGATGGAGTGATGTGCGTTAACAAAAACTGACGTGGACGCGCAACGGCGCCCTATTTCCTCCAGCACTTTGCAGTTGGCCATCTGCGAAAAACCGTGGCCGCCGTATTCCTTGGGCGCGGTCATGCCGAGCACGCCGATGCGCCCCAACCCGTCAATGACGCTGCGAGGAATGTCCGCCTGCCGATCGATTGCCGGGGCATCAAGGTCTGCCTCGAGAAATTCCCGAAGCTCGCGCAGAGTATTGTCCAAGACGGTTTGTTCGGCCGCCTGGATCCTCGGATACGGCATTACCCAATCGGCCACGAACTGACCTTGGAAAAGGCCCTTCGCAAATCCCAGCGCCTGCGGTCCTCCAAAAAGCAGTTCCTCAGCCTGCTGAATTTCCTTCTGTCGCTGCGCGTCAAGTTTGTTCATGCAAATAGATGTGGCGACGAATTCTAGCCGTCCGCGCTACTGTGTCCAATCAGGTGCACGAATGCGCATTGAATACCAAAGCGTCAGTTGCAAAAACACTCAATCTCCAGCCTGAGATTCTGCTTAGCTACATCCCTGGCTGGTGCCGCATTCCGTGCACACGCCGCAGGCGCCGGCGCGGATGACTTTATCGCTGCCGCAGACCGAGCAGGTGATGCCCATGAAGATGCTGCCGAGCGCTACCGTCACACGATGCGACGAGCTGCCAGAGCCGTTGCCGTTTCCCTCAGACGTGCCCCGATTTCCGACGTTTGAGGCATGGCCAATTATGACGTCGATCACTTCCTTTTCGCCCGTGCGCGCCAGATCAGTTACCGGGCGGTTAAGCGCTTTCTTCTCGATGTCGGGAATTTCTTTAAGTGGCAAATCCGGTTGGCTGGGATTCGGTGAGGTGGCTTCCTTGTAGCCTTTGATGAATTGGCAAGCGAGCCAGCGGAAGACGTAATCCGTGATGCTGGTTGCGTGGCGGATGTCGGGATTTTTTGTAAATCCGCTCGGCTCAAATCGCTGATACGCGAATTTCTTCACTAAACTCTCCAGCGGAACGCCGTACTGGAGAGCGATCGAAGTGAGCGTGCCAACAGTGTCCATCAGTCCGCCGATAGTGCTGCCTTCTTTCGACATGGTGATGAAGAGCTCGCCTGGCTGGTCATCCTCGTATAGGCCAACTGTGATGTAGCCTTCGTGACCAGCGATTTCGAATTTATGTGTTAACGACGTCCGTGTGTCCGGCATGCGATGGCGCACCGGTTGATCGAGTTGACGTCGCAGCATCGCCAATTCCTGTTCGAGTTCCAGGATGCGTTTATCAACCGCCGCTTCGGCCCCCCCATCATCGTTCCCGGCTACAGTACCCATGTCTTTGGTCTTGCGCGTATTCAACGGCGCGGAGCGCTTGGAACCTTCGCGATAAATCGCGACCGATTTCAGGCCAAGCCGCCAGCCCTCGACGTAGGTGTTCATGATGTCGTCAACTGTCGCTGACTCCGGCATGTTTACGGTCTTGGAAATCGCGCCGCTAAGGAATGGTTGCGCAGCAGCCATCATTTTCAGGTGTGCGAGGTAATGGAGAGAGCGCTCGCCTTTGAATGGTTTGAATGCGCTATCGAAGATCGGCAAATGTTCGGTTTTTAGTCCGGATGAAATCTTGCACCCGTCCGTGTCGATTGTGTCCTCGATTGTGTCGAACGCGTCAATGTGCGCCACAATGCGTTCGATCTCGTCTGAGCTATAACTGAGATTCTCCAACGCGGGCTTGATGGTTTGATTGACGATTTTGAGCATACCGCCGCCGGCGAGCAGTTTGTATTTCACCAGCGCAATATCGGGTTCGATTCCAGTGGTGTCGCAATCCATCAGGAAACTGATCGTGCCGGTGGGCGCCAGGACAGTCACTTGCGCGTTCCGATAACCGTGACGCTTTCCGAGTTCTGCCGCGTTATCCCAAGCGCTTGCTGCTTCCTCTTTTAGGTGCG
>DASTMV010000022.1:0-26107 GCA_035713885.1 Candidatus Udaeobacter sp. | reverse complement strand
GTATCTAAGCCGTCGCAAGTTTCTCCGTGAGACATGAGTGCGACGGTTGGAGACCGCCGCTGCAAGCGCACTCAATCGCCGAAGGAACTTTCGACGTCACGCCAACGGTTGTTAACACATCTCACTAATTCTTTTTGGCGTTGCAATCGATCGCGCGATTCCGTAAAAGCGTGAAATACTATGAAAACCTCTCAGAGTCGGGTGGCATTCTTTGTATCGCTATTTTTCGTCATAACGACAATTTGCAATCTCTACGCTGGTAGCGCGACATGGTTGCAGAATACGGCGGACATTAATTGGGACAACGGCGCGAATTGGACCTCCGGGGGCCCTCCGAATAGCTCGACCGATGTGGCAGCGTTCGCGTCGTCTAATACAACTAGCATCTTTTTCTCGGCCGATACGGAGATCAACGGAATCGTGTTCAACGCAGGGGCGAGCACGTTCACAATCACTGCAGACCAAATCTCCGGCTTCGGACGGCAGCTAACCATCAGTGGCCTCGGCATCATGAACAATTCAGGAATCACACAAAACTTTGTTGGGGGAGCCGGTACCTTCGGCAACTACGGAAAGATAGTATTCACGAACAGCGCGACGGCCGGGACCCTGACGATGTTCACCAATATCGGTGGCGAGGGCGGTGGGTCGCATGGTGGCTTTATGAATTTCCGGGACACCTCGACCGCGGGCGACGCTACTTTCATTAATAACGGTGCCACCGCCGGTCAGGCCGGTGGCGGCACGGGCGGCGCGGTTCAATTCTCCAACAGTTCGACCGCAGGCAACGGTAACTTCACGAACAATGGCGGCGAGTACATAAATGCAGGAGGCGGAAGCGTCGTGTTTTTCGATAGTTCGACCGCGGGCAGCGGCACCTTCACCAACAACGGCGGCGCGCATGCCGCTGCACAGGGCGGCGGAACGGGATTTTTCAACAACTCGACCGCGGGCAGTGGCACCTTCACGAACAACGGCACTGCCTTCTCAAGCGCAACTGGCGGCTTTATGACATTCAGCGGCACCTCGACGGCGGGCAACGCGACGCTGGTCGCAAATAGCGGAAGTCAGACAGGCGCTCTTATACAGTTTGGTGATGATTCCACCGGCGGTACCGCACGCGTGGAGGTTTTTGGTAACGGCAGCGGCGATTCCACTAACGGAAGCGTCGACATCAGTCCTCATCACAACGCTGCCGCTGTGACGATCGGCTCGATCGAAGGTAGCGGTAATGTTTTTGTCGGTTCTAACCATTTGTCGGTTGGCAGCAACAACACGAGCCGAAGCTTTTCCGGCTTGATTCAAGAGCAGGGATCATCGGGTGGCAGCCAGGGCTCGTTTACAAAAATCGGTTCAGGGACGCTAACAATCGAAGGCGGGGCAAATAACAACTACATCGCAGATGGTATAACACTTGGACTCAGCAGTGGTGGGCCAGTAAATCTAAACTTCACCGGCGCGCCCGACGCGATCCTTTCGTTACTCATCGATGGTGTGACGCAAATGCCGGGCTTGTATGGAGGACCGGGGAGCGGAGCCCCTCACCAAATCCCACAACTGACCGGGACCGGAACATTACTTGTTAGGGCGATTGCCGTTTCTCGCCGGATACAAGGCGGTACGCCCTTTGATCTTCCGCTCACGTTCAACAAACCTGCAGTTATTGAATGCCGCTCTGGTGGGATTAACAACAACTATCAAATCGTGGTCATGTTTGCGAATCCGGCAACCTTTAGCAGCGTAGATATCGTTGAAGGCCAGGGGTTTCAGATTACTTCTGGCAACGGCACACAAACCATAACCATAGATCTTTCACAATTGAGCAACGGACACACGATTGTTGTGCGTTTGTACGGACTGAATGACGGCACGACCACAGCGGATCTTGATATTCCGATGTCGATTCTCATCGGCGACACAAGTGGCAACGGGATCGTGAACGCATCCGATGTCAGTCAGACCAAAGCGCAGACGGGACAACCAATCACGGCTTCCAATTTTCGTGAAGACGTGAATGGCAACGGGGCGATCAACGCGAGCGATGTCGCCCTGGTGAAATCGAAATCGGGAGATGTGCTGACAGGAAATACCGAGGGCTCAAATCGCTGATCATTCGCGGCAGCGGCGATCTCTAACCGCTGCTCGATATGGCCGCCTAACGAGCAAATAATGACGGTCGGAGTCTGCCGCTACAAGCGCAATTAATCGCCGAAGGAGATTTCGACGTCACGTGCGGTTTGTACCAGTTCACCGTCGGGCGGGACCAATTTTAGTTTGTTGACGGCGTCGGCGAGGGCGACGTGGCGCACCTGATAGTTTTGGTAGCTGACCATCGTGCCAAATTTCTTTTCGGAAGCGAGGCGCACGGCTTTGACTCCAAAGCGCGTACCGAGAATACGATCCAGAGTTGTGGGAGCGCCGCCGCGTTGAAGATAACCCAGCACGGTGCAACGCGTTTCTTTGCCGGTCCGAGCGGAGATTTCTTTGGCGACGACAATTCCAATCCCGCCGTATCGGTCTTCTTCACCTTCGCATCTGCGCATCACGGGCTGGCCCTCGGCCGGGCATGCACCTTCCGCGCACACGACTAACGAGTAAACGCTCCCGAACATTTCGCGGCGCTGCATCGCCTCAATGATTTTGTCGTAATGAAAACGAATTTCGGGAATCAGGATGACGTGGGCGCCGCCGGCAATTCCGCCATGCAACGCGATCCAGCCCGCGTGACGACCCATCACTTCCAAAACCATGATGCGTTTGTGACTTGTTGCGGTGGTATGCAAACGGTCGCATGCGTCAGTAACCGCGGCGACCGCAGAATCGAAACCAAACGTGCTCGCAGTGGCTTCAAGATCGTTGTCGATTGTTTTGGGAACGCCAATGCAATTGATACCCGATTCCTGCAGTTGCTGCGCAGTCGTCATAGAGCCGTCGCCGCCGACAATGATCAACGCTTCGACGCGATTTTCTTCTAAAATACGACGCGCATCGGCGATGATTTTGGCATCGACGACGGCGCGTTCACCGGCGCCGACCTTCGCGGCGAAATGTCCGCGGTTTGTCGTGCCGATGATTGTTCCACCGCGCGGCATGATGCCGCTGGTACTGCGACGATCGAGGACGACAAAATTTCCCGGCGGCAAGAGACCTTCGAAGCCGTCGCGAAAGCCGAGAACTTCGAGATTCAATTTTTCCGCGGAGAGTGCGATACCGCGGAGCACGGCATTTAGTCCGGGACAGTCGCCACCGCTCGTCAGAACGCCGATGCGAGGCTTTGTCATCTAGCGCTCAGAGAATTTGTTTCGGATTTGCCATGCGGCCGCCGGCGGCCCATTGGTCGTAAAGCTGCCAACCGCGTGCGAGCATTTGCGCACCCTCCCCGAACCGATTTGGGCTGGCGAGCAAAACGACAATGAGATGGCGCGGATAAACGCGCGTGGCCTGGCCAACCTGGACGACTTCTGATTCGCGCGAAGCGGAGAGCACGAGACAATCGCCCGCGCGCGCAGTGCGGCCGGTCTTGACGCCGTCGACGCCGTTCACGCCAAGAAGTTCGTTTGTGTTGCGCAGCAGATAATTCTGAGTATGACCGGCGCGGCTAAACGAGATTTGCCGCGTTTTTTGCGAAACATAGAAGCGAAAACCGGCATTGCTCGTGGCGTAACGGGTTAGTCGCGCGACGTCAGCCGCCGTCGAATATGGATGTTCTCGATCGTCACCACCGTAAGGATTGAGAAAACGCGTGCGCTCCATTTGCAGACGCTTGGCCAGGGCATTCATCTGTCCGACAAAGATCGCGGTTGTATTCGATCGCGCTTCCGGCGAAACCGGCACAACGGATTGCAACGCGTTACCAACATGAGCAGCGAGAGTGCAGGCGGCGATGTTGTCTGATTGCACCAGCGCCGCGTAAAGAAGATCACGCACCGTGATTGCGTCGCCTGGTTGAAAGCCAATGTTGTTTTCACTTCCGACGAACGCCTGCGGCGGGATAGTAACGACTTGGCTCAGCTCGCCTTCTCGTTTGGCCGCCCAATCCAAAACCACCATAGCGGTAGCGATTTTCGTTATACTGCCGATCTGACGTTTTTGACGCGAATTATTTTCGTCGAGGACGTAGCCGGTTTGCGAATCGATGACGATATAGGCTTCGGCGGCGCGCACTGCACGAGTACTTGCTGAGAACGCGATGAGCGCCGCGAAAATGAGACAATAAAATTGCAGAGGCTTCACGGCGGGATGTTATGCGAGCACAGTTCGTTCGCAACAGCGAACGCCACGTCGCGCTGGCATTTTGCGTGATGATTAGTGCAACGCGACGTCGGCACGCGCGCCGTAGCGGAACGGATCCTCGCTCAACGTGAGGTAAATTCGTTCGGCTGCGTTTCGCAAATCAAAGTGCGTCGCGATTCCAAGTCCACTTGCACGGAGTGTTCCGGATCTCCCTTGCTCATTGCTGCCGCCGGCAACATCGAATTCGTAAACAACCAAGCCGCGCTCGACATCAGTGACTCGAACATGAAGAGCCATAAATGATTTGCCCACTCCGAAATGCCCAAGGAAGAATCGGCCGGTTTCACTGCCGCCATCAACGACATCGAATTGGCCTTCAACCAACCAACCGACACGCGGCGATTCGCCTTCTTCCAAAACGCGCGTGGGTGCAATCTTCTCAAGTTGCTCTTTCAAATCGGTTGCGAAGGCAACAGGGGTCAGCGCCTTTCTTATCGGCATCTCGCCATCTGAAACGGCGACGTCGCCCTCAAAGGTGGCAGTATCGATACAAAATGGGCGGATATAAATCGCGCGCGGATGGGCCGCGCCAACGCCGCAGCTAACCATGTGCACGGAGCCGAAATCCTTGGCATCAACAGCTCCACCTCCACCCAAGCCCGCGACTTGGCTCTTCGTTACATACATGTCGGCACAGGAACAGAGAAGAAGACTGGTGGTAAGCGCAATTAAGGATTTCATAATAGTCAATTCGCACAGATGCAGAGCGCGCTTCGCGACGCGCCCGGCAAATCTGCTGCGCACTTTTGATGCAACTCCTGTGCCGCTTGCAAAAAAAATTCGGGCGCGACTAAATCACAAGTGCGGGCGAAAACGGAACGCCCTAGTCTTTCGGAAACAATTCTGCCTGCCGCGCGGGAGCGGCCGCAATGCCCTAACGAAGCGCGTAGCCGTAAGGCGGCGCGGAGCGTAATTAAGTAAGTAATTCAATTGTAAGTTTGTCGTTTCATTCAACGCTGGAGGAAAATGGTGAAATGGTTTTCGTGGGGCGCGTCGACCAGGAGACAAGAACCGATCCAATTTGACGTCGAACGACAAATCGATCGGGTGTGCTGCGGCACCAGCGTTCGACCATTTGCGGTTTCGGAATTGACCTCCGCCATCTTGAAGTGCTGCGTATACCACGGAAGCCGATCGGCGGTAGGGAGCCCTTTGGGAAACTAATGTTGAAAAAACCTGGGATGCGACCAGCTGGCAGTGCCGCGAGGATTCTGCCGTTCTGGACTCGGCGCAGTTCGTTGCTTGCTATTAGAGAACAGGAACTCGTTCTCTTTTCACATGCAAACCAGCGAAAGCGCTGGTGAAAAATTGGTTGCGGGGGCGGGATTTGAACCCGCGGCCTTCAGGTTATGAGCCTGACGAGCTACCAGGCTGCTCCACCCCGCGTCTTAAAAATGAGTATTCCGGATGGGAAGCAATTGCAAATCTGAATTTCGTGCGTGCGAAAACAAACTTGCTGGTCGCAAGCGCGTGAGCAACATATACGCGCTCACAACCAACGCAGAAAATTCCAGCGTAGCTCAGTGGTAGAGCGGTCGGCTGTTAACCGATTGGTCGTAGGTTCGAATCCTACCGCTGGAGCCAATTCGCGCAATTCCTACATCCTTGGGTCGAAGCAGTTCTGCAGCCCTTTTGGCGTCAAAAATAGTCCGGTCGGCATCAGCAAAAAATTCGAATGGCGCGAAAACGATGCCCGTCAAAGCCGATTGCTCGGTTTTCTAATTATCCACAGTTGCTGAGCAAATATTTTTTCCTGATGCAGATAGCGCACTACTCTTCGCGGCGACGATCCATTATCGCGTTTCATCAGTGGCTGGCACGATTGGTGGTGAGTAGACGGCGCAGCTGCGAAATAAAACAGAGAAATGGAAACTGGAAACCACAGGAACCGCATAATTAGGTTGACGTATGAGGCCGAAATGTAGTTGGCTCTAGTCAGTCTAACGATTATAGCCCACCAGAATGAAAACGAGGGGGCCTACATAGCGAAACCCATATGCTGAGAATGAATGGTTCTGCCCAAAAAGCGCGGCGATGGACCAAGGGCGGCAGCTTGCCCCGATCCAACGGAAGTGCATTGGCGAAAACCTCCTGTGATAATAATGGAAATGGTGTCGGCACCGCCGTCGCCCCTCTGCTTCGCGAAGTGGTGACTGAATATTTCGCAGCACAATGCTATGGTGGTGGCGAATCCGATTCGAATCACGCTAAACCACATTCCGCACCTCAAGATCCATCAACCTTCGTGGGGCACACTAAAATCGCAACCGGCACCGCTGGCCAAGCGTCACTTGACGGCGCAAAATCGGCAAAACCCCTCGCGCGGTTTCCGCGTTGGAAACGTGTGCTCGATCTTTGCCTCATCATTGCAAGCTTTCCGGTGTGGCTCCCGTTAATGCTGTTCGTGATGGCGCTGATTAAACTCGGCTCGGCAGGACCAGTTTTCTACCGGCAGGAACGCGTCGGTTATCGCAGGAAGCTCTTCATGATTTTTAAATTCCGAAGCATGAAAGTGAATTCGGACACAAGAAGCCACGAGGAACACCTCGCGACATTGATCGATGACAATTCACCCATGACCAAGCTTGATGTGAAGGGCGATCCGCGCCTTGTTCCATTCGGCCGACTTCTGCGCGCAACCGGCTTGGACGAATTGCCGCAAATCTTTAACGTTATTCGGGGTGAAATGAGTTTGGTCGGACCGCGCCCGTGTTTGCCATACGAGTTCCAACGCTATGAACCTTGGCAGCAAGATCGAGTGAATGCCGCCCCGGGTTTAACGGGCTATTGGCAGGTCAATGGAAAAAACAAGACCACCTTTGCGGAGATGATTGATATGGACATCTTCTATTCAAAGAACATGTCTTTGTGGCTGGATTTGTCGATCATGCTCAAGACAGTCCCCGCTATTATTCAACAGACTTTTGAAGCGCGAACTCTGGCGAGAACGGAGGATCGTGGTCGCTCCTCAAATTACGCTTCGCCCAGGCTGCACGAGCCGCAGACGCGACACGCGAATTTATGACAAAACCTATTTCGGTCGGGGTCGTGGGGTGCGGTTATTGGGGACCCTTGCTTGTTCGCAACTTTAAGGGTCTCCCAAGTTGTCGCCTCAAAGCTGTGTGCGATGTGCAGGAGTCGCGTCTGAAGCATATCCGGAGACTTTACTCCGATGTGGAAGGCGTCACCGGTTACGATCAACTGCTTAACGGCGTGGGACTCGATGCCGTAGTCATCGCAACGCCGGTCAAGCACCATTTCAGTCTCGCCAAAGCCAGTCTCGAGGCCGGCAAGCATACCTTGATCGAGAAACCGATGGCCGCCTCTTCGGCTGAATGCGAGGAACTGAATGAGATCGCTAGAAGAAACGGCCTCGTTTTGATGGTTGGCCACACGTTTCTTTATTCCTCAGCTGTCCGCAAGATTGTCGAAATCATCCGTGCGGGAGATATCGGCGATATTCGCTACATCAACGCGCGGCGGTTAAATCTCGGCCTTTTCCAGAAGGACATTAATGTGGCGTGGGATCTCGCTCCGCACGATATCTCCATTATCCTGCATATCCTCGGCGAATTCCCGATGTCAGTGAACTGCTCGGGAAACGCGCATGTTACTCCGCATATTGAAGACGTAACGAACATGTCGCTCGCTTTTCGTCACAAACGTTTCGCTACGATACAAAGCAGCTGGCTCGAGCCGCGCAAGGTCCGCGAAATGACTATCGTCGGCACTCGGCGAATGATCGTCTACGACGACTTGCAACCGCGGGAAAAAATTCGGGTGTACGATGTGCGCGTCGAGCGTCCGCCTCACTATAACACGTTCGCGGAGTTTCATTATTCATATCATTACGGCGACAGCTATATTCCGTATATTGATCAGGAAGAACCGCTCAAAACCGAATGCCAGCATTTCATTGATTGCATTGGAACCGGCGGTGAGCCGGCGACGGGCGGACGCGACGGTCTTGAATTAGTTCGAATTCTTGAGGCTGCCTCCCGGTCATTAAAGGCAGACGGTGCCCCAATCAAATTTTCACAGTCGCGCCACGCGGTGCCCTCGATTCCGGCGGAGCCTAAGAAGATCGTGCACGCCGCAGTATGAGCGGCGCGCAACCGCCGGAACTTTACCAACGTATAGCGCGAGATGTTAAGCTCGGGCACAATGTATCCATTCAAGCGTTCGTTAATCTGTATGGATGCGAGATTGGCGACGAGACCAAGATAGGTCCGTTTGTTGAAGTTCAAAAGGGCGCTAAAATTGGAGAGCGCTGCAAGATTTCGAGTCACACTTTTATTTGCGAAGGCGTGACCATCGAATCGGAAGTCTTCGTCGGACACGGCGTCACTTTCATTAACGATCGTTATCCGAAGGCGACAACTGCCGGCGGAGAACTGCAGAAAGAGGCCGATTGGGTCTGTCAGCATACAGTGGTCAAGCGAGGCGCTTCCATCGGCTCGGGCGCAACGTTGCTTGGAGGAGTTATCATTGGGCAAAATGCCATTGTCGGCGCGGGTAGCGTCGTTACCAAAGACGTGCCCGCCGACGCTCGGGTGGCTGGGAACCCTGCCAAAATGCTTAATTAAATTTTTTGTATGCAAGTAAAAGTCCCGTTTCTAGACCTTAAGAATGAACACGCGCCTTTGCGCGAAGAGTTCGACCAAGCGATTCGCCAGGTAATCGATAGCAGCGCTTTCGCCGGCGGACCGTTCGTGACCAAATTTGAAGAAGACTTCGCGGCGTTCTGCGGCTGCGAGCACGCGGTTGGCCTCGGGAGCGGCACGGAAGCAATTTGGTTGGTGCTTCTCGCTCTCGGTATCGGACGTGGCGATGAAGTCATCACGGTGCCGAGTACATTCATGGCAACAGCGGAAGCCATCACCTACTGCGGAGCAACGCCCGTCTTTGTCGACATCGATGAGCGAACCTACACCATGGATGTCACGGCGTTGGAAGCTGCAATTACGAAAAAGACCAAGGCGATCGTGCCGGTCCACTTGTTCGGTCAGCCCGCGGACATGGATCCGATCATCAATATCGCGCGAGCGCACAAGCTCTTTGTTGTCGAGGATGCGGCCCAAGCGCACGGCGCCGAGTATAGGGGGCGCAAGGCTGGAACAATCGGTGACGCCGGTTGTTTCAGTTTTTATCCGGGCAAAAACCTCGGCGCTTTTGGAGAGGCGGGTGCAGTCACAACCAATGACTCGGCTTTACAGGAAAAGATTCGGATGTTGCGCGACCATGGCCAGGTCCGAAAGTATTATCACAACATGGTTGGTTGGAACTGCCGGATGGATGGAATACAAGGTGCGGTTTTAAGTGTGAAATTGCGCAGCCTTGCACGCAGCAATGAATCTCGGCGGACCCATGCACTTAAATACAACGAAGCGTTCACCGATGTAGAGCAGGTCATAACTCCTGTTGAAGCATCGTACGCGAAACATGTCTATCATGTTTATGCTATCCGCGTTCAGGAACGCAGTGACGTGATCGAATCCCTCACCAAAGAGGGCATCGGATATGGCGTGCACTATCCGGTTCCTGTTCATCTGCAGCACGCCTATCGAGATTTGGGATATACGAAAGGCGCGTTCCCTGTAGCGGAACGCACGGCAGAGGAGTTCCTTTCGTTGCCGATGTATCCCGGATTAACACAGGCACAACGCGATCTCGTCATCGAAGCGGTTAAGGATTGCGTTGCAGCACCAGCCCTTACTTGAAGACGGCTGGAACTAGTTGCACACGTGCAACTGGGGAAGTAGCTGCCGCGATTTCGTTCAAAGCGCCGCTCCTGGAACAGACATTCGCAGCGCAGAAATACCAATATCGTTTCGTCGATCCACGTATCGGTCCCGAATGGGATCGTCTCGTCGGATCACATCCGGATGCGGGGATTTTTCATTCGTCCGCTTGGGCCAGAGTGTTGTGCGGCACTTATGGTCATACGCCATTTTATTTCCACCTCTTCGATGGAAACAGAACGGTGGCGCTACTTCCGCTGTTGGAAGTTTCGGCCAGTCTCACCGGCCGTAGAGGAATAAGCCTGCCGTTCAGCGATTTCTGCAGTCCCCTGTTCTTTGACGACGGCGCAAGGAGTTTCCTCCTAACTGAGCTGTCGCACCTGACGCGAGCTAAAAACTGGAAGTTCTTCGAGCTGCGCGGCGGTCCTCCTCCACACGCTACTGCTATTCCCTTTGCCACCTTCTACGGACATCAAATCGATCTGCAACACGGCGCTCCGGAACTATTTGGTCGTCTCGCCAGTTCTGTTCGTGGGGCAATACGAAAGGCCACAAAGAATTCCGTGGTTGCTGAGATCAGCTGCACTCCGGAGTCGCTTTCAATGTTTTACCGATTGCATCTCCGCACGCGACGTCGGCATGGGTTGCCTCCACAGCCATTCAAGTTTTTCCTCAACATCCAGAAGGAATTAATCGACAACGATTTGGGATTCATTGTGCTCGCGCGCGCTGCTTCCCGCACTGTCGCAGCTGCGATGTTTTTTCGCAGCGGCGGTACCGCGCTTTACAAGTATGCAGCATCCGACGAGCGGTACCAACAGCTTCGCGGCAGCGATCTCGTTCTCTGGGAAGGCATCCAATTTTTGATTAATAAGGGAGCAGAGAATGTTCACCTCGGTCGAACATCGCTCGAAAATCGAGGTCTAAGGAGATTCAAACTCGGATGGGCTGTGACGGAGCAGATGCTTCATTATTTTCGGTTTGATGTCGGCCGCAATTCGTGGCTTAGTTCTACGAGTCTGCCGGGCACTTGGCATAAGAGAGTGTTTGGCCGACTCCCCTTGAAGATCAACCAACTGGCGGGCGCGATGATTTACCCGCAACTCGATTAGCGCATTCGAAAATGCCAACCGCCTTCACCATTCCGGAAGCGCAACCAGTCACGCCACACTCCGGCGTGAACGTGAGCGAAATTCTCTCAGCCATATTCAAGCACAAAGGCAAGATCCTTATTTGCATGCTGATCGGCCTTCTCGCCGCTACCGCGGTTTTCTTCTTCTATCCGCGCCAGTACCAGTCCCAGGCGAAGCTGCTTGTTCGGTATGTTCTCGATCGAAATCCGGTCGATCCGGTTGATAATTCGAGTTCGACTACTGGTCTCGGTAAGACCACCGAAAACATAATCAACTCCGAAGTAGAAATTCTTCAGAGCTGGGATCTCGCTGTTCAAGTTGCCGAAGCTATCGGCCCTAAGAAACTCGTTCCTGAAATGGGAGACTCGGCTAACGTCAATGCCGCCGCTTATGTGGTCAATGCCGGCTTGGACGTAGGGGCGGGAAAGGGTAGCGACATTCTGTTTGTATCTTATACAAACCGCGACCCTAATCTGACGACCCTGGTCCTCAATGAACTAATCAATCGCTATTTCGTTAGGCACCTCGAAGTCCATCGATCGGTAGCGGCGTTCGACTTCGTTAGTCGTCAGACTGATCAGGTGCGCGCACGTATCAACGAGACCGACGACGCGTTGAAGGCTCTCAAGACTAAGTCTGGTATGACTTCGGTCGCAGATAACACTGTCACTCTGAGTGCAGACGTCATTAAGATTGAGGATCAATATCTCGCCGCCGAAGCCGAGCTGGCCGAACAAACTGCGCGCGTTAAGGAAATCGAAAATTCGCTCGGAACAGGTGGCGGTGACACGACCGGCAATGGCACAGCTACAAAGGCGCCTAGCCCTGCAGGTCCACATCTGCCGGCGACGGCTGACGTCGTCCAGCAGTATCAAAGCATTCTCAAGAGGCTCGAGGAGGTTAGGAAGGCTGAGCTGGACCTTCTTTCCCGATATACTCCTGAGAGCGACGTAGTAAAACTGAACCACCTTGAATTGGCAAAGTTGGAGCAGCAGAAACGCGATCTTGAGAAAAAAACTCCTGACATCATTACGCAGACGGCAAACTCGAGCTCTGCCGAAGCCGGGCCGATCGACATTGGAGCGGAGCGAGCACGATTAGCTGGAACTAAAGCGAAGGCGGAAACCCTAAAAGCGCGTTTGAACGAGCGGGTGAAGCAGCTCTCTGACGTAGGCGGGCAAATAGCTGACCTGGAGCGCAGGAAGGAGTTGGAAGAAGCTAACTATAAGTATTTTGAGGGAGCCGTCGAAAAGGCTCGGATTGACGAAGCACTCGATCCTTCAAAGATGCCAAACATCAGCGCGGTTCAACAGCCCTCACCACCTATGATCGTTTCCGGGAAGCGAAATAAGATCGCTCTTGCGCTCGCGGGTGGCGGACTTGTAATTGGGATCGGGTTCGCTCTTCTCAAAGAGATATTGCTCAATAACACAATGAAGCGGCCGCTCGAGTTAGAAACTCAGCTACGGGCCCCGTTGCTACTGACGGTACCCTTCACCCGCGCTAATGGCGCCTTACCGGCGTCCGATCGAAAACGGTTGCGCAAAAAGCAGGACAATGGAAACGACAGTCACTCCGGAATCGCTCCATGGGAGGCTGATCATTTTATTCGTCCGTACTCGGAAGCCATTCGCGATCGTCTCGGCCTTTACTTCAAACTGAATGGCATGACGCATAAGCCGAAGCTTGTTGGCGTAACTGGTTTCTCCGAAGGCGCCGGCGTTTCCACCCTGGCTGCTGGTCTGGCTGCCGCGCTTTCGGAAATGGGCGATGGCAAAGTGCTTCTGGTCGATCTAAACGGGAGCGAGGATGTTCACCCATTCTTCAAAGGTAAGTCGGCTCACTCGCTCACGGCGGCGCTCGAACCCTCCACCACCATTTCGTCTGCTGCGGATGGACTCTATCTGGCAACCATATCGCGCCCCAACGAGACGCCGATGCCGTTAGCTCTGAAGAAATTTTTCGAGTTAATGCCAAACTTAAAAGCCAGCGATTTTGACTATATCATTTTCGATATGCCAGTTCTTAACCAGACGAGTCCTACCCTTGGCATGGCGGGTTTCATGGATAAGACATTGGTAATAGTTGAGGCGGAAAAAAGTAACCGTGACGCTGTCAGGCGCGGTTACGCTGAGTTGATTGCGGCACGAGCTAACGTTTCCGTTCTTCTCAATAAGACTCGATCATACGTCCCGAAGTGGCTTGATACAGGCTCCTAGGCCGATCGTAATCGCGCGCTACTTACAGGGAATGGCATCTGCTCACGTCAGGTTCCATGGCCGTTCATGCTTCGGAATAAGATTTATTATCGCCTAAAGCCGTTTATTCCCACCGCCTTGCGACTGGCGATGAGAAAGCGGCTCGCGGGCTGGACGCGTAAGCGAACTCGGAATGTCTGGCCAATCATGCCAGGTTCGGAACGGCCGCCTCGAAATTGGCCTGGTTGGCCGAACAATAAGAGGTTTGCCCTGGTCCTCACGCATGACGTTGAAGGCCCCATTGGGCTACGCCGGTGCCGGCAACTCATGCAACTGGAAATGGAGCTCGGGGTTCGCTCTTCCTTTAACTTCATTCCGGAAGGGAGCTACCGAGTTCCAAGCGAGTTACGAGAAGAGCTCAGTCGCAATGGATTTGAAGTGGGCGTGCACGATTTTCAACATGATGGTCATCTCTTCGCTTCACGACGCGAATTCGCCCGCAGCGCCGCTCATATTAACCACTATATCAATGAATGGGGCGCAGCCGGATTCAGGTCAGGCTTTATGTTGCATAACCTGGATTGGCTCCATGATCTCGACATTCAATATGATGCCTCTACTTTTGATACCGATCCGTTTGAGCCTCAACCGGACGGTCGTCACACAATTTTCCCTTTCTGGGTTACCTCTCCATTGAGACGTCCCGGATCGGGCCGAAAAGGCGGTTACATCGAGCTTCCCTATACTTTACCTCAAGATTCAACTCTCTTTTTACTGCTACAGGAGCGTACGCCGGACATCTGGCTGCGCAAAATTGATTGGATCGCGGAACATGGTGGCATGGCCCTGGTGGATACTCATCCCGACTACATGTCGTTTAACGGCTCGTCCAGACGAGGTGGCGAATTCGACGTTAATTTGTACCGCCATTTTCTTAAATACGTCCTCGAAAAACACAAAGAGTCGTGCTGGAAAGCTCTTCCGCGCGATGTCGCTGACTACGCTTTCAAAACGTTAGAAAGGGAACGGATTGAAGTTTCGCCGCAAGTAAGTCCACCTGAATCCTCAACACCGCTCGTCAAAGTGTGGATCGATCTCGACAATACTCCGCATGTTCCATTTTTTATTCCGATTATTCGGGAGCTGGAAAAAAGAGGACATCGGGTAGTAGTTACCGCTCGCGATGCCTTTCAAGTTTCCGAACTAGCTGACAGAAAGGGCTTGCGGTGCCAAAAAATCGGTCGGCACTACGGCAAAAACTCGATCCTAAAAGTAGCCGGCCTGCTGTGGCGATCTTCACAACTGATTCCGTTCTATAGGCGCGAAAAGCCTGATATATCACTCTCTCACGGCGCTCGCTCGCAGCTGTTTCTAAGCAACCTTTTACGTAAGCCGACGATCCTTATTTCTGATTACGAATTTGCGAAAACTCCCATACTCGTTAAACCTCGATGGGAAATTGTTCCAGAGTCGTTACCTGATGACGGATTGCATTCAAAAGCGTCGCGAGTTCGCAAATATTCTGGTATCAAAGAAGACGTCTATGCTCCCGAGTTTGAGCCGGACCCAAATCTGCTTCAGGAGTTAGGACTTAATCCTGACCATCTCATTATAACAGTGCGCCCTCCGGCGGACGAGGCTCACTATCATAATCCGGAAAGTGAGCTACTACTCAATGAGTTAATGAGGCGGATTTGCGAAACTCAAGATGTTCAAGCCGTCCTGCTTCCACGTAATGAATCCCAGGAGAAAGCACTGAGGCTCCGACATGCCAGTTGGTTCACAAATGGCAAGACCCTAGTTCCATCAAGAGCTGTCGATGGCTTGAATTTGCTCTGGCATTCCGACCTCGTCGTAAGCGGCGGAGGCACCATGAATCGCGAAGCGGCAGCGATCGGCGTTCCTGTCTATAGTATTTTCCGCGGTAAGATCGGGGCGGTAGATCGACGGTTAGAACAGGAAGGACGATTAGTGCTTATTCGCACCGGCGCGGAGGTTCATACGAAAATTATTTTCAGACGTCGGGACAAGAGCGCGTACCGAAGTGGTGACCCGAGGCTAGCTTTAGTGGACATTGTGAATCATATCGAGGAGATCGTTAGGACGGAATACGCGGCCGTTGCGCCGCGCAATGGACAGAGCCACTCGCTTCAGCCCAATTCCTAAGGATGAAGAGACTAAAAATCATGGTAATCGCCGGTGCCCGGCCCAACTTCATGAAGGTGGCGCCGCTCCTGAAGGCCATTGACGCGAACGATCCTGCGAATAGCTCCTTCAGTTTTGATTGCCGACTAGTTCACACGGGTCAGCACTACGATCAAAAGATGTCAGATGTTTTTTTTAGCGAACTCGGTATCAAGGCGCCAGACATCAATCTCGAAGTTGGTTCCGATTCTCACGCTGTTCAAACCGCTACCATCATGTCTCGGTTCGAGCCGATTTGCCAAAGCGAATCGCCCGATTGGATCGTTGTCGTAGGTGATGTGAATTCAACCATGGCTTGCACTCTGGTCGCAGCCAAGTTGGGAATAAAGGTCGCTCATCTAGAGGCAGGTCTTCGGAGTTTTGATCGCACCATGCCCGAGGAAGTGAATCGGATCGTAACCGATGCCCTGGCAGACCTACTCCTAACGCCGGCAATCGATGCGAACGAAAACCTGAAGCGTGAAGGTGTCTCAGAACAAAAAATCAAACTTGTCGGGAACATTATGATCGACACCTTGGTGGAGAACCTTGCGAAAGGCGACCAGCGCAAGACGCTCGAGATGCTAGACCTTACAGAAGGTGATTTTGTTTACGTTACGTTGCATCGCCCGTCGAATGTAGATGCTAGCGATAGTCTGCACGAGATCATGCGGGAGTTAAGCGCACTTTCGCATCAAATGCCGGTCGTTTTCCCCATGCATCCTCGAACCAAAAAGATGCTGTCCGAATTCAAGGTTCCCATGTCTTCGTCAAACGGTCTGAAGGTCATCGATCCAATTGGGTATCATGATTCTCTTAACCTGACGAAGAACGCGCGGCTGGTCCTGACCGATTCCGGAGGGTTGCAGGAGGAATCCACTTATTTTAGGACGCCCTGCCTTACACTGCGTCCTAACACGGAACGTCCGATTACTATAACACTTGGCAGTAATAAACTGACCTCTATCTCTAAGTTACGATCGGATATTGAGCAGGCCTTATCTTCGTCAAAACGGATCGGAACGGTTCCTCCGCTTTGGGATGGACAAACCGCGAAGCGCACGGTGCAAGAGATAATCACGGCGTCCAATAGTTAGGTTGCGATGATTAACAGCCGCTCAGACTGGTCGCATGATCGAGTTCCCTCAGTAGTACACGTCGTCTCGAGACTTCTCGCTTACTGCCGAGAAAACGATTGGGCAGGGTACGATCCTTATGATGCTCTCAATAGCGCGCTATTCAACTCGACTCCCTTATCGAATACCAGGCTTTTTCGTTTGATATTTACGCAAGTATTAAAAAGGTTGCCGATTAACCTGCGCTCGTTGCTCCGCATAGAAAAGACGCAAAACCCAAAGGCCCTGGCGCTTTTTCTCACCGCTCTTCTTAAGCTACGCAAACTCAATCTCGTTGAGGAGGAGGAGCTCCTGCAGGAATTGATTGCCCGCATCGTCGCATTGCGGTCGCCCGATCCCGAGTACTGGTCCTGGGGTTACAGCTTTCCGTGGCAAACGCGAACAATATTGGTCCCGCGAGGCGCACCTAACCTTGTATGCACAGTCTTTGTTGCAAATGCCCTTCTGGACATTTTTGATACGCTTGCAGACGAGGCATGTCTGGACATGGCCTTGAGCGCAGGCGACTACTTGTTGGAAAGGCTCTACTACACAGAGAGTGATACCATCGCCTCCTTTAATTATCCCCTACCGACCTGGAAGGCGAAAATACACAACGCGAACTTCCTCGCGGCCGCCTTGCTGGCTCGATTGTATCACCACTCTAAAGATGCGCGATTGATAGATCCCGCTTTACGAGCTGCACGCTATTCTGCCGGGAAACAAAGAAGTGATGGTTCATGGATGTATGGCGATTCGCCGAGCCAGGGCTGGATCGACAACTTCCATACTGGGTATAACTTGACTTCATTGCGTGCGCTCGGTCGCAACCTGGGCACGTCGGAATTTGAACCCTACGTTCGTCGCGGATTCCAATTCTATCGAAACCACTTCTTCCGCGAAGACGGCGCGGTTCGTTATTTTCATAACCGCACCTACCCGATTGACATCCACTGCGTGGCGCAGGGTCTACTCACTTTGCTTGAGTTTCAAGACTTGGATGCGACTAACTTAAGCCTGGCCAGGTTGGTCTACTCCTGGGCGATGAAGCACATGTGGGATAAGAGTGGCTTTTTTTACTATCGCGTGCTTCGGACGATCACGATTCGCACTTCCTACATGCGCTGGTCCCAATCTTGGATGCTGCTCGCACTCAGCGCGTTGGCGGAAGAGCAGCAGAAGGTAAGTCAACAAAATCCGACGTTGGCCACTGCTGTCATATGAGCAGCGTAGCGCAGGTTGAGAAGAGGACGTCCTCGGTTTCTCCGGGTTTACTTCGATACGTGTTAGTCACACCAGCGCGCAACGAGGCGGCCTTCATCGAGGAGACGATTCGCTCGGTGATCGCACAAACAGTCCGCCCGCTCAAATGGGTAATCGTCAGCGATGGTTCGACCGATGGGACGGACGAGATCGCGACCGGTTACGCCGCTGAACATGCCTGGATCGAGTTCGTCAGAACGCCCGAACGAGAAGAACGGCACTTTGCCGGTAAAGTGCATGCCTTCAACGCCGGGTTCGAAAGATTGAAGGGGCTGGAGTACGACATCATTGGTAGCCTTGACGCTGATATTTCATTCGAGCCCGAGTACTTCGAATTCCTTTTGCAGAAGTTTGTCGAAAATCCACGATTGGGCGTTGGGGGAACGCCGTTCCGGGAGGGAGGAAGCAGCTACAATTACCGGTATACCAGTGACGACCATGTTTCTGGCGCTTGTCAATTGTTCAGGCGCGAGTGTTTTGAGTCAATCGGTGGCTACGTTCCGTTGAAGGTAGGCGGAATAGACCTAGCTGCCGTCCTGACAGCAAGACTGAAGGGCTGGCAAACCAAGACCTTCACTGACAAGTGGTGCGACCATCACCGAATCATGGGCACGGCAAATCAATCCACATTGATGGTTGCCTTCAAGGGCGGGTATCACGACTACCTCATGGGCGGCCACCCTGTCTGGCAGTTTTTCCGATCGATTTACCAGATGCGCGGAAGGCCCCTGGTTATCGGGAGTTGTTTTCTCTTCGCGGGTTACGTCTGGGCAGCGGTAACGCGGGCCGAAAAAGTAGTCTCACGAGACCTGGTAAAGTTCAGAAGGAAGGAACAAATGGTTAGGTTGCGAAAGTTCTTGCGCGAGCGGCTCTTGTTGCCGTCCTAGTGGCGAAACATGCTGATCATCAATGCAGATGATCTTGGTCGAACTATCCTGGCAACAGATCGGATTGTGGCGAGGCATCGACATGGGGCCATCACTTCGGCAAGTGCTATGGTCTTCATGGAAGATTCCGAAAGAGCGGCGGAATTGGCAAAAAGTGCCGGAATCGACACCGGCCTGCATTTGAATTTTACCGAGAGACCTACAAGTCGAGGTCGCATCCCGTACCTAGACGCACAGGAGGAGATTGCGCGCTTTTTGACGAGGAACAAATTTGCCCAGCTCTTTTTCCATCCGGGCTTGCGCAAACCATTTCAATACGTTTTCCGCGCACAGCTTGAGGAGTTTCTGCGTCTCTTTGGAAAGGCGCCGTCCCACTTTGACGGACATCACCATATGCACTTATGCGCCAATATGCTGATCGACCAAGTAATCCCTCCAGGTGAAAAGATTCGACGGAGCTTCTCGTTCTTCCCCGGAGAAAAGGGCCGGGTAAATCGCGGATATCGATGGCTGGTTGATAAATGGGTTAAGTGGAAATACCAGTCAACCGATTTTCTTTTCGCATTGCCTGATTGCATTCGATTTAACGGATTCGATCGTGTTATTTCGCTAGCGAGGCGAGCCAATGTGGAGTTAGAAACACATCCGGAGAATATTGCGGAATCGGATTGGCTGCTCAGCGACGCCTGTATGGGGATGCGTGCAACGGTTAAGACCGGCAGTTATTCGTCGTTGTGACCTGAGGCTTCGGAAAACAGAATCGTTGCGACGAAGGCGGATTCTATGAATGCAAGTGTTGTTGAAAGTAAGACAAATCACGAGCGTGCCAATGTGCCTGTGGGCCACTTTGATGATACGAAAGTAATAGTGACTGGGCGCTGGCTCCGGATAGCATCGGTTCACGATGAAGAATGGATCGATGACCGGATCGGCGACAACGCGGATGCATTCATCAAAACGGTAATGGACCGTAATCTTCGCGCGGACATATTCAGCTTTTCACAAAAGCTTCCGGACACGACTCCAAAGTATGCTTATCCGTACGAATGGGACAATGTGGCTGCCATTCCAATAACCACTTACGAAGAATGGTGGGAGAAACGCCTGCCGCAGGTAACAAGGAAGAGCATTAGAAGAGGAACCAAGCGGGGAGTATTTGCCCGCGTAGTACAATTCAATGACGATCTCGTCGGTGGTATCATCGAAATTCACAATGATACGCCCACCCGACAGGGAGTGCCTTTTACGCATTACGGCAAGGACTTTGCGGTCGTCAAAAGAGAATACGGAACATATCCCGATAGCAGCGAATGGATAGCTGCTTACGTAGGCGACGAGCTCATTGGCATTATCAAGCTCATCAAAATGAGACACGTAGCCGCCATCATGCAGATCATTACCAAGACAAAACATTATGACAAGAGGCCGACAAACATCTTGCTCGCTAAGGCGGTTGAAGTCTGCCAGGAGAACGCAATCTCCTACCTTATTTATGGCAAGTTTGTTTACGGGAATAAGACCAACAGCTCGCTCACAGAATTCAAGCGCCGCAATGGTTTTGAACGCATCGATTACCCGAGGTATTACGTTGCCTTGACTCCGAAGGGCAGATTAGCTATGAGGCTGAAGCTTCACCTTGGCTTTCTGAGCATACTTCCTTCGGGCCTAATTTCCGCCCTGCGCGAGGTTCGATCTTGCTATTATCGATGGGTGCTGATGCCGCTGACTTCGAAAGGAAGATCCCATGCTATTGCCGCAGATGTTGAAGGGCAGGATAGCGGGGATTGAAAGCTAGCTTAAGACGTTCGTCCCGGGCGCTGTCTCAACGTTGCGATCATGATTGAGTGTATTTTCACCATAGATTACGAGATCTACGGGAACGGGCTGGGGAGCTTGGGAGAGTTGGTCTATGAACCAACCAAGAGGTTAATAGATATTTTTCAGCGGTCCAATGCGCGCTTTGTAACGTTCGTCGAGGCGGCTGAACTTGAGATGATCAAATCCAAGGGAACGGACTCCGCGATTGAAATGGTGGAAGAGCAGGTATGGCAGCTGCACAAGGCAGGCTTTGAGATTGGCCTCCATCTTCATCCACAATGGTACAACGCTCGCCGCGAAGAGGGCAGCTGGGTTCTCGACTACAGCGAATACAATCTGTGCACCTTGAAGCGCGAGCGCATTGAGTGGATGGTTGATAAGGGCATTGAGTATTTGCGGAGAATCCTGAAGCAGCCCGGCTTTACCCCGGTTTCTTTCCGCGCCGGCAATTGGTTGCTGCAACCATCACATAAGGCGGCAGCGGTATTGGCCGAGAAAGGCATTCGAGTAGACTCGTCGGTCTTTAAAGGTGGCCTTCAACGCGGGCGCGGCTTGGACTATCGGCCAGCGTTGAGGAATGGCGATTATTGGAACTTCCAAGACGATGTCAACAAGGAGACACCCGGGGGCCGGCTCCTGGAAATACCAATCTATACCCGTCTTGTGCCATTCTGGCGGATGTTCACCGGCAAGCGTTTGGCCCTGCAGCAGAAGGCCAGCACGGTAGCACAAAAGACTGCCCAGCCCAGCCTACGGCAGCGGGTGAGTCGTGTTAGCGATTTGCTGCGTTTACGCTATCCGCTCAAGTTCGATTTCTGCCGTATGACGCTGGACGAATTAACGACTGCCGTTGATGGCATGATCGAGGAAGACAAAAAGACCCCCGCTTGCTTAAAGCCACTCGTTGCCATTGGCCATACAAAGGATTTGAAGGATTATCAAACCATCGTGACGTTCCTGGCCTACCTAAAGGAAAAACGGATCAAAGTGTCAACGCTCGAAGAAGTCTATGATCGATGTCGAGTTCCGACATCGCGGGCAATCCCGAACAACCGTGCCATGCCATCAGACTTAGAGACAGTGGCCGCAGATTAGCGGCGTCGCGGCCTTCGTAGTTAGGCAAACTGGAAAACGATGAAGGCCAAAGCAATAAGCATTGATTGGCACCCCGGTCTTTCCATTTACGCTTCCGAAGTATTCCTCAAAACGGTCGGCGATGAATTCGGCTGGCTAGGGGGTATCGATGACACCGGAAAACTGCGCTGCATACTGCCCTATACAATCGTCCGAAAATCCATTGTGCGTATGGTTCGCTTCCGGATCGAGACGCTTTCCTTGGACGGAAGCTTGAGCCTTGAGGAAGAAAGAGGTTTCCTCAATAGTGTTGTGGACTATTTCCGGTCCGTCGGCGCCGATATGATCATTCCGCCATCGACCAATACCATATTTCGCGTCTATCCCGACGGCGCCATGGCGGCCCCGTATGGAAGCTACGTTATCGATCTGAAGAAGGATGAGGAATTGCTCTTTAATCAAATGAGTGCCACCCATCGGAAAAGGACCCGCCAAGCCAAGCGGCACGGCGTCAAGATCAAATCCGGTCTAGAGCATATGGACTCAGCATATAATATCATTACAACCACACTAAAGAGATCTTCCATGCGGTTCATGGATTATGGAGCCTTCAAAAAGCTTATTCATGCACTTGGTGAAAACGTGAAGCTGTTCGTAGCGGAGCACGATGGCGTAGTTCAAGGCTGCACTCTTTTCCCGTTTAGCAACTACTGCGCGTATTCGCTCTACGGGGGAACCATCTCGGAGGTGCCCGGAGCGATGCATCTTCTTAACTGGGAAGCGATTCGGTTATTCCGGAACCTGGGAGTGGAGCGATTCGATTTTGTTGGAGTCCGAATTAACCCTGACCCCGGTTCCAAGCAGGAAGGAATAAAGACCTTCAAAGAGCGCTTCGGTGGACAATTAGTTCAAGGTTATACCTGGAAGTATTCGTTCCGCCCTTTGAAGTATTACTTGTACGAACTGGCGGTCCGCCTGCGTCGAGGTGGCGACACTGTCGACCGCGAGCATCACAAGCTTGCAAAGCAAGTTTGAACAGTTGTCGCGAAAGTCCGACAATACTACTTGGAGGTCTTACGAGCGTTGATTTCGAGATAAGACCGTACCGGCGACACACTGATAGGGTACAGTTGCAATTAGCCCAGTTGCCTGATGAGTACATCGATCAGTATACCAACTCGTCTCCACTCTTTTTCACGTTGAACTTGTTGCGCCTTTGCACGAACTACCTTTACGTAATGACCCCGAATGTAGACCCGAAAATTGTCGGGACCATTCTCCTGCGAAAGCGACTACAAGGGTTGACCGCGGGATATCAATGGAAAATACACGCTGTCTACGTCGCTCCGGAACTGCGTGGTCGCGGATTAGGCGTCGAACTGCTCTCTTACGCGTTCCAAAGATTGAGGGAACGAGGAGCAGCCGAAGTGAGCCTAAAGGTCGACGAAAACAACGAGCCGGCCATACGGCTATATCGAAAGTATGGATTCACGGTCAAAGGAAAGGCGCAATCCCAGTTGATATTTGTTAAGAGCGTCACATGATGATTGACATCAAAAAGCCTTTGACGCTGCCGACCCTTTGCGATACCGATACGGCCATTTGAGGTCGAGTCTCGCTCGTTCTGAAGACGAGTTTTTGTTTGATAGTGCCGGTGTAGCTCAACGTTAGAGCGGCTGAATCGTAATCAGCAGATGAGGTGTTCAATTCCCTCCGCCGGCTCCCCTTTTTCCAAGCATCATTGGTTGCCCTTCCTGGGGGCTGCGATCTTCCAAGATAGCAACGCATTCTGAACAACTAACCGTCGCGCAACAGCAGAACCACAGTAAAGAACTACGGACAAAGATCTCCATGCCAGGCATCACAGGAATAATCGCAAAGGGGAGGTCGAGCGAGAACAGCGCCGCGCTCAATGCGATGGTTCAATGCATGATGCATGAAGATTTCTATCAGTCGGGAACCTACGTCAACCAGCAGATCGGCCTTTATATCGGTTGGACCTGTTTCGCTCCTGGCTTTGCCCCGATCTGGAATCAACGACGTGACCTGTTTCTGATTTTTACGGGCGAACACTATGCGGACGACGAAAGCGAGGCGCAGAACTTGGAGTGGTTGCTCGAGCTTTACGAAAAAATTGGTCCTCAGTGTCTTGCCAGACTTAATGGCTTGTTCAGCGGCATCCTGGTGGACCTCAGAAAAGAAACCCTTTTTCTGTTCAACGACCGCTATGGCTTGAGCCGGATTTATTACTGTGAAAAGTCTGATGCCTTCTATTTCTCCTCTGAGGCGAAATCCCTCCTGAAGATTCTACCGGAGACGAGGGAGATAAATTTAGTGTCCTTGGGTGAATTTTTTTCCTGCGGCTGTGTTCTTCAGAATCGAAGCCTGTTTGCAGGCATCTCACTTCTACCTGGCGGCTCAAGCTGGGAATTTCCCTCAAGCGGTGGGATTAAGAAAGATGTTTACTTCGAGAAGTCGGGATGGGAAAGCCAGCCGCTTTTAGGCAATAAGGATTACTACGAGAAGCTCAAGGAGATATTCCCTCGCGTGTTGAATCGTTACTTGAGCACAAAGCAAAAGACAGGCGTCTCCTTGACCGGCGGAGTAGACAGTCGCTTGATCATGGCGTGGGCTAAGTCTCTTCCGAACACGCTTCCGTGTTATACCTTTGGTGGCAGATACCGGGATTCCATCGACGTGAAGGTAGCTCGCGGAGTAGCAGCGATCTCTAAGCAACCGTACCAGGTAATCGAAGTTGGTGCCGACTTCCTGAGGGAATTTCCTTCGCTCGCGGAAAGAACCGTATACCTAACGGATGGCGCAATGGATGTGAGCGGGTCAGCCGATCTTTTTGTAAACAAAGTAGCCAGGCAGATCGCACCGCTGCGGTTGACCGGAAATTACGGTGGCGAAATCTTGCGAGAACTGATTGCCTTCAGACCTACGCGTCTGGACGACGAGGTTTTCGATACCGACTTTGTAGGGCACATGGAAAGGTCATCGCAAACTTACGCGCAGGAACGAAATGATCGTACCCTTTCGTTCGTGGCCTTTAAACAGGTGCCCTGGCACCATTACTCAAGGCTCGCTGTGGAACAATCGCAGATTGTCATGCGTTCTCCTTATCTCGATAACGATTTGGTTCAGTTGGCTTATCAGACGCCGAGGGAGATCGTTCACAGCAATGAACCGGCTCTTCGTTTGATTGCGGAAGGTAATCCGACGCTGGGTCAAATGGATACCGATCGGGGCGTATCGTCAAAACCGATTCCTGTCGTTACCAGTCTCGTACATCAGTTTCAGGAATTTACTTTCAAGGCTGAATACGCCTACGATTACGGGATGCCACAATGGTTGGCTGCGATCGACTCTGTGCTCGCTCCACTCCATCTCGAGCGGATCTTTCTTGGCCGACACAAGTTTCATCACTTCCGTGTTTTCTACCGCGATGAACTCTCATCCTACCTGAAGGAGATCCTGCTCGATCCGCGGACAACCGCGCGGCCGTATCTGCGAGGAGAGCGTCTGGAAGAGATGGTCAAGCAGCACACGCGCGGAACACGCAATTATACTCTGGAATTCCATCGGATTCTGACAAGCGAGCTTACGCAACGCCAGTTGATCGAAAGAAATTAGCTGGCAATCTGTGAATACACCGATCGTGTCGAGCCATCTTCCCCATATCTGCGTCTGTATTTGCACCTATAAGAGGCTTTCATACCTTCAACGTCTTCTTCGTGAGCTCGCAAGCCAGGAGACTGACGGGCGTTTTACTTACTCGATTGTAGTAGCCGACAATGACCAGCACGAATCCGCCAAGCCTGTCGTTCTGGCATTTGCAGAAACAACCTCTATCTCAGCCAAATACTGTGTCGAACCTCGTCAAAATATTTCTCTGGCACGCAACAAGGCGATCGAAGAGGTTGAAGGCGATTTTGTCGCCTTCATTGACGACGACGAGTATCCGACATCGAGCTGGCTGCTAACTCTCTTCCTTGCCTGCGCAAAATACAAAGTGGACGGAGTTCTTGGACCGGTAAAACCTTCATACGAGATAGAACCTCCCGCCTGGGTTGTGCAAGGAAAGTTTTATGACAGGCCGAGCTACCCGACTGGCTTTGTGATTGACTGGCGCAAGGGCCGAACTGGTAACGTCCTACTTAAAAGACACCTCTTTGCGGCGGATGCGCCGCCTTTCCGACCGGATCTTCTTACTGGCGAAGACCAGGATTTTTTCCGAAGAATGATCGAGAAAGGTCATGTTTTTTCATGGTGTCACGAAGCTGTGGCGTACGAGATTGTCCCGGCAAGTCGCTGGAAACGCTCCTTTATGCTACGAAGAGCATTGCTTCGCGGGAAGATCTCTTTGATGCATCCTACTTCACGTCTTCTTGAAATTCT
>DASTMV010000021.1:0-7407 GCA_035713885.1 Candidatus Udaeobacter sp. | reverse complement strand
GTACGGGCACAGAGGCACCATTGGAGAAAACGGCCATAACTGCTAAAACCAGCCCCAGCATGCGCCAGCAGACACGCAAAAGAGAGTTTCTTTCTAATTTACTCAGCGCCGAGCTGGTGTGGGCTCACGTCGGCGGCTACGAATCAGGAGTTGACGGTAAAGCGGCTACTCTCGGAATTTGCCGCGGTGGGCAAAGGTACGACTTCATCGCACTCGCTATCGATAAATCTCACCGCAATTTGAACGCCAATAATCCCATGCTTGCAGGCAAAATCGATTGCCTTTTGAGAATGTTGAAAATCGAAAGCGTCGAACGGATTCGGAGTCCAATCCCCTAAACCCCGTAAGTAAAGTCCGGTGCGGGCGTGTTGCAGCAAAATTCTCATGGTCTCGCTTCAGTTTGGTGTTTAATCCTGACAATCTAACAACGACCGACCTCGCCGCTGGAGGATAATTGCCAGAACGAATTTGATTCTGACAATTGTGATGAAGATTGCAAGAATCGATGTGAGAATACTTATTCACACCTATTCACAATCGGTGCAAAATTTGTTCGAGATCATTAACGAAGATAACGAACTGCTGGCGATCAACAAACCAGCGGGCTTGGTTTGTCATCCAACCAAAACGGACGAGTATTCAAGCCTCATCAGCCGCGTTCGATTGTACCTGGGAAAGGATTCCCATCCACAACTCGTAAACCGATTGGACCGTGAGACGAGCGGTGTGACGATAGTTGCGAAGTCCGCTGTCGCAGCGCGGCAGTTGCGAAAGATCTGGGAGAGTCGTGAAGTCGAAAAACAATATCTCGCCATCGTTCACGGGCACGTGCAACGGGAACATGGAACAATCGAGGCGCCATTGGGGAAGGATGAAGCGAGTAAAGTGGCGGTAAAGGATTGTGTGCGAGCCGATGGCGCGCAAGCCCTGACAGAATATTGGGTGGAGAAAAGATTTCAGCGGGCGGGATATCCGTCGGGGTTCAGTCTTCTGCGCGTGCGACTTCACACCGGGCGAAAGCACCAGATTCGCATTCATCTCGCACATATCGGGCATCCAATTGTCGGAGACAAATTGTACGGCGGTGATGAGGATTTATATCTGGCGCTGGTTGAAGATCGATTGACTGATGAACAACGGCAACAGCTGATTTTGCCGAATCAAGCGCTTCACGCGAACCGAGTGAAATTTGATTTGAATGGAACTGAAATGAACTTCGAAGCGCACCCGGAGGAAATTTTCAGCAAATTTGTGAACGGTGGATGATTAGCGTTCCAGCCTGATGAAGCTAAAAATCGTTGCGTTTTTTGATTCGGCGACTAAGGTACGCCGTGCCTGTTCGTTTGACTATTCTTGGGAGCGGTTCGGCCGGCAATTGCGCTTACCTTGAAACGGATGACATTCGGATTTTGATTGATGCCGGGTTCAGCGCACGGCAAATCCGGCAGCGATTGGCCACGCTAGGACGGACACCAGAGAATCTCACCGGCATTCTGATCACACACGAACACTCAGATCATATCCAGGGATTGGCAGCCCTTTGTCAAAAGTTGCGGCTGCCGATTTATTGCAATCGAGCGACCAAGGACGCGATCGAATACCAGCTTCAAATGCGAGTCGAGTGCCGGCTTTTTGTGACCGGCGGAAGTTTTGAAATTGGCGACATTTGCGTCGAGACCTTTATGGTCCCTCACGACGCGCAAGACCCGGTCGGTTTTCTGATACGCACGTCCGGCGGGAACATCGGCTTTTTGACTGACCTCGGACATACGAACAAGTTGGTCATTGAGCGAATTCGACCTGCGAACGTCCTGGTGTTGGAGGCCAATCACGACGTGAAAATGTTACAGGATTCGCCGCATCGGCCGTGGAGTCTTAAACAGCGAATTCTTGGACGGCACGGGCATCTCTCCAACGAAGCTGCGGCCGATGCTGCGGAGCAGATCATGTCGAGTCACTTGCAGCATTTGTACCTGGGTCACTTGAGCCGCGAATGCAATCGGCCCGAGATCGCGAGAAAAGTAATGGCGCAGCGGTTGGAAAAAATTGGAGCCACGCATGTTCGACTCGAGACGACGGCACAGAATGTTCCAGGTCAAACGTTGCACCTGGAGCGACCTGCTGCTGAATCCTCGACTGAAATTGAATCGACTCGCTATTCATTCGCGCTGCCGCCGAATGCGCCATCAGGTTACGAACAGGGCGAGTTTCGCGAGATGTTGTGAGGCGAGGTAATCGGTAATTACCTTCCTCGCAATGTTCACCGTCGAACAAATCGACTCCTTCGATCGACCCGAACTCCAACCCTACCAAACGATGCGGCGGCAAATGGCGCATCGGGAGCAAGGGATTTTCGTCGCGGAAGGAGAGAAGGTGGTGCGGCGATTGTTGGAAAGCAAATTCGGTGTCGTCTCGGCTTTGATGCCGGAACGCTGGCTCACAGAACTTGAACCGCTGCTCAAAGGACGGCCGGAGACGGTCCGCGTGTTCATTGCCGAGAAACCATTGCTGGAAACGTTGACCGGATATTCGATGTATCAGGGGTTGCTGGCGGTCGGGAGAATTCCGACGCAAATCCCGCTCGAACAAATTCTCGGCGGCTCCCCGCGGCCTCATTTGCTGGTCGCAGTGGATGCTTTGTGCAACGCGGAAAATCTGGGAGCGCTGGTTCGCAATTGCGCCGCTTTTGAAACGCAGGCGTTGCTCGTGGGCGAGACTTCGAGCAGCCCTTTTCTTCGCCGCGCGGTGCGTAGTTCGATGGGAACAGTCTTTGAATTGCCGATTGTCGAAACCCCGAACCTTGTTCGGAGCCTGAACACGTTGCGCAAACGCGGCGTCCGCTGCATTGCGGCGCATCCGCATGTCGACAAACGCACTTTGCCTGATGCCGATTTCAATGATGATTGTTGCATTATCTTCGGCAGCGAAGGCCACGGCATTTCGGAGAATGTTCTCGCATTGTGCGATGACGCAGTTGCGATACCGATGCCGCCGACCGTAGATTCGCTGAATGTCGCCAGCGCTGCCGCGGTCTTTTTGTACGAAGCCAGACGGCAACGCGCTCAAAGTTCGAAAACTCTCGAATAGATCTCGCGGATTTGTTTGCGCCAGCCGGCAACAGCTTTGCGAAAAGCATCAGGAGATGCAAAACCACATCTAACTGAGACGCGATAATACGGCGCGGGATCGTCCGGGAGAACGGTTTCCCCTTCGTAACTCCAACGGCGAAGGATTCCTTCGACGCGGCGCAATTGGCGATAATTTTCGATGAGTTGATCCGCCCTCGGCAGAACTTTCGCGTCGCGTCCGCGCTCGAGGGCGCGCAGCGTATTGGCTTCCGACCAGCCGTGCTCCAGGCAAAGCGATTGAGCAATGAACTCGGCATCCATCAATCCGCCGGCACCGGTCTTAATGGCGAGCTCGTCTTTGCCGCGAGGCGTCCGTTCTTTTTCAATCCGCATACGCATCTGATGTATCTTGCGCTTCCAATCTCGCGAATGAGCTGTGAGCGGTTGGCTGGGCCGGCTGAAATTGGTCAGCGTTCCGGCGAGTTTCTGAAACTGTGCGCCCAACTTGAGATCACCTGCTATCGGGCGAGTGCGGGTGAGCGATTGGATTTCCCACAGGGCAGCGCGTTGGCGATAGTAATCCTCGTATGCCTTCAATGTATTGACGAGCAGGCCTTTCTCGCCGTCAGGCCGAAGGCGCGCGTCAGTGTGAAAAGGCAAACCATGTTCAGTACGGGTGGAAAGCAATTCCATCACTTGAATCGCGAACCTGGCGGAGGTCGAAAGATTTTTGGTTTTTGGATCCGCGACGAAGATGATGTCGAGGTCCGAGCCGTAATCGATTTCGCCTCCACCGAGTTTGCCAAGGCCGATAATGACAAAGGGTGGGGTCTTAAGTTTGTTTTTGCGCATGACCACTTGCAGCGCGTATTGCAAGCAGGCATCGGCCAAGGCAGACAGTTCGACGAGATATTGCTCAAAGTCTGCGAGGCCGAGAATATCGCGCAGGCCAATACGCATCAGTTCGGCCTGATGATAACGGCGCAACCACAGAAATTGATCCTTGTCGGCCAGGCCGTGTCGCAAATCGGCCAAAGTTTCTTCGGCGGTCTTACGTTGGCGAAGACGTCCGCTGATCACGAGTTCGTCGACAAGGTCGGGAGTGCGGATGGCTAGCTCGGCCAGGAATTCCGAGCGGTCGAAAAGTTTCACGAGCAATTCGAAAATTGCAAGGTTGCTGTTCCACAATTCGAAAAGGGTTGCGCGGGCGCCGTACGCCGCGATGAAACTATCGAGGCGTGTCACGACACGATCGGGATCGGAAAGAGGGGGCTGGACTTTCTGCGGCGCGGTGGGGAGCCCAACCTGGGCCTGGCTTTCGCGCCCTACCTTGCCTGGGCAGAGGGCAAGGAATCTCGGCAAGAGATTAAAAGCCAGTTGTTTCGTGCGTTCGGACACATGCACGAAGCCTGGGCCTTCGACGAATTCGCGCAGGACACGGTAAGCTTTGTCTATGTCTTTGAATGCGTGGTCGGCGAGGATTTGCGTCCACGTGGATTCCGCTCCTTCGAAGTGCCGCGGGAATGGAGACTGCATGTCGACTTCGGGCACTTCGCCTTTCAGCACTTTGTCGAAAATGCGGCGTGTATTATTGGTGTGCGTCTTGCGTGCAGATTCAAACTCTTTCAAGGAGCGGAAACCCATCAAAGATGCGAGGCGCACCTGGGCATCGTGATTGGCCGGAATGGTGTGGGTCTGGCGATTGTCGTCCATCTGGAGCCGATGTTCGACGTTGCGCAAAAAACGGTAAGTATCAGCGAGCGAACGCGCATCTTCTTTGGTGAGCAATTCGTATTGGGCGAGCTTTTCCAGGCCGGGCAACGTTTGGGCACCCTGAAGAAATGGCTGTTTGCCGGCATGGAGCAGTTGGAGCGATTGAACGACGAATTCGACTTCGCGAATGCCGCCGCGGCCAAGCTTGACGTTGCGCTCGAGTTCGTCGGCTTTCACAACTTCGTTTTCGATGCGATCTTTCATCGTCGCCACTTCACGCAAAACGCCCTGATTGATGGAACGCGGGTAACGGAATGGCTGGATCATTTCCAGAAACTCGGCTGCGAGCGCCTCATCACCCGCAACGCATCTGGCTTTGATTAACATCATACGTTCCCAGGTCTGGCCCCATTGCGCGTAATAATTTTCGTAGCCGGACAGCGAGCGATTCAGCGGGCCGAGCTCGCCCTCGGGCCGCAAACGCAAGTCGATGCGATAAAGCATTCCTTCCGGCGACATCCGGCCGATCTCGGCGATGAAAGCTTCAGCAAGACGATTGAAGAATTGGTGGTTGTTCAACGTCGGTTGAGGAACTCCAGGTGAACGCGACTTGCGTCGCTGCTTGCCAGTTTTGCGCGACGGCAACGGCGGTTCCTTAAAGACCGCGCCCTCGTCGGCATACGCGAAAAGGACATCCACATCCGAACTGTAATTGAGCTCCTGACCGCCCAGCTTGCCCATACCGAAAACGCAGGCGGAAGTGGGATGCCACCCGCCGTCAGCGCCCTGATGGTATGGCGTGCCGTGTCGCTCGACGAGATGGCGGTGGCAAACATTCCATACGCTTGCGAGGCAGACATCTGCGACATCGGAGATTTCGGAAATGATTTCCGGTAAGTGGCCGAGGTGAGCGAGGTCGCGTGCGGCGATGCGCAGCATCTGGCGCTGCTTGAATTCGCGAATGCGCGTAAAGGCGGTTGCATAATTGCGCGACTCCAGCAGCGGCGAAAGCGCTGAGTCCAGTTCGAATTGCAAGCCTTGCTTGCGACGAGGAAATTGCAAATGCTGCGGCGGGAGCAGTTGCAGCAAATCGGGATTTGCAACCAGCCATGTGCTCAGCGCTTGTGAACCGCTGAAGAGGGCCGCGACAATGCGGCATTGTTCAGCAGAAACTCGTTGCAGGACGGGGCCGGCGCTGGTTTCGGCGAGCAGTTTGAGAAAATGTTTCGCTCGTGACGGGTCGGCGCATGCCTTGATCGCTTTAGTCCAATTGCGATTGGTCATCGTTGACGACGGCCTCCTTGCTCGAGTCGTTGATTCAATCATTGAGAGAAATTCGTTCTAAAGTCACGTTTGCATCGCTCGCTCGCGGAGGCCGCAATTTAGTGCATAAACCGCGCCAAAAACCGAATCCATAAAGTATATGCGTGAGAATGATTAGCGGAATTGCCTGGAAACTCTGGCGGATTTTCCCGGTGCGCGACAGCACAGCCGCTTCGAGCAGCACGCGGGCAATGTAAAATATGAGCGGCCAAAGGAAAATGCTGCCTTTCCATTTCAGCAGGGGAATCAAGGCGACAAGATACAGCACGAATAATGGCGGCACGAAGTTAAGCGCCGACCCGAGCGTCGGAGTTTCACGAAACTGTTCAGCGCGGCCGCGCCCATAGGTCATGAGCATTCTTGCGAACGCTTTCAACGTTCGGCGCGGCCGTCGCCGCGAAATTAATTGCGAATCGTAGAGAAGTATCCCTCCCCGCGCCTGCAGTTCGTCCATCAACGCGTTTTCTTCGTTGGGATACAATTTTTCGTTGAAGCCGCCTAGATCGAGCAGAGCCTGGCGGCGAGCGACGAGGTTGCAAAGAATGAGTTCTTTCTCGCTGGTTTGGCGAACGGTGCCGACGGGAGTGTACCGCGCCCGACTCGGACCAAAAGCGAGCCAGCTACCGAGAACGAGAGCGAAAGTTTGTTCGAGGGGTGGGGCGTCCGCGGGACAGATGGCCGGGCCTCCAACCATTTTTATGTCCGCATCGGCAAAGTGTCCGATGATACGGCGCAGGTTTTTCGGTTCAGGGACTGAGTCGTCATCGAGGAAATAGATCAGATCGCCCTGAGCCACTTTGATGGCGGCATTTCGCTGGGCAGAAGGTTGTTTGCCGCGAGCGAGTATTATCTCCAGCTTATCAGCAGGGTAATCCAATTCGCGAGCAGCCGAAACGGCCTGAATATTGGATTGGTCCGGTCGCGCGGCGATTACCACTGTGACACTGGGCATTCTGTCGTTCACGGGCGTAACCTACCGGGGCAAGTCCAAAGTCTAAAGGCTGAAGTTGGAAGCGATGTTCGGTCGGACTCGTCAGACGGGTCGGACCAGTCGGACCAGCTAAGATAAGGAATGATTTTGGAAGGGCTGTAAGCCGAATTTTGTCTTCGCTCTTGCGAGCGGAGAGAATCATTTGTCTTAGCAGCCAGTACCCGGGACCCATTCCGCGTTGCGGAACTTGCAGCGGGCCGCTGCGTGGTCCCCTATTTGGCCTTGCACCCGATGGGGTTTTCCGTGCCTCCGCGCTTACGCTTGGAGCGGTGGGCTCTTACTCCACCTTTTCACCCTTACCCCGCCGAAGCG
>DASTMV010000020.1:0-20440 GCA_035713885.1 Candidatus Udaeobacter sp. | reverse complement strand
CACTGGCCGCGACCTTCTTCGCTACACTGGCGTTGCCGTGAAAAACGCTCTTAAGCTAGAAGCTCTCGCGCTTTGGCAAGCGCATCCCCGATTTTGCCCGCGTCCTTGCCCGCGCCCTGCGCCATTTCTGGCCGGCCACCGCCTTTGCCTCCTACCAGTGGTGCAATTTCTTGGATCAATTTGTTCGCCTGGAACTTTGAGTTGAGTTCGTTAGGGACGTAGGCAATCAAAGCGACGGAACCCTCTCTGGCGCCCCCAAGGACAATCGGGCCTTTGAATTTGGATTTTAGCCTATCCACAATTGCCTGAAGCAGTTTCCCATCCGCGTCCGGCACTTCTGCGACGCAGAAGCTTTTTGCAGCATGTAATTCTGGCAGCTCATTTGCGATTTTAACGGCCCTGCTTTTCAGATTCGACACAGCGAATTTCGCCGCTTTCTTTTCCCACTCGCGAACCCCGGCATCCAGTTCTTCCAGTTGGACTGCGCGCGCATCGATTTGCTCTAGCATTTTAGCTGTCGCTGCATCGCCTTCGAAAAGAGGAAGTGCAGCGATATCTGGTTTTTTACGTGCAAGCGCCGCAAATTTCTGTTCCTGCCGCGTAAATTCCTGCTTCGCCCAAGCCCGCGCTGCGTCGCCTGCGACCGCTTCAATGCGCCGTGTGCCTGCTGCGATTGCCTCCTCCCTTACGATCCGGAATGGGCCGATTTCCCTCGTCGCTCTGACGTGTGTTCCGCCGCACAATTCCATCGAAAAACCATTAAGCTCATGCGCCGCCCCACCGATCTGCAACACCCGCACTGTGTCCCCGTATTTCTCGCCGAAGAATTGAATGATGTTTTTTCGCCGTTTCGCTTCGGTGAACGGAATTTCCGTCCACGACACTGTCGCATTCTCAACGATTTTTTCGTTCACCAATCTTTCCACATCGCGCTTTTGTCCCGGTGTGAGCGGTGCGCTTGAGAAGTCGAACGTCAATTTGTCCGGGCCAACATAGCTTCCCTTTTGTGACGCATCGCGCGAGACAACCTCGTGCAGAGCCCAATGCAGCAAGTGCGTCACTGTGTGATGTCCCTGAATCAATTTGCGCCGATCAACATCCACCGAAACGCGCACGGCTTCACCCGGTTCGGGGGCACGACCCTGTATCACCTCCGCGCGATGAACAAAAATGTCGCCGCGCTTTTGTGTATCGATCACGCGCAACTGACCAACCTCAGTCCAATCATGCCCCGGAACGTGCAGAAGCCCCTGATCGCCCACTTGCCCGCCCATCTCCGCGTAAAACGGCGTCCGATCGACAACGATGTTTAATTCCTCCGATTTTTTTCCCGGCAAAACGGTCTCAACGACTGCTTCGGTTTCGAGAAAATCGTAGCCTAGGAATTTTGTTGGACCTGCTTTCAGCTCTTCGGCATCGACAGTGATGTCGTCTTTTTTCTGGGCGTGCCGCGCCCGCTGGCGCTGCTGGTTCATCAAGCTTTCGAACTCAGCGATATCGACAGTGAACCCGCGCTCGCGTGCCATGAGCTCAGTCAGATCGAGCGGAAAGCCGTAGGTATCGTAAAGCTTAAACGCAACTTCCCCAGAAATTCGTTTTCGCACACTACCCTGCTGATCACGCTGGAATCGGCCGTAACTAAACTCCCGTCGTTCGCCGGACGTGTCCCGCGAATATTTCACTGCACCGAAATCGGCGGGCAAAGAAGGATCCGCATGAAGAACCTCGGGCGTAGATTCAATTTCGGCGATTGCCTCCTCGAAAAGGGAAATTCCTATACTGAGCGTTTTGTTAAATGCCTCTTCTTCGCGGCGGATTGTATTTTTGATCTTCGACTGCTGCGTGCGCACTTCGGGAAAAACGTCGCCCATTGTTTTTGCGACCACATCCACAAGTCTGAACAAGAACGGTTCGTGAAAACCTAACGAACGTCCGTAGCGGACAGCCCGGCGCAAAATCCGACGCAACACGTAACCGCGGCCTTCGTTGGATGGAATGACTCCATCCGCGATTGCGAACGACAGCGCACGAATGTGGTCGGCGATAACACGGAATGCTATGTCGATTTTTTCCTGTTCACTCTGATTTTGTAGGGCGGCTGTGTCAGCCGCAGTCGTCTCATGCGCTACGATCGGCAACGTGCTCGCATATTTTTTGCCGCTCAGTTTCTCAATTTCGTCGAAGATTGGGCGGAAAACGTCGGTCTCGTAATTAGAAACCGTTCCGGAAAAATCGGTGAGATTCTCGGTGCCTTGAATGATCGCAACGGCGCGCTCGAAACCCATTCCGGTATCGACATGACACTGGGGAAGCACGGCGAACGTCCCATCGGAGCCCGCGTTGAATTGAATGAACACAAGGTTCCAAATCTCGATGCAACGCGGATCGTTTTTGTTTACGAGCGTACCCCGCGTGTCGCCATCCGGCGTAAGATCGATGTGGACCTCCGAGCACGGCCCGCACGGACCGGTGTCGCCCATCATCCAGAAATTGTCGGCTTTGCCACTACTAAGAACATGAACTTTTGGATCGAGATCCGCTGCGCGAAATAGACGCGACCAATGATCGTGCGCTTCATGGTCGAACTCACTCGGCTCGCCAGGGCCCGGCTGGTAAACCGTCGCGTAAAGCCGCCGCGCCGGAAATTTCCAGCGTTCTACCAGTAATTCCCAAGCCCATTCGATCGCTTCCTTTTTGAAGTAATCGCCGAAGCTCCAGTTGCCAAGCATCTCGAAAAAGGTGTGGTGATAGGTATCGAGGCCGACGTCTTCGAGGTCGTTATGTTTTCCTCCGGCACGGATACATTTTTGCGTATCAGCGACGCGGGGCGGTTTACAGGGCGGTTTCTGCTGGCCGAGAAAAATCGGCACGAACTGATTCATGCCGGCATTTGTGAAAAGCAGATTCGGCGCGTCGGGCAACAGAGGCGAGGACGGCACAATAGTGTGCTTTTTCTCGCGAAAGAAGTCGAGAAATGATTGTCGGATCTCAGCCGAAGTCATGTTAACCACGAATAAACACGAAGTTCAGAAAATCCGAAACCCGCAGTCAGAGCGGCGCATCGATTACCGTCCGAGCATTTCGGCAGGCAAGCTGCCCACGAGCCCCCGCAGCCAATAGACTGTGCTACGGAGTCAGCTTTTCTCTTCGTCCAGCTTCGCTTTGACAGCGGTCTCGATCTCTTCGTAAAGCGCTTTGTCGTTCTTCAAAACTTCTTTCGCAGCGTCGCGACCCTGGGCAAGCTGAGTTCCTTTGTAATTCAACCAGGAACCACGCTTTTCGATTACTTGCGTTTCGAGCGCCACATCAAGAAGAGCGCCGGCGGACGAAATTCCCTCGTTATACATGACGTCGAATTCAGCTTCCGCAAACGGCGGCGCGACCTTGTTCTTCACAATCTTGACGCGCGTCCGATTGCCTGTGACCACACCATCGGTCTGCTTGATTGCGCCGATTCGCCGAATATCGACGCGCATACTGGCATAAAACTTCAGCGCCTTGCCCCCGGGAGTTGTCTCCGGGTTGCCAAACATCACCCCAATTTTTTCCCGGATTTGATTGGTGAAAATGCAACAGGTCCGCGCCTTTGAAATCAGTGAGGTAAGCTTGCGTAGCGCTGCGCTCATCAGGCGCGCTTGCGCACCGACAGTGGTGTCGCCGATCTCCCCTTCGAGTTCCGCTCTGGTAACTAGCGCCGCCACAGAGTCGACGACAATAACGTCGAGCGCGTTAGAGCGGACGAGGGTCTCGCAAATCCGCAGCGCTTCTTCGCCCGAACTGGGCTGGGACACCAGCAAATCGTCGAGATTCACGCCCAGCCTTTTTGCGTAGCCAGGATCGAGTGCGTGCTCGACATCAATAAAGGCCGCGAGGCCGCCGCGCTTTTGCGCCTGAGCGATAACCGTAAGTGCAAGCGTTGTTTTGCCGGACGATTCAGGGCCAAAAATTTCGACTATACGTCCGCGCGGAAATCCACCGACTCCCAGAGCGCGATCGATCAAAATGTTTCCAGTGGGAATGACATCGATATCAACGATTCTTTCCCCGCCCAAACGCATGATCGCTCCTTCACCGTAGTCTTTGGCGATCTGCTGGATTGCCAAATCAAGGTTCTTATTTCGCGCTGCGTGCATTTTGTCAGCGGCTGTTTTTTCTTCAGTCTTTGTCGCCATATCGGAATGACGTACGTACGACGCGCGCGACGATTCGCCAAGCACAAAAGCGGTCAGTTTGACCGACAGCAATGAGAAAGGCCGCGAGCGTGATGCCCGCGGCCTTAAAACCTCGAAGTTTGATGCCTTACGAAACAGTGATCTTGCGCGGCTTGACGTGTTCTGCCTTGGGCAGAGTCAACGTTACAAGACCTTGATCGATTTTGGCGCTGATCTTGTTGGCGTCGATCGATGGGTCGAGTTCAAACATTCGCCGGAAATTTTCCGGACGCGATTCGCGATGAATCGACATTCCTTCCGCTGCTGGAAGCGAGCGCCGTCCCACAATCGTCAGCTCGTTATTTTCAATCGAAATCTCGAGGCCATCTTTTTTGACGCCTGGCATCTCGATCTCGAGCCGGTATCCGTCTGCGATATCTGTTACGCTTGCCGCCGGAGTGATAAACTGCTCCGTCTGACCGCGATCAGCTTCACGAGTTTCTCGAGTTAGAGTGTTCATGTGCAAAGTCCTTTCGGTTTGAATTGGTTTAGCTGACTTTAATTTGCTTTGGTTTTGCCCCTTCAGCCTTGGGCAATGTCACCGTGAGAATTCCATTCTCATAACTGGCAGTGACTTTACCAGCATCGACCTGCGCAGGCAGACTGATGCTGCGACGGAAGGTGCCGACATAACGTTCCGAGCGCTGCGCGTTTTCGCCGTTGGCGCTCTCACGTTTGCGTTCACCGCTGATTGTCAACGTTCCGTCGTGCAACGAAATGTCGACGTCTTCCTTGCGCATTCCGGGCAACTCGACCATCGCGGTCAAACGGTCGCCGCTTTCGTAGAGGTCGAGTGCAGGCGACCAACCGGTAAAGAGTTGGCTCCCCCGTCCGAAACCAGACCAGAACGGCATGTCAAAGAACGAGTTCAGCTCATCCCGCAGATTACTCCAGCGATCCGGCGCCAACCAAGGCGCTGTATCTGGAGTTTGATAACGAATTAGATTCATAATTTAAAAATCTCCCTTCTTATATGTCTGTTGAGAATTTAGGTTCGGTAGTTTGAATAGCTCACGCCGTGCCACGAAATTTCGTTGGCGAAGCCTTCTTCTAAAGCGAATAAAGCAAGTTGCTTACAGCAAAACGCAGGGAGCTTTTGATACGTCCCCGGTGGTCAATGTGGCACAGCAAAAGTACCGATGCCTGGAACGTCGCGACAAGATTTCACTGTTCGTTACGTAAGTCGCGGGCGGTGTCTTGACAATTTCATCGTGAAACGGTTACGAGTCCCAATATGACCTCGCTGAGCGAAACTCGCGCCGAACTGGATGCGATCACCGCCGACATCGAGCTCACGCTCGTGAGCATCATTCAGGGTGTCGCCCTGACCGTCCTAATCGAAACCTCGCGTGAGGCGATTGCCAAATTGGATTGGATGATGTGGCCTTACGTGCTCTCCGGGCTGGTCATCATCCTGGTCTTCTGGTCGCGAGTGGTGTTGCACATTCTAACGGTCATTCGCTGGCCTTTAGAGTTCGGGCACAATTTTCTCTACATCGCGTGTGCGCTCGTCGAGGCTTTATCATTCGCACAGCTTGGCAACCCTGGGCGCTGGTTCGCGTTCGTAGCGGCATTTCTCGCCGTCGGCTGTTCGCTGTTTGCGTATGATCTGCGGCTGATTCAGATGCGAATCCAAGATCACACTGGAGATGCGAGCAATCGCTTGTACACACTTGTGAGGCGCGACCAGTGGCTCAACATCGGATTGTTGTTGCCTGCTTTCTTTCTTGTGAACGTTGGCTGCGCGGTCGCTATTCATTCGCGGCCCGAATTTTTTCTCGCTCGCGATGGGCATATCTGGCTCATCGCGCTGCAATTGATCGCTTTCGCGGGATACTTATCGTACGTCCTGTTCTTTTACACCAAGCTCGCGCCCCTGATCATGCTAGCGCGCGCGGAATGGCGGACAAAAAGTCGTGCTAGGGAAACGTCTCCTTAAGTCACCGAATCCACTCGGAATTAAGTTCAATTCTGCTGAGCTCTGAGCCAAGAATTTCACAATGACGGTCCCCGATAAGTAGCTTTATCGAGTCCTCTCGAATTTTTGCTGGGTAATCAGCTTCAGCCGTCGGTGCGGTTGCGATAACCGTAACGATTTCGGCACTGCTATCGAAGGGCGTCGCCTTCATGAGCGCTTACAAGTGGTTCCATATGTGAAGGTCCCTGAGGTTTGCTGTCGAGATAAACGACCACAAATGCGATGCCCAACAATGGCAAGAGAATTTTCTCCAAAATACCGAGCGCGAAGGCAGCCAGATCAAAGCCGCTGGTTTGCTGAGCCTCAGTCAGTTTTTGTAGAAGGGCCTGTGGATCCTGCGTCGTTAGTATTTCATTCAGATAATGCTGCAATGTGCCCCATTGTGCAGCAAGAGTGATTGCCAACGCAAAGGCGAACCAGATCGAAGCGATGAATGCGCCCCGCCACATTGGACGTTGAAACCATGGAAGATCTCGTCCGCTGCGCGCCAGCTCGCGGCTTTGACGCAACGAATCAATGAATCCAGCATGCTCGAGCACTGCGAACTGCTGCCAAAACAGAACGTTGACGAAAAAACGGCTGAACATTCCAACCTGCACGAAGAGCAAACCGATCGCGACGAGAACTAACAACACGGAGGATACTCCGGCCAAAGCCATGGATGCAATCACCAGGCCGAAAATCATCAACAGGAAGAACACGCCGTAAACGAAAATGCACAATGCAGCAACGCGAGGCCAAAACCTGACCGCCTCATTGAGCACCGCGACTAAAGAGGGCCGATATCCACGCGCAATTTCGGCCGCGAGAATTTGGATTCCAGCGATGTAAATCGGCCACATCACGATCGAGAGAATAAACATGATGAAAGCGAAGCCGCCGGCCAGAACTGAGCGGGCGTCGATATTTGAACCATGCGGCGGTTGCACGAACTCAGTCGTTAACTGGCTGCATATCGAAGGCAGCAAGACCAGGAGGGTGAGACCGAGAAATTGGAAAAAACCCTTTCGGTAGACCTGGAGCGTCCGGGTTAAGATCTCGCTAAATTTGCGATGCGAGATCCGTAACGGTGGTTGGGTCAACCTCGGGGCGCTTGCCGCGCTGGGCGTCCCCGCATCGAATAACCCGGGAATTTCCGCCGCTGTTGTCCAAAGATCCGTGCTGGCGCGGCGCGCATCGTTTACTGGCAGCAATCGTCCCTCTGCTTTCCATTCGCGAAGGGTCTCGACGTCGGCTGGGCCGTACTCCCTGCCCTGCACACGCACGATCCATTCCTCGGTCATGCCTTGATCATCCAGCATGATGCATTCAGAATCCAGCATCAGTCCGCATGAAACTCCTGCTTATTGATGGTCATTACTATGTGTACCGGTCATTTTTCGCCATTCCGAATCTATCAAATTCTCGGGGCGAACCGACCAATGCCATTTTCGGTTTTACGAAAACGGTCCGGTTAATGGTCAAACATTTGCAACCTGAGCTGGGCGCAGTGGTTTGGGACGAAGGCCTGCCGCAAAGGCGAGTAGAACTGCAACCTGCTTACAAGGAAACGCGTAAAGAAATGCCCAAGTCAATGATTCCGCAGCTTGAGTTTATTCAAAAACTTACCCCTTCGCTAGGCTTCCGGAACATTTCCGTTCCAGATACTGAGGCCGATGACCTGATGGGCTGCTATGCCCTCGCTGCGTGCAAATGTCCCGGAATGGAAGTTGTGCTGGCAACCAACGACAAGGATTTATTTCAACTCGTGGGTCCGTGCGTCAAAGTCTATACGACAGCGAAAGCCGACCTGGCATCCCCAAAGGACGCATTTGCGTTGCTTGACGAAAACCATGTCACCGCGAAATGGGAGGTCCCTCCCGGGCTGATTGGCGACGTGCTCGCGTTGACCGGCGATTCGGTCGATAACATCCCTGGAATAGGAATAGGCCGGAAAACTGCCGCCGCCTTGATTCGCGAATTCGGTGGCCTGGAACAATTACTAAATAATATCGACAAGGTAAAAAGCGTGCGGACCCGCGAGAAAGTCGCCAATGCTCGCGAGCAGATATTGCAAAATCGGAAAATGGTCGATCTGGACTGTGACATGAAATTGCCACTGCCCATCGACGAGCTGCAAATCCAGCCCCACTATCCCAGTTTGATCGCAGCCCTGGAAAAATGTGAGTTTAAGTCGCTGTTACAAGAGGTGCGAAACGAAGCAGCTCGCGTTGCGACAGTTGTGCAGGGAAATCTGTTATAAGGAAGACCAGACTTCTGAGTTTCAGCCATCGGACAGCCCCGGCCCATCGGAAAATTGCCTGATACGAACTTTGGGTAAAAAACTTCGAACACGCGCTGCCCCAGACTGTCGAATTAAACAGGTTAAGGCGATTCGGGCGGTGGCACGAGTTCTTCTGGATGTTGTTTCTCCTTAACGTGCGCTGCCCGAATCAATTTTGTACGGATGCGGCGCAGAATGCAGTAGAAGCAATATTCCAAGCGGTTCGTTGCGATCTCCGCAGAATGACAGACGCCGCATGCCTGGATGATAGACGGGTTCGCATTTCGCAGGTATCATGCGCCCGGTCTCCTCCATGAAGCCTGACGATTACGATCCAATCTCTGTTGCCTTGAAGGAAGACATCGGCGACGGCGACATTACGACCGACTTTTTCGTGCCTGAAACGCTGCTTGCGATCGGACGGATTGTTGCGCATGAAGCAGCAGTTGCTGCCGGCACCAGCATTGCAGCGGAGGTTTTTCGGAAAATCGATCCTGCCATTGAATCCCACATTATTCACCCGGATGGCGATGCCATAGTCGCCGGCGATATTGTTTTCGAAGTGCGCGGCCATGCGCGTTCGATCCTCAAAGCCGAGCGCGTTGCCCTGAATTTTCTGCAGCGCCTTTGCGGCATTGCGACGCTCACGAGGCAATTTGTTGACGCCGTAGGCAACCATCCCGCCAAAATACTGGACACACGCAAAACAACCCCTGGGTTGCGCGCTTTGGAAAAGGCGGCCGTAGTCGCCGGCGGCGGAGTAAATCACCGCTTCGGCTTGTACGACATGATTCTCGTAAAGGATAATCATTTGGCCGCACTTGGAGGACTTTCAGGGTTCGCCGATCAAATCCGCAGACTGCGTACCGACCGGCCAAATATCCGCATCGAAGTAGAGGCAGACGATCTGGAGCAAGCGCGCGCGTTTATCGACGTCGACGGCATAGATGTGATCCTTCTCGACAACATGGTCCCCGCTCAAATTCGGGAAGCTCTGGCGCTGAGGAAAAACAATATCAAGTTCGAAGCGAGCGGCGGCATCACACTGAAAAACGTCAGGCGAATCGCCGCTACCGGCGTCGATTACATTTCGATCGGCGCACTAACAAGCTCTGCGCGAGCGATCGATCTCGGGCTGGAGATAAATCATGTCCAGGGCTGAGACGTCGGACCGGCTGATTTCTGATCAACTGAAAGCCAGTTTTCCAAGCGCCGTCATCGGCAGCACGATCATCGTCCTGGAACAGACCGGATCGACGAATGACGCCATATTGCAGATCGTATCGAGCGAGAGTCCTCCGTCCGCCAAAGAAGGTTTTGTCGTTTTCGCCGAATATCAAAGCGCGGGGCGCGGCCAGCGCGGTAATCACTGGGTATCAGCAAAGGGAAAAGGGCTCTGGTTTTCGATTCTTTTACGACCCCCTATCCAGCTTCGTGAGTCGGGGCGGCTCGCGGTTTGGGCGATCGAAACGATTTCTGAGGTTATTCGGACTGAATTTGGCGTCGAGTCCGTGATTAAATTGCCTAACGACATTCAGCTCTGCGGGCGCAAAGTGGCCGGCGTTCTGGTAGAGATGCGCGCGCAAGAAAACGCGTCGCACCTGGCTGTCGTCGGCATCGGCATCAACATAAATCAATCCCGCGACGATTTTCCCGTGGAGCTCCAAAACAGCGCCATTTCACTTGCAATGGCCTTGGGCCGAAAAGTTGATCGCCAGAAATTTGCACTCGCAATTCTGCGAAATCTGGATCTGACCTACCGCGAAAACTTTCCAAGCGGAGTTGCAGCTGCTAAACCGTTCCCTGTTGCGACAACCATTCGCGGTAAAGGGCTGGTGAAATTTCGGATGGCTTGATCTCGCTGCGGCCGCCCCAAAACACGTTGGTGTAAGTAACTGGGATACCGCTCGCGCGCAGGTGATCATCAATGGCGGCCTTGTGATCGAGGAGCAGCCGCTTATCGGTGCCGTGCGCCACAGCCATGATGTTCACATTCCTGAATTCCGGTCCCGCTTCGCGCCAGTAACAGTGCGTTAAAATATGATGACGACCCACCTCACCTCCTGTTTCAAGCTCGCGCCCCGGCGGGACCGCCCAATGAAACAATGCGTTGAATCGCGTGACGCGTACACCGCCGGCGGATGGTTTGACGTGTTCCAGAAATGTTGAAAAACGCCCAATAATTTTTCGGGCATTTAGATCTTCGGCTACACGACAGAATTCCTCCACCGATACGCCGGCTTCATTTGCCCGCGCAATCCACGGCGATGGGGTAATCTCATCAGGAGTAAATTCACGCTTGAGTGCAACCAACGTATTCCATTCCTGCTCGCTCAATTGAACGAGCTGCACGGGAATCATCTTGGCCGGCTGATCAGCCTTGCTGCCAGGCTCGATCGTCTTTCGCCGGACGTGCCCGACCCCAAGAGTGAAAATTCCTTTCGCCGGCATCACACGAAAAAGCTCGGCACCTACTTTCTTCGCCAGCAATTCGCAGTGCACCTGCAACGAAAATCCCTGAGGAACCTTCACAGTCGTCCAGAGTTTGTAGTCCGACCCAGCGGTGACAGCGTCGGTGGAGCGCAGCACCACGTGACCCGAAAATGGATCCCGCTGAAACATCCAATCGAACGCAGCGTCGATTTTCTCTTCCGGAACTTTCCATGCTACCAGCGCGCCCTCAGCGAGATTCGTCGCGAGCAAAGTTTGCCGGACGCGGCGAATGGTTTTTGCGCGCAGCATCGCAGCGATTCTTGCCATGACAATGTCGACCGCCACACCCGAGCGACTAGCAATCTCTTCGAAAGGCTCGCGAACGAATCCCTCGATCTTGTCTTCCGAAACGGCGAGAATTCTCGCGTTGATTGGATCGTTGTGCTCAGTCGGCAGCATACCAATTAATCCGCCGCGCGGGCGAAGTTGTCCAACTTTGCACGCCCGCTCTTTTCAGGTCGCGCAAATAAAGACGGCCGCATAGTGACAGCTGGTGCCGCCGAGTACGAACAGATGCCACACGAAATGGGCATAACGTTGCCGTTCATTCGCAAAAAATAAAGTTCCTGCCGTGTAAGCATGCCACCGGCGATTAAACAAACCAACGCCGAGAACGGAATTGCCATCGCAAGAGGACGTATAAACGTGAGTCCGAGCCAGCCGGTTCCCAGGTAGAGAGTCATGGCAAGTCTTCGATGACGCAGGACGCCTCGCGTCGCTTTAATGACAACGCCGAAAAGCGCGAGTGCCCAAACGATCCCAAGCATCGGTAACCCACCACCGTCGCGTAACGGGCCCAAGGCAAATGGCGTGTACGTTCCGGCGATTAACAGGAAGATTGCAGAATGATCCAAGAGTTGGAGAAGCGATTTCATATGTCCCGGCGGCCAGCTGTGATACAGCGTGGATGCCAGGTACACGACCAACATGGCCGTGCTAAAGACGATCGTACCTATGAGAAAAGGGATGTCGCCATGATGTAATGCTTCCAGAAGCAAAATCGGCGTGCCGATTATCGCACCCACGAATCCAATCCCATGACTGATACTATTCGCCAGTTCCTCGCCCGATGATTGTGTCCATCTGGGTAGACTCTGCCGCTCTTCTACAAATTTCATCGTCACCGTCAGCCAACGCCCATGAAGCAATTTTGCAACGACAAGTTGGCGTGTCAGCGCGGCGTTTCACCAGAGGTTGCAATGAGCACCAAAACAATCTTCCGTCGAGTTAGCGCATAGATGGCCATTGAAGACACAGCCATATTAATCAGAGCAATCTTCTTCGACGCCGCGGGAACGCTTTTTTACCTGACGAAAACCGTGGGTGATCATTACGCCTCTGTCGGGCGCCAGATGGGGTTGGATCTCGATGCGCAAGAGCTAGACCGCGCATTTCACATGACATGGAAACAAATGCCGCAACGCCCTGCAATCAGTGGTCCGCGCAAAAAAGACGATAAAGGATGGTGGCGCGCACTCGTTGATCGCGTATTCGATCAGGTCGCACCTACATTGAAAAAACTCGACCGCGATAACTTCTTCGAAGTCGCTTACGAACATTTTGCCGAAGCAGGCGTTTGGGAGCTCTATCCCGAAGTCCCTGAAGTGCTGCAGCAATTACGGCCACATTTTCAACTCGCTGTAGTCTCAAATTTTGATGGGCGCTTGCGATTTATTCTTCAGCACCTGGGAATCTCCAAGTATTTCAGTCATGTATTTATTTCCAGTGAACTCGGGGCGGATAAACCCGACCCGGAAATTTTCCGGCGCGCATTGAAGGTAATGAACCTGCATCCGAATAATGTTCTTCATGTCGGCGACGATCCGGAACGCGATTGGAAAGCAGCTTCTGCGGCTGGGTTATCTGTCTTCCGATTGAATCCCACGCAAAAATCGCTGCGCGATCTGCTGACCATTTTGAAACCAAAGAGCAAGTGCATGGGTGGATTCCGTTCGAGCTAACACGCAGCGCCCGTCCTACAATCTTGCGATTAACAGCGATGTGCTTTACAGAACTCTCCCAATACGGGTCGGTAGCTCAATCGGTAGAGCAGCGCCCTTTTAAGGCGTTGGTTCCGGGTTCGAGTCCCGGCCGACCCATACTCTTTATGGTTAGCTCTACATCCTGGCTCGAGCGCGGTGATCTCACACGAACACAAGTGCATTTTTGTTGAGGTACCCAAGACTGGATCGACCAGTGTGCGGGCAATTCTCGGAAAAGCCTGGAAACCGCATCTGAATCTGTGGCAGATCAAACAACTGATGGAAACGTCATGGACGCGTTACGGGGGAAGAAAGAACCGGATCGTGGGCCCGCTGTATTTGTTGTTGCCGGAGGAGCGCCGGAAAAATACTGGGAGCAAGCAATTCGAGACCTATTTCAAATTCGGTTTTGTTCGCAATCCGTGGGACCGGGTTGTCTCGCTATATGAGCGGACAGAAGCGCTGCAACTCAGGAGCGAGATGAGCTTCGAACAATTTGTTGATTGGATCCAATACAGCAGCGCCACGTGCGTCCACTCCTCTCCGCATCGGTATCAGCTGGACTGGTTCGTCGATCCTAATGGAAAAGTCCTGTCCGATTTCATTGGAAGATTCGAACGGCTCGACGAGGACTGGGCTTTTGTAGCGCAGAAGCTGGGATTGCAGGAAAAGTTGCCGCACCGACGGGCAAATCCCCGACAGCGCCATTACACGGACTACTACACTCCGCGGACGAGAGATATCATTGCAGCCAAGTTCAAAGTAGATATTGAGCGGTTTGGTTATGAGTTCGCAGGATAAAATCAAAGCGATCGTGCTCACGTGCGACCGCTATCGAGCGATTACGCGCCATATGATTCTGAAATATGATCAGCTATGGCCGGATCACCCTTTTGTCTTTCACGTGCCATACCAGGAGCTTCGGGGGACCGACACCGACCATATCAAGTATCACTCGGCGCCGGGCGATATTAAGGGCACGATCCTGCATTTGCTGGCAGACATCGATGACGAAGAGTGGATCTACTGGTGCGTCGACGACAAATACCCGATCGAACTTCCCACAGAGAAGGTGGCCACCCTAATTTCTCACGCCATGCGTTCGCCGGGAATCGATGGGCTGTTATTCTGCAGATGCAGGGCGACACTGAGCATGCCGAGATTCACACTGCATTCTCATAAGGTAAAAAATCTCTTCGGCGATATTTATCTCGAAAGAAAGACCTGGTCGCAAATATGGATTCATCAGATTATCCGCGCCAAAGTTCTTCGACATCTGTTCAAGCATTTGCCCGATCACATTCCCAACGCGAAGGCCATGGATGATCTGAAAGATGAGGTGCCGAAGCTGCCTGAGCACAGATTATTCGTGACTGAGAAAAATTACGCGGTGTTTGGCGAAAGCGCCCGCAAAGGCATGATCACACAAAACTGCTACGAAAGTATCGTGGATTCGGGAATTGAATTGCCCGAATGGTTCGAGCAACCGAACGGAGAATACGTGACGCTCGGCAAACTCTGATCCGAAATGTTTGCCCCAGCTGATTTTCTCGACCTCGAACACACGGCTCATCCGAAGCTGTTTGAGAACCAGAGCTACGTCTGGGACGCTCTGAAACAGATCACGAGCTATTTGCAATTTCGGCTGAAACCGGCGGTTTTGGGCGAGCTAATGGGCAAACCATTCATCAGTAATCGGGTGTTCGTCGGCAGAGGAACGGTTGTTGAACAGGGCGCGGTGTTAAAGGGCCCGGCCTGGATCGGGGAAAACTGCCAAATTCGGAGTGGTTGCTATGTGCGTGAAAACGTAGTCGTTGGCAACAGTGTGGTCCTGGGAAACTCCTGCGAATTCAAGAATTGCATTCTCTTCGATGAAGCGCAGGTGCCGCACTTCAATTACGTCGGCGATTCAATCCTTGGTTACCACGCCCATCTCGGCGCAGGCGTAATTCTCTCAAACGTTAAACTCGATCACAGCGAGATCGCCGTGAGTACGCCGGCTGGCACTTTTCCAACCGGCTTAAGAAAATTCGGCGCAATCATTGGCGACAGAACCGAGATCGGGTGCAATGCGGTGATCAATCCGGGTTCAGTGATCGGCCGGAATTGCATGATCTACCCCAGCGTAAACTTCCGCGGTATATTAAACCACGGCGCCAGAGTCAAGCTGCTACAGAAACTACAGGTGGTGGAAAAGCACTAACCCAAGCTGGCGGATGGGGGGGATTCGAACCCCCGGCTCGTACGGCAGCATAGGAACTGCCTCCTGCCATATAGCCACTCGTCGCTTAATGGATGCTACTCTTCCGCTGCAATTGTTGCCTGAACGATGAATCCGTGAACGCCGCTGTCGTCTTCGTAAGTGCCGCAGATCAATCCGCCATTGTTGATGCCGGTGAAATAGGTCCATACCGCGCCAGGATAATCGTAGAGGGCAAATGCACCTCGCGAATTGAACAAGACTCCGTGGATGACTGTTCCGGATTCACTGGCTCTACCTACCATCCAGCCGCGATCGTTGATTCCTCTCAAGCCAGTAGAAGACATGCCAGGCACCGCAAATGGGTATTGGAGCGTGCCGTCGGCATCCCGACGATAGCCGAATCCGGCACCTCCTATAGAATAGCTACCCACGACCTGGTCCAAGTTGTTAATTCCATCGGCACCGGTGGCGTCCGCTCCGGGGACATTAAAAGTCGTCGTCGTCCCTCCGATATTCACGAAGGTTGCGCTAGGCAGTGCCGTAGTTCCGCAATAGTCGCCTGCGTCATTTACACTTCCTAGATAGGTAAAAACGGCGCCGCCGACCGTGATAGGGATAAAGGTTTGGTCCGCGTGAAGAAAACCAGGCTGACCGGAGGCGGCGGAATAATACCCGCACGCGGTGCCAGAACTGTTGATCCCTTCCAGATAGGTAGAACCCGACTCACTTCCAGGTGCCTTAAGTGGGCCTGTGATTTCCCCATTGGTCAAGCGGACGAAACCTTTTGGCCCGGAGCGGGGATTCACAGCGCACCAGCCTCCCACATCACCGTGATTGTTAATCGCGTTTGCGACCGTCTCAAAAGCGCCTGGGTAATCAAATGTGACCACCACTTCAAAATTGATCGGGGCGTCGGCAAATGTTTGAAGCGATGGAATTGTTAAGACCGCCACAAGAAGAGGAAATAGGTGTTTCGTTTTCACGGTTATTCAATAAGGCAATCTCCAGCAGGTTTCCACTCTTCCGTCGACCAATTGAACGATCGGAAACTTCCGCGTCATCTAGGTTATCTTCGGCTGTGTTCTCATGGTTGTTGCTTACTTGTGCCGATCGCTGTTCGCGCTGACGGTGTGATTTACCTACGCAATCAAGACTTGGCGGATGGGGAGGGATTCGAACCCCCGGTACCTTTCGGTACACACGCTTTCCAGGCGTGCACAATCAACCACTCTGTCACCCATCCAAGCTTCCTGTTCGTAATCGTGCTCTTGCTCGGGCTCGAGTGCAATCGATTACGACTACGAGCAGGAGCAAGAATTACAGCTGCAAACGCCGGAATAATTCGTCCAGCGGCAATTGGAGCCCGATGTAAAATTCACCGAAATCTGCGTACTCGGCGCTGACAGGATCGAACCGCATTTTGTAAACGATCGCTTTGATTTGAAAAGTGTCGCGGGCGAAGAGCGTGACGCCCCACTCGGCGTCGTCGAGCCCTGTCGAACCAGTAATGAGCTGTTTCACCTTGCCTGCGAACTCTCGGCCGACAGTGGCATGGCCCTTCATCAATTTTCGGCGCTCGTCATACGGAAGCGCATACCAATTGCGCTGTTCACCCCGGCGTTTGATCATGTTATAAAAACACACCACCGGCCAGTCGGGCAGGCTGGGATAAACACGCTCCTGCCGGTAATGCTTCATCCGCTCGCGGAACGTCGTCAGCGCCTCTTTGAGTTTTTCGGGATCATTGCGGACATTCAATTCGAGCGTTTCCGCGTATTCATCCTCGGTGGTGATGTATTCGCTTTCCTCTGTGAGCGAGAAGTAGCTGTAAACTGGCGTGAGCACATCCGCGCCTAACGAGAGCGATAATCGTTTTTCAATTTCATTGGCGTTGTGCAAATCCGGAGTGATTAACATAAAGCCGATGTCGGCTTTTGGCGTCACCATTCCGAGCGTAAGCAACTGCGTCGAATCCGTCGCGCGCACTTCCTGGACCAGCGACGACAGATTTGTTTTGGCGGCATTTTTTTCTTCGCGGCTGAGCAACTGCCATTGGCCGTGTTCGATCCGGTAAAACAGGTGCAAACAATGCCAGCCTTGCTCTGGAATGAGCGTATTACTCTTGTCAGTCATCGGGTTAATCTCGGCTTGGCAAACGCGGGTCAGGTCGGTTCATCCGAACCGCTTTTCGGGCGATTGAGGTCAATCGCCCCTACCCTGACGGCGCTCTGCGCTTTGGGCAAATGTTGCATGCAATATTCTTCGCCATCCCGCGCAACGCGAAATTCCAGATCCGGATCACTTAGCTCAGTAGCGCCGCAGATAGCGCAGCGATGAAGCGTTTCAGTGGCGCTCCGTGATTGGGCCTCAAAGCGTCTGCGTCGCGTTGAAACGTCGTGGCGATGCCGTGCTTGATGAATGATTTCCGGCCCAAAGAAGATAAAATAGTTCGCGAACGCCGCGAAGAGTGCAGCCCGATAGGAATTCGGGCCCAAAACAAATCCGGCCAGCAAAAAAGCTGCGAAAATCCACGCCAACCATTTGATTTTAACCGGCAAAATGAAAAGGATGTAAATAATCTCATCCGGATAAAACTGAGCGAAGGCGAAGAACAACGATGCAATCAGCATTCCATTAGAGAAGTTGCTGCCGAAAAAGAATGCGGCGACGGTCGTGCCGATCATTCCAATAACGAAGTAAAGCGTAAGTCGGAACGGTCCCCAGGCCCGTTCAAGGCCTTCGCCGATAAACCAGAGAAACCAGAGCGCCAGCACGACCCAAAAGCTGAGCGTCTGTGGTATGAAAATGTAAGTGATGAGCCGCCACACTTCACCGTGGCGAATGCGGGCAGGATTAAGGTCGAGCGCAAACCGCAAATTTGGATCCAGCCACATCAACACCCACACCAGTGCGGTGAAACCGATCACGATGCGGATCAGGCCGGGAATTCCGAGAAAACCAAAGCGGCGTTCGATTTTATCCAGCCAAGTCATTGTGGTTGGCGGAGTTTAATTGCTGGCACAAAGAATACAAAGGAGACAAGAGGGTCGCCAAAAAGGGTCGAACCTCTGGCGCTATCGCTCTCGCCGGCGGCAAGAAACTTTACCGGTCTTTCATTGACGGCTAGTTTGGCGCGTGAACGAAAGAAAAACGCCACTGTACGACGAGCACATAGGGCTTGGCGCTAAAATCGTCCCATTCGCCGGGTGGTTGATGCCGGTGCATTACACAAGCATCGTGCAAGAACATCAGGCGGTGCGAAGCAACCTCGGCATTTTCGACATTTCGCACATGGGCCAGTTGGTTTTGGAGGGCCTTGGAGCGCGCGATTGGCTCAACACCATGCTCACAAACAATGTCAAAAAGCTCGATATCGGCATGGGGCAATACACGTTTCTGCTGAACGAACGCGGCGGGACTATTGATGATCTGATTGTCTATCGAATCGGTGCGGAGAAGTTCCTCCTAGTCGTGAACGCGGCACGGACAGACGAAGATTTTGCCTGGCTGGAAAATCATCTGGAGGTACGGCATGCCGCCGACAGGCGAAACGAAAGGGCTCCTGATGCGACAAGCTTGCCCGATGCCAATGAACGCGAGCTAGAGGCCCCCGGTACGCTCCTGATAAATCGCAGCGCCGAATTCGGCGGAGTTGCCATTCAAGGGCCACGCCTCATAGAATTCTTTCATGCGCTCTTCGGAGAAGAGACGGCGCCCCCACCGCGAAATCACATCGTCGATTTTGCATTTGACGGAACAAGGGTGTCCATCGCCCGAACCGGTTACACAGGTGAGGACGGCATTGAAATCTTCTTTCGTGTGACTGATGCAGTGAAGGTTTGGAACGCCGCGCTTGAAAAAGGAAAATCGCTGGGAATAAAACCGTGTGGCCTGGGTGCGCGGGATACACTCCGGCTCGAAATGTGTTATCCGTTAAATGGTTCGGATCTCTCGTCAGACCGAAATCCGCTTGAAGCTGGTCTCGGCTTCTTTATCGATTTAACAAAGCCAAACTTTATTGGCCGGGACGTTCTGCTTAGAACAAGAGAAGCAGGCGCTCGCGAAAAGCTTGTACCGTTTCGAATGAAGAAAAAAGGGCCGCCGCCGCGGCCGCACTATCCAGTTTTACACAATGGCGAGCGCATTGGAGACGTGACCAGCGGCACGCTTTCTCCAAGCTTGAACTGGGGTATTGGAATGGCGTATGTGTCGTCGGCGCACACAAAAATCGGCACAGAAATAGACATCGAAATTCGAGGTCAAAACTTTCCTGCCACAATTGAAAAGAAACCGCTCTATAAGAGGCCAGCATCATGATCATCCCGGACGATTTGCTCTACACCGAAAGCCACGAATGGATTAAGCGCGAAGGCGACAACATACGTGTCGGCATAACTGATCACGCACAATCAGAATTAACCGACGTCGTTTATGTCGAGCTGCCGAAAATCGAGCGACAGGTAAACGCGAAAGAAGCAGTCGCGGTAGTAGAATCTGTGAAAGCGGCAAGTGACATCTTCGCGCCTGTGAAGGGCACGGTTGTCGAGGCGAACAAAGCGCTCGAAACCGATCCGGGGTTGATTAACCGAGAACCTTATGGCCAGGGATGGATATTCGTTCTCAAAATCGAGAATCCCGACGATCTTGAAAATCTGAAAGACGCTCCTGGGTACAAAAAGCAGATCGGTTGAAACCGAAGTTTTTTGAAACACCTGCCGATTTCCGAACGTGGCTAGAAAGCCATCACGCGAGGGCGACTGAGCTCTGGGTTGGTTTTTACAGGAAAGACTCGGGAAGGCAGAACATCACCTGGCCCGAGTCGGTCGATCAAGCTCTGTGTTTCGGCTGGATCGACGGAATTCGGAAGAGCGTTGACGAAATCAGTTACCAAATTCGATTTACGCCGCGGCGGCGCGGAAGCATTTGGAGCGCGATCAATATCAAACGGGCCAGAGAACTAGTTAGGCAAAAACAGATGCGACCGACCGGGTTAAAAGCGTTCGCGGCGCGCCTTGAGAACAAGTCTGGCATCTATTCGTACGAACAACGAAGCACTAATCTGAAACAGCCATACGCAAAGCTGCTGGAGAAGAACAAAGCGGCCGCGAACTTTTTCAATAAACAGCCGCCGTCGTATCGAAAAATGATCGGCTGGTGGATTGTCAGCGCGAAAAAAGAAGAAACGCGCATGGCTCGTTTGCGAAAGTTAATCAGCGAATCTGCAAACGGAAAACGCCTGCTTCAATAGCGGTCACTTTTCGCCTGCAGTGGAAATTGCCATGTGCGCCGGACGCGTAGCAGATAGCGAGC
>DASTMV010000019.1:0-42741 GCA_035713885.1 Candidatus Udaeobacter sp. | reverse complement strand
TGCCGACCAAGGACCTGGTGGCGAGTGATCTTTTTCGGCGAGCCCGCGGATTGGACGATGAGGTTGACGATCCAGGCTCAGAACATGGATTGTTCCAGGGACTGAGTCTCTTGGAAGAAGCAGTCAGGCGTGATCCCAACTTTTATCTCGCTTATTGCCTGATGTGCGAAATCCATCTCGATCTTTACTGGACAGGCTTTGATCACACCCCTTGGCGGCGCGACCAGGCGTTAGCGGCGCTCAAAGAGGCTGAACGCATTAGTCCCGACGCGGGCGAAGTGCATCTGCAAAAAGCCGACTACGCTTATCACGGCTTTCGCGACTACGAAACGGCGCGGACGGAGTTGGAACTTGCGCGCAAATCATTACCCAATTCATCGCGGCTTTATACGACAATCGGAGCAGTGAATCGGCGGCAGGGACGCTGGGATGACGCGGTTCGGAATTTCGATCGTGCGGTTGAGCTCGACCCGCGCGCCTTCAACACCTTGTCGGAAGCCGGATATACTTATGCAGCTCTTCGTCAGTATTCTAAAGCGGCGCAGTTGATTCAACAAGCGGTTGCGATCTCGCCGAAGGACCCTTTCGTGCGTACCGCCCTGGCCGAGGCCCCTTACCTGGAGCGTGGCGACTTCGCTCCATTACGATCGCAGCTGAATGAGATTCTCACCGAGGGGAAGGACGTAGCGTCGCATGTCGGGGCCTTCTTTGTCGAATGCGCCTTGGCGGAACGCGATCAGGATGCGGCTGTCCGCGCTCTCGATCTAATTCCCACTGGAGGCACGGTCGATCCTCACTACGACATCTCCTGGCCGCGCGGTTGGCATGTCGGTTTGGTTGCACGCTGCTTTGACGATAACAGCGCTGCGAAAACTGCTTTCGCTTCCGCTCGAATGGTTGCGGCGAGGACTGTTTCCGAACAGCCGGATTATGCTCCGGCCTGGACGATCCTGGGGCTGATAGATGCCGGTTTGGGCCAAAAGACTGATGCGATTGCGGAAGGCAGGCGCGCCTGTGAATTGTTGCCCGTATCAAAAGATGCATGGGACGGAGCCGGTTTGATCAGTTATCTCGCTCTGATCTATAGCTGGGTCGGAGAAAAAGATCTCGCTCTAGACCAACTTGAGATTGCGGCCAAGACTCCAAACGGAGTCAGCTACGGCGAGCTGAAACTTGATCCATCATGGGATGCATTGCGCGGCGATCCCCGTTTCGAAAAACTCGTGGCTTCATTGGCGTCTAACGAGGAAGCGGCGGTTCACTCAACCGCAGCGGCCGATTGACCTCAGTGGCCCTACCAAATGCCGCTCGACGTTTCGAACGATCGCCCTTTCCGTTTTGGGCAAAAGAATAGGCTAGAGATGGTAGCGCTGAACCATTAGATTCGCGCCTCAATGGCTGACGAGCAGAAGGCGAAGCCGCGTCTGGAAATTGCGCACGTGCTCTTCATCGACATCGTCGGTTACTCCAAGCTGCTGACCGACGAACAATCAGAAGCGCTCCAGGAGCTGAACCAAATTGTGCGCAGCACCGAAGCCGCGAGCGAGGCTGAGGCAGCAGGGACGCTTACCATTTTGCCGACGGGCGATGGCATGGCGCTGGTTTTCACCGGTTCCGTGGAAGAGCCGGCCGAATGCGCCCTGGAGATTAGCCGGGCTTTGCGCGCCCAGCCGAGTCTGCCGGTGAGAATGGGAATCCACAGCGGCCCGATTCAACATGTGAAGGACGCAAGCGGCCGCGAAAACATTGCCGGCATAGGCATTAACATCGCGCAGCGAGTAATGGATTGCGGCGACGCAGGCCACATTCTGGTGAGTAAACGCGTGGCAGGCGATCTGGCACAGCAGCGTCGATGGCAGCCATACCTGCATGAACTGGGTGACGTGGAAGTGAAACACGGCGTTGTCGTCTCCCTGGTTAATCTTTATGCCGAGACTATTGGCAATCCCACACCGCCATCGCGACTCGGAAAAGACCGCAGCATCATCTCGCGCTCCAGAGCAGGGAAGCGCAAAGGGCTTTCTCCGTTTGTGCGCGCGATCTTCATCACAATCGGGTTAGTCATCGCACTCATCTTCCTGCTGGCGATTGTGTCGGTAATTTTCGCGCCGGCGATTATGCGCACACTCGACCAGCATCGCTCAGCGACACTCCCACAACCGACGGCAACAGCGGTTCCCTCCTTGGCTGATACCATCAAGAACGCAGTCGCCAAGCAGATCACTGACGAGTTGCAGGGCGAACTCTCTCATAAGAACAACGCACTCAAGCCCCCCATCAGCGGGTCGGCGGTTTCGGAGAAAAGCATTGCGGTCCTGCCATTTGAAAATCTGAGTGAAGACAAATCAAATGCCTACTTCGCTGAGGGAGTACAGGACGAGATACTGACCCGTCTGGCAAAAGTCTCGGATCTGAAAGTGATCTCGCGGACATCAACCCAGCATTTCAAAAGCACGCCAGACAATTTGCCGGAAATCGCGAAGCAACTCGGGGTGACCCACATCCTGGAAGGCAGCGTCCAAAAAGCGGACGACCAGATCCGTGTGAATGTACAATTGATCAATGCTCTCACCGACGCGCATCTCTGGGCGGAAACGTTCGACCGAAAATTGACGGACATTTTCGCGATTGAAAGTGAGATCGCGAAAACCATCGCGGACACCCTGCAAGCCAAACTCAGCGGGTCAGAAAAGACGGCGCTATCGAAGAAACCGACCGAAAATCAGGAAGCGCACGAGCTTTATCTGAAAGGCCGGTATTTTTGGAACCGTCGAACCGAAGCCGACATAAAGAAAGCGCTGGATTACTTTCAGCAAGCGATCCAAAAGGATTCGTCCTATGCGCTCGCATACGCTGGATTAGCAGATTGTTATTCGATTTTGCCGGGCTACAGCGATGATGCGCCGAAACAATTCATCGACCGCGCGATTCCCGCGGCACGCCGAGCAATTGAGCTCGATAATTCGCTGGCCGAAGCGCACACCGCGCTGGCAAATGCACTCGGTGCCGACTTGCAGCTGGCCGCGTCTGAGGCGGAATTCAAACGGGCTTTCGCTTTGAATTCAAACTATGCTTCCGCGCATCAATGGTATGGCGAAGTCCTCCAGTCGTTAGGTCGGTTCGAAGAATCCATCGCTGAACTCCGCCGCGCGCACGAGCTCGATCCGCTTTCATTGATTATCAATAATGTGCTTGCCAGCGTTTATTATTCGGCGGGTCGCAATGAAGAAGCATGGCAACAAATCCAACGCACGATCGACCTGGATCCCAGTTTCGGAGTCGCCTACTGGGTGCGCGGCCAATTGCTTGAGAGTAAAGGCGAGTTCGAGCAGGCGGTAACCGATTACAAGAAATCACAGAGCGCGGTTCCGAAGAACCAGGTCAGCGGTGTGATCGCCTGTGCGTACGTGCGCGCAGGCAAACGAACCGACGGACAGGCAATTCTTAGCGATTTGATCAGCCAATCGCAGCGCAGGTTTGTGTCCAGCTATCCGCTTGCACAGATCCAGAGCGTGCTCGGCAATACTGACGAAGCCATCCGGCTGCTGGAGAAAGCGTACGATGAACGAAGCATTCCCATCGGCGGCGCGGGTACCGGCGGGCCCAAGATAGACAATCGTTTCGACCCGCTCCGTGGCGATCCGCGCTTTCAGAAATTGCTCGCCAAATTCGTGGGCGATGCCAATGAATGAGCGTACGTTTTTCTCCGAACTGAAGCGGCGCAATGTTTACAAAGTCGCGGTCGCTTACGCGGTCATTGCGTGGCTCATCATTCAGGCGGCATCGATTTTTTTCCCCGCATTCAATGCGCCGCAATGGGCGATGCAGATCGTCATCCTCATTCTTGTTGTCGGGTTCCCGATTGCGCTGATTTTTTCCTGGGCGTTTGAGATCACACCTGAAGGAATTGTACGCGAATCGGAAATTGATCGAACAAAGGCAATCACGCGCAAGACCGGCCGTAAGATCGTTGCCATCACCGTCATCATCGCGGTAATCGCGACAGGATTGTTCGTTTACCGAATGGTAGGGAAAGACCCCCGGGCCATCCGCATTGGAGACGCGGAAATCGGCGGAAGCCCCAGCATGGCGTCCCTGGCGGAGAAATCCATTGCGGTTTTACCATTTGAAAATCTGAGCAGCGACAAGGAGAACGCCTACTTTGCGGAGGGCATTCAAGATGAAATTCTGACACGACTATCGAAGATCGCAGACTTGAAGGTCATTTCGCGTACTTCGACGCAGCAGTTTAAGAGCGCACCCAAGAATCTTCCCCAGATCGCGAAGCAGCTTGGCGTGATGAATGTCGTGGAAGGCAGCGTTCAGCGAGCCAGGGACCAGGTTCGGGTAAATGTTCAGCTGATCAATGCCCTCACTGACGCGCACCTGTGGGCAGATACCTACGATCGCAAACTGACTGACATTTTTGCAGTCGAGAGTGAGATCGCAAAAGCGATTGCCGACGCGTTACAAGCGAAGCTGAGTGGCTCGGAGCAGCACGCAATTGCAGCCCGACCCACCGAGAACGCGGAAGCGCACAAGCTCTACTTACAAGGAAATTATTACAATTCCCGGGGAACCGAAGCGGATTACAGAAAGGCAATCGAGTATTACAAGGGTGCGGTTAAACTCGATCCATATTATGCGCTGGCCTACTCCGATCTTTCGACTTCCCTGGTAAACCTTGCCCGCAAGTTTCTCAGTGGCGCGGAGGCTCAACAAACCTATGTGGAAGCTCGCGCCGCAATCGATATGGCGCTTAGCCTGGAACCGGAGTTGGCCACAGCCCATATTACCCGGGGCTTTGTGCTTGAATCGGCGGATTTCAAGTGGACCGAAGCGGCGGCTGAATACGAGCGTGCGATGCAATTAGCGCCCAATGACGACGGCGTTAAGGCCCAGTTTGCTTCTTCGTTAGCTACGCTGGGCCACCCTGGCCAGGCAGTCGAATTGGCGCGACAAGAGCTGGCAAGTGACCCGTTATGCGCCAGCTGTTACAACCGACTGTCACTATACCTAGCTTCGTTAGGCCGCCTTGATGATGCCGAGCAAGCCATCCGCCGAGCGATCGATCTGCAACCTGGGCATGCAGACTTCTTTACTCAACTAGCCATGGTGGCCATCCTGCGCGGCGATGCCAAAGCTGCGCTTGAAGCGGCCCAGCACGAGGTCGCGGCCGGTGGATGGCAGGAAATCGCGCTGGCCCTCGCGCAACAGATCAGCGGCGATACTGCGGCGGCAGATCTTGCGCTCAAGAATCTGATCGATCATCAAGCGCTCGGCGGCGCCTATCAGATCGCCCAAGTCTACGCTTTGCGAAAAGATCCCGACAACGTCTTCGAATGGCTCGATCGCGCCTGGGCTAATCGCGATCCTGGCCTTAGCCAACTGCTTTACGATCCTTTGCTTCTTCGCTACAAAGACGATTCGCGCTTCGCCCCTTATTGTCAGAAAATAGGTTTACCTCCGCCAATAATTGGCGCGAAAGCGACGCTGCGCCAGTTACTCCCGATTCCGGCGGGCGTTTGTGTTTCCGTCCAACGGTTAAAGATCGACCCTATCTGGGATCCGATCCGCAGCAATCCTGGCTTTCAGCAGTTGCTCACGATGAAGGAACACGTCGGACCGTGAACGAGCGTAATTTCTTCGCCGAGCTAAAGCGGCGCAACGTTTACAAGGTTGCGGTCGCGTACGCAGTCGTCTCGTGGTTGTTAATCCAGGCAGCCTCCATTCTTTTTCCGACTTTCGATGCTCCGTCCTGGGGGATGAAAGTTTTTGTCGCACTGCTGGTGCTCTGTTTTCCCGTAGTGCTCGTTTTGTCGTGGGCCTTTGAGATGACACCAGAGGGCATCAAGCTGGAATCAGAGATAGATCCAAAAAAGTCGACCGCCATAAAAACTGGCCGCAAAATTGTAGGCTTGACCATCGCTGTAGCCATCGTTGCCACCGGTTTGATGCTGTTCCAGCGGATCCGGCCGCAACTGGTTGCGAAAAACGAGGCCGCAACTAGCGATTTGGTTGCCATTCCTGAGAAAAGTATTGCAGTGCTACCGTTCGACAATCTTAGTCGCGATCCGGATAACGCTTACTTTTGCGAAGGGGTGCAAGATGGAATTCTCACCCGCCTCGCCAGAGTCGCCGATCTGAAGGTAATATCGCGCACATCCACTCAAAAATATAGGAGCGCCCCCGAGAATCTTCGTGAAATCGCCCGGCAACTTGGCGTGACTCATATTCTCGAGGGGAGCGTGCAACGAGAGAATGACCAGATCAGAGTCGATGTGCAGCTCATCAACGCGCTTAGTGATACTCATCTCTGGGCGGATATCTATGACCGGGAAGTTGCTGACCTCTTCGCGACGGAAAGTGAGATAGCCAAGACCATCGCTGACATTCTGCAAGCGAAGCTCACAGGTAGCGAAGCGGCAGCAATCGCGAAAATTCCAACCGCCGACCACGAAGCCTATGAACTCTACCTCAAGGGCCGGTTCTTTTGGAACAAGCGAACCGCTGGTGACCTGCGTCGATCGATCGAGCTATTCGAGGAGGCGATCAAAAAGGATCCTAACTTCGCCACAGCCTATGCTGGGGCCGCACAAGCGTGGCTCCTTCTTCCGGCCTATGATGGGGGGGCTCCGAAGGATTGCTTCCCTAAAGCCAAACTTGCCGCCGAAAAGGCACTGTCCCTAGATCCCACTTGTTCCGACGCTCACACTGCACTTGGCGCCGTGAGGTCGAATTATGAATTGGATCTGCCGGGTGCGATTGCCGAGTTTGAGCAGGCGATCGAGGTTAACCCGAACGATGCCACGGCGCATCACTGGCTCGGCCATCACCCGCTCACCTGCATGGGACAGTCAGAGCGCGCGCTGGCAGAACTTCACAAGGCCCAGCAACTCGATCCGCTTTCGCTTATCATCAACGCCAACATTGGTTATACCTACGTAGTAACTGGGAGGTTGGAAGACGCCATTGCCCAGCTTCGCAAGACAATCGAGCTGGACAGAGGCTTCTACTACGCAATCTACTGCCTTGGCGAGGCCTTTGAGCTAAAAAGTTCTTTCCCCGAAGCCATGTCTCAATATCAAAAGGCGATTAGCCTTACCACTGATCCCATACCTAGAGCCCTCTTGGGCCGACTTTATGGCAGTTATGGCGACGCGGATCAAGCGCGGAAAATTCTTCAACAGTTAGAGCAGGAGCGAAAGGAGCGGTTTATCCCGGCGTATTGCCTGGCGCTTGTCTGTCTCGGTTTGGATGAGCGTAAGGAAGCCATTAACTGGCTGGAAGAATCCTACCGTGAACGCGATGGATTTGATATCCTATTCATTCGAGTCGATCCACTACTCAAATCCTTGCACGGTGACCGCCGCTTCGAAGCGCTGGCTGAAAAGATTGTGCCAGCGCGTGAGTTTTGCGGGTCTTCGAAATGAAATCATCGAACTTCCTCGCCGAGCTAAAGCGGCGCAACGTTTACAAAGTTGCGGTTGCCTATGCCGTTGTCGGATGGCTGATCGCGCAGATCGCGACGCAAATTTTCCCCTTTCTGGAAATCCCTAATTGGGTCGTGCGTCTGGTCATTGTCCTGATCGCAATCGGATTTCCAATCGCGTTGGTCATCGCGTGGGCTTTCGAATCAACGCCGGAAGGAATCAAACGGACCGAGGTCGCCGATGCGGCGAACCAGCATTCCAAGGGTCGGGGCTGGATTTACGTGGTCGTAATTGCTGCAGCCATTTCGATAGGTCTGTTTTTTCTCGGTCGTTACAGCGCAGGGCCTGGCAGCGAAAATGTGCTTTCGCCTTTGCCGGAGAAGTCTATCGCGGTTCTGCCGTTCGAAAATCTTAGCGACGATAAGTCCAATGCTTACTTTGCCGACGGCATACAGGACGAAATCCTGACGCGTTTGTCCAAAATCGCGGCGCTCAAAGTCATCTCGCGCTCTTCAACTCAGAAATACAAAAGCGCGCCGAACAACTTACGCGAGGTCGGCCAGCAACTGGACGTGGCGAATCTCCTCGAAGGCAGCGTGCAAAAAGCCGGCAACGCGGTGCATATCAATGCGCAGCTAATCAAAGCAGCCACGGATGATCATCTTTGGGCGGAGAGCTACGATCGTAAGCTCGACGACATCTTTGGTGTTGAAAAGGAGGTAGCCCAAAATATCGCCAGTGCGCTCGACGCCAAGCTGACTGGCGCAGAAGAACAAGTCCTTGCGCAAAAACCTACTGACAATCTAGCTGCCTACGACGCCTATCTGCGCGGCATCGGACAGATTCGCGAACCGACGGAGAAGTCATTGAATGCCGCGGTGCAGTCTTTCGAGGAAGCGGTTCGCCTCGATCCCCAATTCGCGCTTGCCTGGGCCGCACTTTGTCGCGCGCATTCAAAGATCTACTTCGGTTACATGGACCGCTCAGAGGCCCGCCGCGCGGTGGCGGCAAATTCGGTGGCCGAGGCCGTCCGTCTGCAACCTCAATTGCCGGAGACGCGACTTGCCAAAGCAGATTTCCAATACTGGGTGCTACTCGATTACCGAGGTGCTCGCGACCTGTTGCAGCAACTGCATCTACGATGGCCGAGCAATGCTGATATCCTGCAGGATCTGGCATTCTCTTCGGCCCGCCTCGGCGAATGGAAACAAAGCGCCGACTACCTCGATGAGGCTATTAGCTTGAATCCCCGCGACCTTTACCTGCGATGGACAGCTGCTTCGGGTCGCCTGGCGATGCGCGACTTTGCGAGCACGCTTCGGACGTTGGATAACGCGCTGCAGATCTGGCCGGATGACGCCGGTCTGCTGGACCTGAAAGCCCAAACTTTCCAAGGCATGGGGCAACTGGATCAAGCACAAACGATTGTCGATCGCCTGCAACCGGGCCCGGATCGTGTCGGTATTAACGCTGTCGTGAATCAGGCAAAGCTCCGGCGAACGCCAGCCGTTGCCTTGCCTTACTTCCAGACCTTGGGGGAACAAGCGGCCTTGAACCTTTCGGATGCCTCCGACCTGATTGAATTCGCGATCCTTCTGGAACTGTCCGGAGATAAGGCAAGATCGCGCGCCATGTTTCTGAAGGCGCGTGATGCGGCAGACGCAATTCTGAAGGAGCAACCCGACAATGCGTTTCCTGTCGCTCTGCGCGCTTACGCTTCGTCGGGACTAATGGAGCGCGATGCCGCTTTGAACGGAATCGATAAAGCACTCGCCTTGACGACAAATGACGCGCGCAACCGTGGCACAGTAGAAGAAATAAAAGCCCGAATGCTGACGCGATTAGGCGAAAAAGATCGCGCCATCGCGCTGCTCGAACACTTGCTCGCGATTTCCTACGATGGCTTGGGCGAAGCGCCTCTCACGCCGGCGCTCCTTCGCCTTGATCCGGATTTCGATCCGCTGCGCGGCGATCCTCGCTTCGAAAAGCTCTGCCAGGAGCCGGCGAAATGAACGAGTTCTTCCAGCGCCTGAAGCAGCGCAAGCTAGTGCAATGGGTCATCGCCTATATCGCGGCCGCCTTTGCCTTGTTGCAAGGAATCGACATCATCGCGCAACAATTCGGCTGGCCGGAAGGTGTGCGTCGCGGGATAACTCTAGCGCTCGTTGTCGGCTTCTTTGTTACTCTGGTTATAGCCTGGTATCACGGTGAACGTGGCGCGCAACGAGTTAGCGGAACCGAACTTCTTATCATAGGTCTGGTCTTGGCCTTAGGCGGCGGATTCCTCTGGCGCTTTGCTGCGACGTCGCACGCGCCGGATAATAAAACCGCAGTCACGCCTAACGAAACCGAAATAACCAGACCAGCCGCCGCGATTCCGGAGAAATCCATCGCAGTGCTGCCTTTCGAGAATCTCAGCGAGGAAAAATCGAATGCCTTCTTCGCTTTAGGGATTCAGGATGAAATCCTGACGCGGCTGGCCAAGATCGGAGCGCTTAAGGTTATTTCGCGCTCTTCCACTCAAAAATATAAAAGCTCGCCGGACAATCTGCGAGAAGTGGGCCAGCAGCTCGGTGTTGCAAACTTGCTTGAAGGCAGCGTGCAAAGAGCGGGTAATGCCGTGCACATCAATGTGCAGTTGATCAAGGCGACAACGGACGCGCATGTCTGGGCAGAAACTTACGATCGCGAGTTACAAAACATCTTTGGCGTCGAAAGCGAAGTCGCCGGCAAAATCGCGGAAGCGCTTGACGCCAAACTGAGCGGCGCCGAAGAAAAATCGCTGGCAGCCCAGCCAACGAACAATGTCGCCGCCTATGACGCGTACTTACATGGACGATCGATCGAGGCGACGCGCTTTGGTATCCAGGACGAACAAGAAGTTGCCGCAAACTACGCCAAGGCGGTGCAGCTCGACTCTAACTTCGCCCTGGCCTGGGCGCGTCTCGCGATTGTGCGAAGCTTCCTTTATTTCAATTTCGTCGACCGCACGACCAATTCTCCCGCCGTTATCAAAGAAGCGGCGGACCGCGCGATGGCACTACAGCCGGAACTCGGCGAAGCTTGGATCGCTCAGGGGAGTTATCGGTATCACATTGCAAGCGATTTCACCGGCGCGCTGGCTGCCTACGCGGAAGCCGGCAAGCGCCTCCCGAACAGTGCCGATGTTTTCGGTGAAATGGCGTTCGTGGAACGACGCATGGGACGCTGGGACGACGCGATCAATCATTTCAAAAAAGCCATCACCCTGGATCCGCGAAATCTTCAGCTCCTTATTTTCACAGGGGAATGCCTTAGTTATGTGAGGAGGTTTAACGAAGCAGAAGAGTACATTGACCGCGCATTGCAAATTGCGCCGGAAGCGGGCCGGGCCCTTGCCGCTAAGATAGGTATCTTACAAGCCGAGGGGCGGTTGAATGAGGCTTCGAAGGTAGCGGCACGGATCGTCGTGCCTACCGAAGGCAATGCCCAGCTCGAAATCGGGACGAAGACATCACAGCTTTTTTACGAACGCCAGTTCGAAGCGGCGATCACGCAGATGCAAGTGGTCACGACGGCCATCAAAGCTAGGGAATCGCTAGACGAATGGGAACTGGTCAGTATTCCGACGCTGGCTTACTGCCAGCAGTTGGCTGGCAAGACGACCGACTCCCGCGCCACCTACACTCTTGCCGTCCAAAACATCAAACCGTCGCCCGACGCAACTATCCCGATTGATCAGGCTCAGTTGCGGTGTGTTCTAGCCCTGGCGTATGCCGGACTCGGAGAAAGAGACAAGGCACTGGCTGAGGCGCGGGCCGCCGTGATCGATTACCAGAACGACGCGATCGAAAAAGCCCAGGCAGAAATTACGCTCGCTCAAGTCGAAGCCCATGTGGGCGAGATCGACGCCGCGATTGCTGCTCTTCCGCATTTGCTTGAAGTCGCTAACGGACTCACGCCTAGTCTTCTTCGCATCGATCCGTACTGGGATCCGTTGCGGAAAGACCCGCGCTTCGAGAAACTCTGCCAGGAGCCTAACAAGTGAGCGAAGAGGAAATACGCAAACTCGCGGCAATCATGTTTACCGACATGGTCGGCTACAGCGCTCTTTCCCAGCGCGATGACAAGCTCGCTGTCGAGTTACTCGAAGAACATCGCGAGCTGCTTCGAAAAATCTTTCCGCGCTTTCACGGAACGGAAATCAAAACGATTGGCGACGCGTTTCTGATTGAGTTCAACAGCGCCTTGGAAGCCGCTCAATGCGCGATCGAAATACAGCGAGCCCTCGCTCATCGTAATCATGATGTTGCGGCTGAGCGTCGCGTTGAACTCAAGATCGGCATTCATATTGGCGATGTGGTGCATCGCGGCGGCGATGTTTATGGCGACGGAGTGAACATTGCATCCCGGATCGAACAGCTGGCGGGCGCGGGCGGCATTTGCGTGTCGATGGATGTCGAGCGCCAAATTCGGAACGCGGTGGAAACCCGTTTCGAAAAGCTCGCGCCGACCGAACTGAAAAACATTTCCGTGCCGATGGAACTTTTTCGAATCGTGCTTCCGTGGGAACGAAAGACAAATGTCAGCGGTCAGAAGTCAAAGGCCAGAAAAGGCTCTGCCTTTCCGAGAGTCAACAAATTTGCTTTGATAGGCGCGGTCGCCTTGCTGTTGATCGGAATTGGTTGGTGGTTTGTTCATCGAGCGAATTACACAACCTCAACGCTTCGATCCGCCGACGAGAATCTCCGGCATGACAAGCAGAACGAGGCGGCTACAGGATCCGGCAAGGTAACGGGGCCGATTCCCGAAAAAAGTATAGCGGTTCTGCCATTTGAAAATCTGAGCAGCGACAAAGACAATGCTTACTTCGCGGAAGGGATTCAGGATGAAATTCTCACCCGACTGGCGAAAATCGGTGCGCTCAAAGTAATTTCTCGCACTTCGACGGCGCATTTTGCCACCAGTCCGCAAAATCTGCCAGAGATCGCGCGACAACTTGGAGTGGCAAACATTCTGGAAGGCAGCGCGCAGAAAGCGGGGGATGCCGTGCATGTCAATGTGCAGCTAATCCGGGCCGCAACCGATGATCACGTCTGGGCTGAAAGTTACAATCGCAAACTAGATGATGTGTTCGGCGTCGAAGGCGAAGTTGCCAGCGCTGTCGCGGATCAGCTAAAAGCCAGGCTCACTGGCGCCGAAGAGAAGGCGGTCACAGAAAAACCGACCGAGAATCCGGCTGCTTATGACGCCTACCTTCGCGGTATATCAATCGAGCAAACACGAACTGACGATGCCGCTGCCAGGGAGGCGGTCGCCAATTACGCGACTGCCGTTCGTCTCGATCCGAACTTTGCCCTCGCTTGGGCGCGATTAGCTATTCTTCGCAGTGTGCAATATTTCGACGGATTCGATCTCGAGATAAACACACCTGCCGCCGTAAAGGAAGCAGCTGACAAAGCGCTGCAGCTTCAACCGCAGCTCGGCGAATCGTTCGTCGCCCAGGGTGTTTATCGGTATCGAGTGTTGCGAGACTTTCGAGGCGCACTCGAATCCTATGGCGAAGCGCTGAAGCGTCTGCCGAATAGCTCCCTTGTTCTCGAGCAGACGGCACACGTCGAACGGCGGTTGGGCCAGTGGGATGCAGCGGAAAAGCACTATCGCGCGGCGCTCGAGCTCGATCCGAGGAACGTCGATGACCTGACCAACCTGGGCGAGTTTCTTCAAGCCGTGCGCAAATTTCCGGAGGCACAAAATATTTTCGACCGTCTCCTGCAAGTATCCCCGTCGAGTGACTTCGCGCTTGCCAGTAAGGCTGCCATTTTCCAAGCCGAGGGCCAACTCGATGACGCGGCACGACTCCTGGCCCTAACGAAGAAAGACTCTCCCGATGTTTACGTAAACGTGGTCAAGTTCTGGCAGCTTGATTACGAACGAAAGTTTGAGAAAGCGGTCGCCTTCGTTCAGTCGAGCCGTGTGCCTGAGTTCACCCAAGATGCTCGCTGCATTGCGGTACTCGCATTTTGTCAGGAGTGGGCCGGACATGAAGAGGAGGCTGGCGCCACCTTTGGCCGTGCCGTTAAGGCAATTAAGCCGACCCCTGATGCGGTGGTCCCGGTCGATTCCCGAAATTTGGGGGCTTTTCTCGCCTTGTCCTACGCCGGCCTCGGCCAGAAGGAGCAAGCAATACAAGAGGCGAATCGCGCCGTGTCTGATTATGCCGATGACGCGGTAAACAAACCGTACGCCGAAATGTGCCGTGCAGTGATCGAGGCGCGCCTTGGCGATGCCGATTCGGCCATCAGTGCGCTGCCACACCTTCTCGAAGTACCGGGTGGGACTACGACCGGATTGCTTCGACTTGATCCATGGTGGGACCCATTGCGCAATGACCCGCGCTTTGAGAAGCTCTGCCAGGGGAAGTAAGCTGAGATGTCCCCCAACTCTCCCTCAGAATTGAAGTTCGAGATCGGGCACGTGCTCTATATAGATATTGTCGGTTACTCTAAGCTCAACATTCGCGAGCAGAGCGAAGAGGTTGAGACACTGAAAACGATTGTTCGCGGTACCGAACAATTCAAGAAAGCCGAAGCCGAAGGAAAATTGCTGCGTTTGCCGACGGGCGACGGCGGCGCGCTTGTTTTTCGAACTACTCCGGAGACGCCGGTGTTGTGCGCTTTAGAGATTGCTAAAGAACTCAAGGCTCATCCGGAAATTAAAGTGCGGATGGGAATTCACAGCGGTCCGGTTAACGAAATCACCGATCTCAATGAACAAGCTAACATTGCCGGCGCCGGAATTAACACCGCGCAACGCGTAATGGATTTCGGCGATGCCGGCCACATTCTGGTATCACGCAAGGTAGCGGAAGACCTTGAACATTATCCGCGCTGGCAGCCTTACTTGCATTGGTTAGGGGAGTGCGAAGTGAAAAACGGCGGCCGTATTGATGTGATTAATTTCTATCATGCTGGAATGGGGAACCCGCAACTCCCCAATAAGTTTAAAACACAGAGCCGCCGCGCTCGTGCTCGGAGGACTGGGATAGCAGCTGCGGTCGTATTGCTCGGGATTTTCGCCGGCGCGTTTGTCTACTCGAGATCTCATCAAAGCAATATGCTCACGGATAAGGGCCGCATCGTTCTCGCAGATTTCACAAACACGACCGGTGATTCTGTCTTTGACGCCACGCTGCGACAAGGACTTGCATCGCAGCTCGAACAGACCCCGTTTCTTAGTCTGATCTCGGATTCGATCATCGCTTACAACCTGACACTGATGTCGAAACCGAGGGATGCGCGGCTCACCCCCGACTTGGCTCGAGAAGTCGGCCAACGCGTTGGCGCAATTGCAACGATCGAAGGATCGATTGCCGCTCTTGGAACAGAATATGTCGTGTCACTAAAGGCACTGAACTGTCGGGATGGAAATTTACTTGCCCAAGAACAGGAGACCGCGACCGGAAAGGAGCATGTGCTTAGCGCGCTTGGCCAGGCGGCGACCAAGTTGCGGAAACAATTGGGTGAGTCGTTGGCGTCGGTTCAGAAATACGACGCGTTGCCGCAAGACACGACGACTTCATCACTCGAGGCGCTGCAAGCCTACGCACTGGGCAACAAGGCGACCGATGTCGATAATGACTATCTGACCGCGATCACGTTCTTTCAACGCGCCGTCGCCCTCGATCCGAATTTCGCCATGGCCTACCTGAACTTAGGCGGATGCTATCAACCTCAAGGCGAGTTGATACTCGCCGCCGAAAACACACGCAAGGCATATGCGCTGCGTGAGCGGACCAGCGACCACGAAAAGCTCAACATCCAAGCTTTCTACGAAATCGTTGTTACCGGCAATTTGGAGGCGGCCCGCCGCGCGTACGAATTAGTCGCCCAAACGTATCCGCACGATGAGACTGCGCAGATCATGCTGTGGTACATCCATCTCATATGCGGAGATTATGCCAGAGCCGACGCGGCGGCGAAGCGGGCGTTCGATATCAATCCCGACAGCTCAAACAATTATGTCAGTTTGATGTATTGCGATCAGTACTTGGGCCGGCTCGATCAAGCGAAAGCCGCCGCTGAAGAGTCGCGCGCAAAGAAGCTCAATTCCCCCTGGTATCCGCTCATTCTTTACGTTGTCGCTTTTCTCGAAAATAATCGTCCCGGAATGACGCAACAGGCATCTGCGACTGTCGGAGTCCCGGGGGTGGAGGATCAAATGTTTTTCGTCGAATCTGAAACCGCAGCGGATCACGGTCAGTTTGGCCAGGCTCGTGAACTCACACGCCGCGCAGTAGACTCAGCGCGACGGGCGCAGGAAAATGAAACCGCGGCAGAATATGAGGGCCACAATGCAGTTCGCGAGGCGCTGGTCGGACTGGCCGATCTCGCCAGCAAAGACGCCCAGTCCGCCATATCATCAATAAAGGGAAAACACGGCGAAGGATTTTCTGCGATCGCTTTCGCGCTCGCGGGCGACATCTCGGACGCCAATCAAGTGATTGAGGATCTAACAAGGCGGTTCCCACAAAACACTGTTGTTCAAACTCGATATCTACCGATGGCTCGGGCCGCACTCGCTCTCAACAGCGGCAATGCCCAGGCCGCGCTCGATGCCCTCACCGCAGCCACGGCTTATGAATTAGGACACACAAATGAGGACTTCACCTTTGCGCTTTATCCCATTTATCTACGCGGCCGCGCTTATCTGGGAGCGAAGAACTCCGCCGCCGCAGCGGGCGAGTTCCAAAAAATTCTCGATCACGCCGGTATCGTAGGAAATGAGCCCATCGGTGCGCTGGCCCGTTTGGGCCTCGGCCGCGCCTACTCTCTCTCCGGCGACGCCCCGAAAGCCAAAAGCGCTTATCAGGATTTCTTCGCACTCTGGAAAAATGCTGATCCGGATGTCCTCATTCTAAAACAGGCCAAGGCCGAGTACGCGAAGCTGCAATAAGTTACTATTCCGCATGAGCCAGGGCAATTTTTTTTCCGAACTGAAGCGGCGCAACGTGTACAAAGTTGCGGTTGCCTATGCTGTAGTCGGATGGTTGATCGCTCAGATCGCGACCCAAATTTTCCCGTTTCTGGAAATTCCAAATTGGGTCGTGCGCCTGGTCATCGTCCTGATCGCAACTGGATTTCCAATCGCGTTGGTCATCGCGTGGGCGTTTGAAGCAACTCCGGAAGGAATTAAGCGAACCGAAGTCGCGGATGCAGCGCGCCAGAGGTCTCGCGGAAAAGCCTGGATTTACGTCGTCCTGATCGGTGGCGCGATCTCCCTCGGATTATTTTTTCTCGGTCGTTACACAGCTGCGCCCCGACAAAGTGCCAGTCCTGCTCGCTCCGAATCGAGTACGGCCTCACTGCCGGCGAAGTCGATAGCTGTTCTCCCATTCGATAATTTGAGCCGCGACCCGGACAACGCATTTTTTGCGGAAGGAGTGCAGGACGAAATCCTCACCAGACTGGCGAAAGTCGCAGATCTGAAAGTGATTGCGCGGACTTCGACGCAAAAATTCAAAAGCTCGCCGGAAAACCTGCCCGACATCGCGAATCAGCTTGGCGCGCTCAACATTCTCGAAGGCAGCGTTCAAAAAGCGAACGATCAGGTTCGCGTCAACGTGCAGCTAATCAACGCAATGACCAATTCGCATCTTTGGGCGGAGATTTACGATCGGAAGCTGACCGACATCTTTGCGGTGGAAAGCGACATCGCGAAAACAATCGCCGACACGCTGCAAGCAAAACTCACCGGCTCCGAGAAAACGGCGATGTCAAAACAGCCGACGGCGGATACCGAAGCGTACGAGCTTTACCACAAAGGGCTCTCATTTTGGGGCCAGCGTTCTGGTGACAATCTTCCGAAATCGATCGGGTTCTACGAACAGGCCATCGCCCGCGACCCCAACTATGCCCTTGCCTATGCCGGGCTAGCGAACAGTTACATTTTGCTTCCCTACTACACTGCAACCCCGCTGCACGATGCTGCTACCAAGGCGAGAGCCTCGGCCCTTAAGGCGCTCCAACTCGATCCGAATCTGGCGGAGGGACATATTGCACTTGGCAAAATCATTAGCTTCGAAGACATGGATCTCGCCGGAGCAAGTCGCGAATTTGAACGCGCAATCGAAATCCAACCGAACAACGCCACGGCGCACCACTGGTACGGCAACGGACCTCTGGCCGCTCTTGGAAAATTCGACGAAGCGATCGCGGAAGGCAAAAAATCGATCGAGCTCGATCCCCTGTCGCCGATCATCAATGCCGACCATGGCAACAACCTCTATTATGCCCGTCGGTACGATGAAGCGATTGTTCAGTTACGCAAAGCGGTTGAGCTCGATCCGGCATTCTTTTACACGCACTACAATCTCGGTCTTGCGCTCCAGGCCAAGGGCGACCTTCAAGGGGCAATTATCGAATACGAAAAAGCAACTCAGCTCAGCGACGATCCATTCGCGGTAGCGCTCCTTGCGGCTGCCAAAGCGAAGTCCGGCGACAAAAATGCGGCTGAACAAGCATTGAACGAACTCCACCGGATCCCTCAGAGTCGTGAAGGCGTCGCGTATGGCCGGGCCGTGCTTTATCTTAGCCTGGGTCAGAGGGAACAAGCGCTTCACTGGCTGGAGCAAAGTTTTGCCGATCGCGACGGCTCCAATATCGGTTACATCAAAGTGGAACCTCTAATGGATCCCCTTCGTGGGGACCCGCGCTTTGAGGCGCTGGTACAAAAAGTAATCGCACCGAAGTGAAAATTGCCAATTTCTTCGCCGAACTGAAGCGGCGCAACGTTTATAAGGTTGCGGTCGCGTACGCGGTGGTAGCATGGCTGTTAATTCAAGCCGCTTCGATCCTCTTCCCGACGTTTGAAGCGCCGCCATGGGTTATGAAGGTGTTTGTAGCGGTGATCGTGCTGGGCTTTCCAATCGCATTGGTTTTTTCCTGGGCGTTTGAAATCACGCCGGAAGGAATCAAGCGCGAAGAAGAAGTTGCGCCTAACGAGTCAATTACGCGCCACACCGGAAGGAAGATTATTGGGATTACCATTGCCGTTGCATTCCTCGCGACCGGGCTCTTTGTATTTCAACAGCTTCGTCCCCGCCTAACGAGCACAGATGCCGCATCCGCTCCCGCTGCATCGAGGGAAAAATCGGTGGGGAAAGTGGGAGAACCAAGGCCTGCGGTCAGCCCGAGGTCTGTTGCGGTCTTAGCCTTCGACAATCTTAGCGATGACAAGGGAAGCGAATATTTCTCTGACGGAATCAGTGAAGAGTTGCTGACTGTGCTGCAAAAAATTCCCGGACTCCATGTAGCCGCGCGGACTTCGTCGTTTTCCTTCAAAGGGAAAAATGCCACGGCTCAGGAAATCGGAGAGAAGCTTGGCGTGGCGCACCTCGTCGACGGAAGCGTGCGTAAAGCCGGGGACCTCGTCCGCATCGCCGCGCGTCTTACGCAGACTAACACAGGCGAAGAGCAATGGTCGGAGAATTACACTCGCAATCTGAAAGACGTGTTCGCAGTTCAGACCGAGCTTGCCCAGACAATCGTTGGACAACTAACAAAAAGTGGTCAGCTCTCGGATGGCACCTCTGATCCGGTGGCTAAGGCGGCAATTCAGGCGGAAGTGCAGGCAGCAGAGAAGGGCGGAACAAAAAATGTCGAAGCGCATGAGGCCTACCTGCAAGGCCGCTTTTTTCTCAATCGCCACTCTGAAAAAGAAACGGATCAAGCCCGAGCCGCTTTTGCACTCGCGACACAATTGGATCCACAGTTTGCGCTAGCGTGGGCGGGGCTGGCCCAGGCTCACGTCTGGGATTGCAACTATGGCACTGAAGGAGGCCAACAAGGCTTCAACACTCATCTGGCTGCCGCGCGCGAATCGGTGCAACGAGCGCTCTCTATCGAACCAGACTTACCCGAGGCGCTGTACCCGCGGGCGATGATCGAGACCAATTTCGATTATAATTGGAAGGGTGCGGCAGAGACATTGCGCAAGGCTCTGGCTTTGGCGCCGCAAGATCCAGCGCTGCTGCTAGAGGCGGGAAATCTCGCGAATGCTCGCGGCGAAACTACCAAAGCACTCGATCTTTTCCGCCGCGTAGTCGCCTTGGACCCCGTAAACGCCCAGGCCCGAGGGTTTCTCGCGGCCAATTTATCTAACTCGGGGAAGCAGGAGGAGGCCAGGGCTGAATATGCGCGCGAGATTGAGTTGAATCATTCGGCGCCGAATTCCTATGCCGCAGTCGGGCAGGCTTATCTTTTGGATGGTAAATATGAAGAAGCGGTAGCAGCGGCGCAAAAGGACGCGGCCGATTGGGCGCGGCTACTCACCGTAAGCTGTGCGCGCTGGTCGCAAAAGCGAGTTTCAGAATCTGATGCCGCCCTTACGGAGTTAATCGCAAAGTTTGGCGAGACTGCTGCCTACCAGATTGCAGAGGTGTACGGATATCGGAATGACAAGGATCATGCATTCGAATGGTTGGAACGCGCCCACCGGCAACACGACTCTGGTCTGCTCGCTTTGCGCGCCGATATTTTACTAGCGAATCTTCACCGCGATCCGCGATGGGATGCATTTCTGCGCACAATGGGCCTGGCCGACGACCAGCTGAAGTGAGCTCTCCTTACGGCAAGGCCAACCCATGAATATCTTTTCGGAGCTAAAGCGGCGCAACGTTTACAAAGTTGCAGTCGCGTACGCGGTGGTTGCGTGGCTCGTCATTCAGGCGTCGTCGATTTTTCTTCCCGCGTTCAATGCGCCGCAATGGGCGATGCAAGTTGTCATCCTCATTCTTGTTATTGGATTTCCGATTGCGCTGATTTTTTCCTGGGCATTCGAGTTCACGCCTGAAGGAATTGTGCGTGAATCAGAGATTGACCCTTCGAAGTCAATCGCGCGCAAAACCGGCCGGAAGATTGTTGCAATTACAGTCGTCCTGGCTGTGATCGCTGCCGGGTTACTTGCCTTTCAATTGGTAGGGCGTGACCGCTGGTCGCGCCAATCGCAGGAAAGTGAAGGGCCTCCCACAGCCGCGGGATCTCCACCCATTCCTCCAAAATCGATTGCGGTTTTGCCTTTCGACAATCTCAGCCGCGATCCGGATAACGCTTACTTTTGCGAAGGCGTGCAGGATGAAATTCTCACTCGTCTGGCAAAGGTATCAGACTTGAAAGTGATTTCCCGCACTTCGACGCAGCAATTCAAGAGCGCACCCGAAAATCTGCCCCGAATCGCAAAGCAGCTCGGCGTGGCACACATTCTGGAAGGCAGCGTGCAAAAAGCTAACGACCAGGTGCGCGTGAATGTGCAGCTGGTCAATGGACTCAATGATGCGCACCTGTGGGCTGATACCTACGATCGCAAGCTTAACGACATATTCGCTGTCGAGAGCGAGATTGCGAAAACCATCGCCGACACATTACAGGCGAAGCTGACTGGCTCCGAGCAGCAGGCAATTGCAGCACGACCCACTGAGAACACCGAGGCGCACCAGCTTTACTTGAAAGGACGATTCTTTTGGAACAAGCGAACCACCAGCGATCTTATGAAGTCGATTGACTACTTTGAACAAGCTATCGCCATTGACCCTCACTACGCGCTGGCCTACGCCGGAGTCGCCGACGGCTACGTATTGCTACCCGGCTACACCGCAGGGGCACCACGAGATTGTTATCCAAAGGCGATAACCGCGGCAAAGAAAGCGGTGGAGTTAGACGATACTCTTGCAGAAGCGCACACTACTTTGGGAATGGCGCTTTGGTCTTACGAATTCGATTTCGAACAGGCAAACAGGGAGTTTCAGCGCGCGATTGAACTGAATCCAAACTACGCCACCGGTCATCAGCAGTACGGCAATGTCACGTTATCTGCATTGGGCCGATTTGATGAGGCCATCGCTGAGAGCAAGCGAGCAGTCGAACTGGATCCGCTCTCGCTGATCATCAACACCGACCTGGGGATGTCTTACTATTTTGCGCGCCGCTACGACCAGGCGATTGAGCAATTTCGCAAAGCACTGGAAATAGATCCTAACTTTTACTTCGCCCACCTTGAACTTGGCGAAGCGCTGGCGGAGAAACGAGCCTTCGGTGAAGCGATCGATGAGTACCAGAAGGCACGCGCATTAAACGATGACCCGTTCGTGCTTGGAGCGCTCGGCAATGCTTATGCGCGCTCAGGCAACAGAACTGAAGCACTGAAAATTCTGGACCAACTGAAGAATCTCTCCAAAGAGCGCTACGTTAATGCCTATAGCTTTGTGATTGTTTACGCCGGACTTGGCGAGAAAGAAGAGGCACTGCGCTGGCTCGACCAAAGTTATCAAGATCGCGCCGGTTCTGACATCGGATGGATTCGCGTGGACTCACTGGTCGATCCATTGCGCGACGATCCGCGCTTTGAGGCGATCGCAGAAAAAATTGTTCCGGCGCGCGCATTCAAAGGGCCGAAATGAGCAATCGCAACTTCTTCGCCGAACTTAAGCGGCGCAATGTTTATAAGCTTGCGCTCGGCGATGCGATCGTCGCCAGTGAGTTGCTCATGCAAGTGGCTAGATGTTAGATATGGCGGCGGATGATACGCCAGAAGTTAAGTTGGAGATTGGGCATGTCCTTTTCATCGACATCGTGAAGTATTCGAAGCTGCTGATCACAGAGCAGAGCGAGCAGCTTGAAACTCTTAGAAAGATTGTGCGCGGCACCGAGCAGTTCCGCGCAGCCCAAGCCGAAGGCAAATTGCTTCGCCTGCCAACTGGCGACGGCGGCGCGCTCGTGTTTCGCACCAGTCCGGAAGCGCCGGTTCTGTGCGCGCTCGAGGTCAGCAACGAACTGAAGAAGCATCCCAAGTTGCGTGTTCGCATGGGAATTCACAGCGGTCCAGTGAATGAAATTACCGACCTCAACGAGCAGACCAACATCGCCGGCGCAGGAATCAATATGGCGCAACGCGTGATGGATTGCGGCGATGCCGGTCACATTCTTCTCTCCAAGCGCGTCGCCGACGACCTTGAGCATTATCCGCGTTGGCACCGTCATTTGCACTCGTTAGGCGAATGCGAAACCAAACACGGTCAGAAAATAGCGATCGTAAATCTGTATAGCGATAAATTTGGAAATCCGGAGACGCCGCAAAAGTTGCGACTGGCAAAGGAGCAATCTGCGCAATCTGCTGCGGCCACGCGCCGAGAACAGGGGTTCTGGATCGCAGTGTTGCCATTCAAATACAGCGGTGGCAACTCTGATCTCACGGCCCTGGCTGAAGCACTGACCGAGGAAATCGTGACCGGCTTTTCACGATTCTCTTATCTTAAGGTTATCGCACGCGGCTCGACCTCACGTTATGCGAATGAGGCAACCGACGTGCGCACTGCTGGCAAAGAATTAGGTGCGCGCTATGTGATGGAAGGTAGCCTGCGCCAGGCTGGGGCGAAATTGCGTCTGGCTGTTCAGGTGGTTGATACGATTTCAGGCGCTCATCTCTGGGCGGAGAACTACGAACGCACTTTTACTCCGGAATCAGTGTTCGATTTACAAGACGATCTGGTGCCGCGGATTGTTTCGACGGTTGCTGATCAGTACGGCGTGTTGGTGCATAGCATGAGCGAGTCCCTTCGCGGCAAAACCGCCGGTGGATACTCCGCGCATGAGGCTGTGCTGCGCGCGTTCGGTTACCAAGAGCGCTTCACCTTGGAGGAACACGCGGCAGTCCGCGACATCCTCGAGGCAGCAGTGGTTCATGCGCCCACCCATAGCGACTGCCTCGCCCAACTGTCGTTAGTTTACTGGCACGAGTACACGTTCGGTTACAACCCCAAACCCGATTCACTGAGTCGCGCCCGTGCTGTCGCCCAACAAGCCGTTGAATCTGCGCCCACCAGCCACTTCGCTCACTGCGCATTAGCTACCGTCTTGTTCTTCCAGAAAGATTTTCAAGCTTTCCGCGTCGCAGCGGAGCGCGCCCTCACGCTGAATTCGATGGATTCATCCACCATGGCGCTACTTGGGACAATGATCGCTTACACCGGTGATTGGGAACATGGGGTAGGCATAGTCGAGCGAGCAAAGCAGCTTAATCCACATCATCCAGGCTGGTATCATTATCTTGCGGTTTACGATGCTTACCGGAGACGCGATTATCGCAGCGCGCTGGCAAACGCTTTGAAGGTCAATATGCCCGGCTACTATTGGCCGCATGCTACGCTGGCTGCTGTTTATGGCCAGCTTGGCGAACAGGAGCGAGCGCGCGCGGCGTTGCGGGAACTGCACGCGATCATGCCTAACTTCGCCGCGATAGCACGAGAGGAATACGGCAAATGGAATGAGGCTGAATTCCTTGAGCATCTGCTTGACGGACTGCGCAAGGCGGGTCTGGAAATTCCTTAAGTGTGTTAAAATGAATAGGTCTTCGAAAGAGTGATATCGGGTGAAAGAATTCAAAAAAAATCATGAGACCAAGCACGATCATCTGTTGCGCCATTGCCGCGGTGTTGAGTGTTGCACCAATGCGGGCGGATGAAATTACAATCGTAAGCAATGTCCTCGGACCAGAGGGCCCGTTGTACATTGACGGCAACCTTTACTACGTTGGATGGGTTTCGAACACGTTGTCGAAGTGGGATGGTAAAACAACTACCGTGTTGAATCATACCGAGGGTTGCGGTCACAACGGCTTAGCGATCACGGGACAGAAAACCTTCCTGCTGGCGTGCACTAACGACCCGGGCGCGATTCTGGAACTGGACATGATGGGGAAGCAACTGCGTCGATGGGATACCGACAGCAATGGCAGTAAGTTTGTCGGTGGCATAAACGATATTGTCGTTAAGGCCGATGGCGGCGCGTATGCCACGGTTTTTGGTCCGTACGCCGACCCACCAATACCAACCGCTGTAATTGGGAAAATCCTTTATCTTGCGCCGGGCAGTCAAGAATGGGTGGAAGTGGCAAACGACCTTAATTACGCCAACGGAATAGGTGTTTCTTCCGATGGGAAAACTCTTTATGTCAGCCAAACTGTGAGCAACTGCATTCTAAAATTCGCGATTGAAGCCGATGGCTCGTTAAGTCACAGGTCGAATTTTGCTCTTCTCAATGTTCTCACAAGGAACAAGAACAACTCGCCCTGGCTGGGACCTGATAGCATGAAGATCGACAGCAAGGGTAACATCTATGTGGCCCAATGGTTCGGCGGCAGGATTCTAAAGATCTCTCCGGAGGGTCGGCTCCTTCACGTCTTCGAAATTGCTGCAGGCGACGGCACAACCAACATCGCATTCGGCAAAGATGAAAAGGAATTATACGTGACCGTAGTGAAAGATCCGAACGATGCGCAGGCGAGGGGTAGCATCGTAAAGATTAAGAATGTCGAGTAAACCTTACAGCGGTTGTCCCCGGTTCCGAGCAACTGGCGTTCAATTGTACATAATCGGAAGCCAGTAGACCAGATTGTAGGTCAACCGACGCGGTTGCCCTACAATCTGTATCGCCTGAAGGTTGCGGTGTGGCACAACATCGAAGGGCAAATCCGAGGACTTTCTTCGCGGAACTGAAGCGGCGCAATGTGTATAAGGTTGCTGTTGCCTACCTCGTTGGAGGTTGGGCACTCTCTCAGGGAATCGCGCAGGTTCTTCCGATCTTCGACGTCTCGAACTGGATCGTTCGCCTTTTCGTTATCTTGATCATCATCGGGTTTCCGATCGCGGTGGTGTGTGCGTGGGCCTTCGAGATAACGCCGCAGGGACTCAAGCGCACTGAGGAGGTTGATCCCGCGACGCCGCACCGGATTCATGGCCCGTGGATCTACATTGTCCTGAGTGGCATCGCCATTTCCATCTCGCTCTTTTTTCTTGGACGCTACACCGCTCCGACTGGACTGACGTCGGGCGACAGCAATAAATCGATCGCCGTTCTGCCATTCGCGACTTTGAGCGACGATCGGGATGACGCCTACTTCGCCGACGGTGTACAGGATCAGATCCTTACCAACCTGGCCAAGGTCTCCGATTTGAAAGTGATTAGTCACACCAGTGTACGCCAATACAAGACAGGCGCAGAACGCAACATGCGCGAGATCGGTCGCCAGCTCGGCGTCGCTTATATTATGGAAGGCACAGTCCAGCGCGCGCGCGATCGACTTCGCATCAACGCCACCTTGATCGATGCCCGCAGCGATACACACGTGTGGGCCGAAACTTATGATCGCACTGCGGCTGACTTGTTTGCGATCCAAAGTGAGCTCGCGCAGTCGATTGCCACTCAGTTGAAAGCTAGACTTTCGCCGCAGCAAAAAGCGGAAATCGAACAGCGCCCCACTCAGGATTTGGACGCATTTGAGCTTTATCTTCAGGCCAAGCCAAGTATCGACGCCTATATCAACGCGACCGACGTGCGCGCGGCCTTGCTTCAGGCCCTGAAATCACTCAATGAAGCAATTAAGCGCGACCCGAACTTCGTCTCTGCCTATTGCTACATCGCGCGCGCAAACGATCTGCTTTACTTTTTCGATCTCGATCCAACTCCGGACCGCGTTGTACTCGCTGAGAACGCAGTCAACACGGCGCTGAAGTTACGACCGGATTCGGCGGAAGCGCATTTTGCCCGCGCAGATTATCTATTCCGCTGTCTGCGCGATTACGATCGCGCACTCGAAGAACTTGCCATTGCGCGTCCGGGCCTGCCGAACAGCAGTCCATTTCTTATTCTCTCAGGCTACATCAATCGGCGCCGCAACCATTTTCCCGAAGCGGAGCGCGATTTTTCAACCGCGTTTGCGATCGATCCGCGGAACCCGAATGCTTACAATCTTCTCGCCGATACTTACGTGCTCGAGCGCCGTTTTCCCGAAGTTGTCCACGTTTATGACAATGTTCTTGCCGCCGGTGAAACCGCTCCAATCGTTCGATTCCGGCGCACGTCGGCCATCATGTATGGCAGGGCCGATACCGGTCCGTTACGCGATGTGCTGAATGAATTTCCGGACATGGAATTTGCTGGCGGCCAAACACCGGCCCGCTCTTTGATGGCGATGCTTGATCACGACTATGCGGCCGCAGAAAAGTTCTTGACCGATTCGCCGCGGAAAGACTTCCAGGATATCGACTTCAGCTTCTATTTTCCGAAATCGTGGTACGAAGCCATGATCGCGCGAGCCAAAGGCGATTCGGTAAAAGCGGAGGCTGCTTTTCGCGAATGCCGCGAGATTCTGGCACAACGCCTGACTGTTAAACCGGAGCATGCGCGAACGATCGCCGTTCTCGCGCAAGTCGATGCTGGTCTTGGTCAAAAAGACTCGGCAGTGCAGGAAGCGCAACACGCAATCGATCTAATGCCGATCTCTAAAGATATCTATGATGGTGCACTGGTCTTGGAAGGCCTTGCTCAGGTTTACACCTGGAGCGGTGACCGCGATCACGCGATCGAGCTGTTGAAAAAACTTGTGAGCATCCCGGGTTATACAAACTACGGCCGTTTGAAGTTGCATCCCCTTTGGGCGCCGCTTCGTGGCGATCCGCGTTTTGAGAAAATTGTTAAATCACTTGCTCCAAATAATCCCATGACGTTTCTAACCACGCCGGAGCCTTGGCGAAGGCGGGTTGGCTCACTTGCGCCGAGAGAGAATTCTCCTCCGCAATAAAATCGCGACAGCCAGAACAGCCCCGAGATTTGATCGAAGCGAAAACAATTCGAAAAGTCAGGCTGAGATTGATTCCCTTTCTCCTGGCCCTTTACGTCACTGCCTTTGTTGATCGCATCAACATTGGTTTTGCGGCCTTAACAATGAACAAGGAGTTGGTAATCAGCAGCCAGCAGTTTGGATTTGCAGCCGGAGTTTTCTTTTTCGGCTATGTCTTGTTCGAGGTCCCGAGCAATTTGCTTCTTCACAGGATTGGTGCCCGGATCTGGATTGCTCGTATCCTCATCAGCTGGGGAATAATAGCTGTACTAACCGCCTTTGTATCTACGGCTCCTCAGTTGTACACGGTGCGTTTTCTACTGGGAATTGCGGAAGCTGGTTATTTTCCGGGTATTGTTCTGTATCTGACTTATTGGTTTCCGCAGCGGGAGCAGGCACACTCGATCGCTCTGTTTATGACGGGAATACCTATTGCCAGCATTCTCGGCTCTCCCATTTCCGGCTTCATCCTTGATCAGATTCACTGGCTGCATCTTAGCAGTTGGCGGTGGTTGCTAATTTTGGAAGGCACTCCTGCCATAGCCGGCGCTTTTCTGTGCTATTTTTTGCTGCCCAATCATCCCATGGACGCGAAATTTCTGACAGATAACGAAAAGAAATCTATTGAAAACGAACTAGAACGCGACAGCACCAAGGTTAGTGAGTTATCTGCAGTTGAGGCCTTGCGGAACGGCCGCGTCTGGTATCTTGCGATCATCGGTGTTACGCATGCTGTCGCTACCTACTCGATTAGTTTTTGGCTACCTCAGTTGATTAAATCAATCGTAAGCGACAGTTCCAACTTGATAGTCGGATTCTTGCTGATAATTCCTTACCTTGTAGCTCTAATCGGGATGGTTCTTGTGTCACGACACTCCGATCGTACTCTAGAGCGGCGACATCATGTGGCAGTTTGTGCCGTAGTCGCGGCGATAGCGCTCGTCTCGTTGAACGCAAGCCATTCCACGTTTTTGTCGATAGCTCTGTTATCGGTGGCGGTATTGGGAACATTCAGTTTGCTACCTCTGTTTTTCGCGCTGCCTGGTGAGTTTCTGAGCGGGTTCTCAGCTGCATCAGGTATCGCGCTAATCACTTCGGTTGCTAACTTGGGTGGATTTGCTGGACCGTATGCGGTGGGGTTCATCCATACGCAAACCGGCAGCTTGTATGCTGGTATGACATTGGTTGGAATATCTTTGTTTGTATGCGCGGCACTTGTGTTTTTCCTCCCAAAGACAGAGCATCTCGTTACAAACAGGAGGCTAAATATTAGTTAGGTTCGGGAGCAGCTAACTTCGGCTCTTGCGCGACCATGCTCCGACGAGTGGCAGCACCGGCACGACTGCATTTGCTGAGGCAATTTCTTGGTGAAGCCGCTCGCGAAGAGTAGCAAGATCGCCCAGCGGTTCGGCGGAAACACCGAACTGCTGCATTCGTGGCACCAACGTACAAATCACATCGTACACCCATCGGGTAAAATCCGGATCGTTTCCCAACGGCATGTCCAGGTGCATCTTAGGTGCGGGCAGCCCAGACTCCTGAAAGACCCGATTCAAGGCGAAGCCCATCTCCGGATTCACCCCTGCTCGGCGGCCAGTCTCATGAATCAGTCTGGCTCCCGCAGACCAAAGGGGTAAGTCCGCACATACGTGAACAAAGGCGGCAAAGGAAGGTTCCTGAAAAGCAACAACTCCTCCAGGGTTGAGCAATCGAATGAGCGCTCGTAAAACAGCGACCGGATCGGGTACGAACTGAAGGATGAATCGACCGACAATAGCGTCGAAGGATTTGTTGATGGAGATTTCAGGAAGGTTAGATTGAATAAAGGTCACGTTGTTCTGGCATGCCTCTTTCGCGCGCGCTCGAGCTACCGCAATCGAGCGCTCATCTCGCTCTATCCCCACTACCTCACCTGAAGAGCCAACCAGCTTCCCCGCTAACATCGCGACGTCACCCACTCCCGATCCGACATCCAACACCCGTTGACCGGGGCCAATGCCGGCTTCGCGGAACAATCGTTCGGTGAACGGAGCGAATTGCCTCGCTTGTCGAATCAGACGTTCCTGTTCGGCGCCGCTACTACCAAGAAGATAATCAAAGCCAGGAAGTTCGCTCATCCGCATTGAGCGTGCGCTCCGAAAACGGATTATTCAATCTTGTTTTGATGGTGCTCCTTCGCGGCCTTCGTTCGTCTTTTGGCCATCCAGCCCTCTCTTTACTATAGAATTTTTGGTGGCAGTAAGTTCACCAGCAGATCGCATGAATCTCCGCAACGTTTTAGCCGAGCTAAAGCGCCGCAATGTTTACAAGGTTGCAGGCGCCTATGCAGTTGTTGCCTGGCTGTTGATGCAAATCGCCAGCCAGATTTTTCCATTTTTCGAAATCCCGAACTGGGTAGTGCGCATGGTGGTTCTGGTTTTGGTCATCGGGTTTCCGATAGCGCTCATCATCGCATGGGCGTTTGAAGTGACACCTGAAGGAATCAAACGAACACAAACTGCGGACGCCGCTGGACAACGCTCGTCTGGCAGCGCCTGGATCTATGTTGTCTTAGTCGGTGCCGCGCTCTCTATTGGTTTGTTTTTTGTTGGCCGTTACACCGCCGCAGATGCAACGCATCGACCCGCCTCGGACCAGCTACGGCGTGATAAGCAGCGTAAGACGATTGCAAATGTTCCCGGGAAATCCATCGCGGTGTTACCATTGCTTAATGAAAGTGGCGATCCCAAGGATGAATATTTTTCAGATGGATTATCGGAGGAATTGATTTCAGCCCTTGCTCAGATCAGTGGACTTAAAGTCATCGGCAGAAGTTCTTCGTTCCGGTTCAAAGACAGGACCGAGGAACCCAAAGTGATCGGGGAGAAACTGGGTGTGAGCACGCTTCTTGAAGGCACAGTACGAAAGCAGGGCGATAGAGTGCGAATTGTCGCTGAGCTTATTAGCGCCGCGGACGGAATCGAGTTGTGGACGCGAACGTTCGACCGCGAACTCAAGGATATTTTTGCGGTTCAACAGGAAATCGCGAGGGCCGTCGCAGAGTCACTAAGAATCACTCTGCTCGGTCCGCAGGAGAAACCCACTCAAATGGCCACGAACAGCGTGGAAGCGCACAATGCTTACCTTCAGGGCCACTTCCATCGGCAGCGTGGTAACGTCGAGGATTATCGCAAAGCCATCACTTATTTCGATCGTGCAATCGAGCTCGACCCTAACTATGCCCTGGCTTATGCAGAACGTGCCGAAGCGTGGACGGTTATCGGTGATCTTACCGGCGAGCGCCCAACCGCGTACCCGAAGGCGCGGAGCGATGCTGAGAAAGCCGTCGCAATCGCGCCTGGGTTGGCCGAAGCGCACGCCGCCCTCGGTTGGGTGCTGGCGTTTGCAGAGTGGAAGTTTGCTGAAGGATTGAGCGAACTACAGCGAGCAAAAGAGCTTTCTCCAACAAACCCGACAGCGAACGATCTGCTCGCTCGAGTAATCGTCTATAGGGGCCGAATGGAAGAAGCCGAACACCAAGCGCGGCAGGCGGTGGAGCTCGATCCGTTATCTGTTGCAACACAATTCACTCTCGGTCGAGTCCTTTTCTACGCAGGTAAGCTCGACGAGGCAGAGGCTGCTGGACGCAAAATGGCAGAGCTGCAGCCCTCCGCCGCTTCCAATCATCGATGGCAGGTACTGGTGGCTGTCCAACGCGGCGATGGAGAGACGGCCCTGCGAGAAGCGCAATTGGAGCCTGACGAGGGATTTCGCGCTTTCGAATTGGCGCTCGCACACTACATCCGGGGCGACAAGAAAGCTGCGGAGACGGCTTTAGCCGAGCTTATCTCGCATAGTCGCGAGGGTTTGGCCTATCAAATCGCCGAGGTTTATGCCGTACGGCACGATGCAGACAAAGCGTTCGAGTGGTTGCAGATCGCGTTTGATAATCACGACGGCGGGATGCCCAGTCTTTTAGTTGATCCGGTATTGCGCGGCTTGCGCAACGATCCTCGATACAAGAACTTGGTCGCCAAAGTCGGTCTACCCACAACAACATGAACGTAAAGCCTTCCTTGTTTTCCGAGCTACGACGGCGCAACGTTTTCAGGGTTGCGTTGACGTATGCGGTCGTGGCCTGGCTATTGATTGAAATAGCGGCGGTTTTTTTACCAATGCTCAACGCGCCTGAGTGGATTATCACCGCGTTTGTACTGTTGCTCGCGCTGGGATTCGCGCTGGCGATGTTCGTTTCCTGGTCCTTTGAAATGACACCGGAAGGTTTGAAGCGAACAGAGGATCTTTCCCCCGATGAGGTCATCCCGTATTGGAGTCGCCGGAAGTTTGCCAGGTTTATTATCGGCGTTGCAGTGTTTGCGTTTGGTCTTTCGGCCTATCAACTTTTGCGACCCAGGCCGGCGTGGAGACTTTCTCAGGCTGAGCCGCTTTCCATCATGCAATCATCGGTTGCCACTGCGTCGTCCGAAAACACAAGTAGTCTTCAACCAGTCGAGCGAGTTCTTCGTGACCTCGATACGCAATGGTCGAAAGCCGCGGGCACTAAAAATCTCGAACAAACTGTCGCGTACTACTCCGATGATGCTGTTGTGCTGCCTCCAAATGCGACCCGCGCAGCGACAATGGATACTGTGCGCGGTGTTTGGAAAGAGCTTCTCGCCACGCCGGGTCTCGTGATTACGTGGACACCGACCAAGATCAAGCCCGCCAACTCCGGCGAAATGGCCTGGGTGAGCGGCACGTACGAACTGACAATGAACGATCGAAGCGGCAAACCGGTTAACGATCGGGGCAAATACCTTGAAGTGTGGGAAAAACAGTCTGATGGGAATTGGAAATGTTCCGCCGACATGTGGAACTCCGATCTGGCGATTTCAGGTCCAGCAACTGCCGAGCAGAAATAGTCCTTCCCGAACGGATCAGATCACTCGAACAAGGCAAGATTGGATGAACTGGGCAATGCTCACCGCCATCGGCCAACTCGCTACCGTGTTTATCGGAGTTCCTTCAGTCATTTACTTCGCGATCCAACTGCGTGAGCAAACCCGGGAACGCCGTCAGGCGGCAGTGAACGCTCTTACCGTTCAATGGGGCGATCTGACAAAGGCGCTCCATCAAAGCGAGGAGTTTGCCGCCCTTTTTCTTCGCGGTGTGCAGTCTTTTCACACTCTGGACGCCGTGTCCAAACTCCGTTTCAGCGCGTTTCAAAACCGCTTCTTCAAAAACTTCGAAGGGATGTATCACTCCCGGCGCGAAGGAATACTTGGCAGCGAGTTGTGGGATGAGATTGATCGCACAATGAGCGACTTTCTCGCCTACGATGGCGTTCGTCAGTGGTGGGAGACACGAAAACATTGGCACACTCCCGCGTTCGTTCGTGTTGTGGACGGGATTATTGCCAGGGGAGCGAAGCCCACGGCCTATTCGACCTACGACTTAAACCAGCACGTTCGGCCTATCGACAGGCAATGAGCAAGTTTCAAGAATGGCCACGGATCGCAATTGTGGGCGCTGGCGCAGTGGGTGGATATTTTGGTGGGATGTTTGCGCGGGCGGGCGCTCCGGTTGTCTTCATTGGGCGAAAGCATTTTGCGGACGCGGTCACTGCCAAAGGTCTTGTTCTCGATACAGCGGAAGGTCAGGAGCACATTAAAGCAAAGGCGACAGTGGAAATGAGCGCAGTTCGCGATTGCTCGGTGATTCTCTTTTGCGTTAAGGCAAATGATACTCAGGCCACTGCAAGACAAATGGCTCCGTTTGTCAGGCCGGATGCAACCGTGGTTTGCCTGCAGAACGGCGTCGACAACGCGGATCACGTTCGCGCATCGACGAATATCGTCGTCTTACCAGCCGCCGTTTACGTTGCAGTCTCGGTGCCGGAGTCCGGTCGCGTGAGGCATCTTTCGCGTGGGGATTTGATCATCGGTCGGCAGTCGAACAGAACGATGGAACTGGTAAATCTGTTTGGCCGCGCCGGCATCTCCTGTCAGATTTCAGAAAACATCGAAGGCGAACTGTGGCTAAAGCTGCTGTGCAACTGCGCATTGAACGCCATTTCCGCATTGGGACGCGTGCGTTATGGCCAAATAATCGAGAATCGCGATGCAAAACAGTTGATGGAGCGCATTGTCGATGAAGTGCTGACGGTGGCACACGCCGCGGGGATTGTTTTGCCCGGCGTCCAAGAGCGTAAGTTCGGAATGGCCGCGGCCATGGACCTCGCGACGCAAATGGCGGACGCGTTCTCTTCAACTGCGCAGGATTTGAACCGGGGGCGACCAACAGAGATCGATGCGTTGAACGGATATATTGCGCGGCGTGGGGCAGAGCTCGGCATACCGGTGCCTGTGAATCAGGCGTTATTCACTCTAGTGAAATTGGCGGAGAAACAAGGCAGGCCCAAAACGTAATCGCGAGGGGAGCAACGGCTCGATTCCGAAATCAGCTCAAAATGTTTGCCACAGAACAGCGCCACGATTTATCTTTTCTTCGTTAGGCCAGAGACAAGACGACTTTCCGCCCCGCCCACTCGCAATCGAAAAGAAGAAAATTACAGCTAAAGGGACACGAAGATGAAAAACATGATCTTACTGACTTTTTGCATGGCGCTCGCCACGATGACACATGCTGGTGAAGTTATGATGGACAAATGCGGCCAGATGGTCGCAATCGTTCCGAGCTATGATGCTATACCAAATACTCCAGGAACCGTGATTCTGCGGCGCAGCACGACCGGCGTTTCAGCGTGGACACGACCTTTTACAGTCAAGTTAGGTCCGGACGGTCATATCAGATGGTGGTGCCAGCCCGCAGAAGGACAACTTTTTGTTCCTGACGGAATATGGCGAATCCCTGAAAAGCCTCACATCGGTCTGAGCGGCTCAACGAATGTTACCCTCATCGATTTCACTGATTATGGTATTTTTCACAGCAGGTCGTCCTCAGACATTTTAACTGGTTTGACGTTTGCTTCGTCCGTGTGGAAAGGATGGACGAAAGAGAAATCGCGTTGCGACGACCGATCAACCAGAATCCGCGCGCGGCTTCGCCCGTGGCGCGAGCTTCAGATTGAGTGTCTCGGCAACTAAGCGCGCGATCCAAGGACCTAACCAACTGGCTCCTGCGAACCGTTTCCACGGGCGCACTGGCAGGCATCGCTACGCCGATTCGATCCATGAGGGACTGTACGCGCCGCTCTGTAACCTTGTTCGTGACGGCGTGATGTTGGCTTGTCGCGAGGGACTTCTGCCATGTTGATCCGTCATTTTCGGTCCTTTAAATCTCCACCGAATCGGCGTGACAAAAAAAATGCCAAAAAAAACTTGCACGTGAGTTGGTGTTATAGTTGACTATAACACATGACAGGCAAGGAGATCGTTCAATGCGATTTCGATCGGAGCCTACATGGACTAACGGATGAATCGTGAATGGAATGACACTCAACCAATCTACCGCCAACTTCGTGACCGCGGCGTGCATATGATTCTCGACGGCATACTTAAAGAGGGCGATCCGCTGCCATCTGTTCGTACTGTTGCAGCCGAGTTCCGAGTGAACCCCCTTACAGTGCTGAAGGCTTATCAGGAGCTGGTTGACGAGAACTTGGTCGAAATGAAGCGCGGCCTCGGAATGTACATCAAACCTGGCGCCCGTGATCTGTTGCTACGGGGTGAACGGCAAAAGTTTCTCACCCAAGAATGGCCCCGCATCGCGGAAAAAATTCACCGGCTCGGCGTGACACAAAGAGAGCTGGATGCCGCAACTGCGCACCGCTCATCATCAAGAAAACGCTAACTATGGCGACCATAGAAGCACGCGGTCTTCGCAAACTGTATGGCACAACCGTCGCTCTGGATGGCATCGATTTGCATGTGGAGGAAGGCCGCATTGTTGGAATTATCGGACCGAACGGTGCTGGCAAAACTACAGCGCTCAATGCGATCCTCGGTCTCACATCATACGAGGGGGAGTTGAAGGTGCTTGGATGCGATCCTTGGAAATCGCGTGACGAACTCATGCGCGAGGTTTGTTTCATAGCGGATGTGGCCGTGCTACCGCGCTGGATCCGTGTTTCGCAGCTACTCGACTACGTGGCTGGCGTGCACCCCCGATTTAATCGCGCGAAAACGGAAGGATTTCTGGCAAGAACCGCAATCAAACGCACAAAAAGAGTCAGGGAATTATCGAAGGGCATGGTGGCGCAGTTACATCTGGCGCTGGTGATGGCGATCGATGCGAAATTGCTCATTCTGGATGAACCAACTCTTGGCTTGGACATTCTCTACCGCAAACAATTCTACGATTCACTGCTAAACGATTATTTCGATCGTACTCGTACGATCGTCGTCACTACGCACCAGGTGGAAGAAGTGCAGGACGTGCTTACTGATCTCATGTTCATCGATCGCGGCGGCATCGTGCTTCAGTGCAGTATGGAAGAATTCGACTCGCGCTACGCGGAGGTTCTCGTAAATCCCGATCAGCTTGCCGATGCGCACTCGCTTAATCCAATGCATGAGCGGTCGGCATTTGGCCGCAGCGTGCTGCTCTTCGACGGCATCGACCGCGGGCGACTCGCAGCGCTCGGCGATGTGCGCCGGCCCAGTATCGCCGATTTGTTCGTCGCGGTGATGGCCCCGTCTTTGTCTGGCAGTCACGCGGGTAGGGCACAGCAAGCGGATCAAGTTGCGGTAACCAAATGACTGCTTCATTGAACACTTTTGCCGAAATTGCCGGGAGCAACGCACCGGGTTACAGGCGCGCAACGCGGCCGTTTTATTGGTCCGTATGGCGGGAGGTTTGGGAGAACCGTTTCATTTACATTGCTCCGCTGATTGTAGCAGCTGTGGAATTCTTCGGTTTTCTCGTCAGTTCCATTGGACTGCCGGAACGGCGACGCGCAGTTTTGTTACTCGGACCGGCTAAGGCTCGGGCGGGAATCGAGGCCCCCTATGACATTGCGGCAATCATGCTGATCGTGACCGCCTTTGTGGTCGGTTTCTTCTATTGTCTGGATGCGCTGTATGGCGAGCGTCGGGAGCGCAGCATTCTGTTTTGGAAATCATTGCCGGTTTCAGATCGCACAACGGTGCTCTCGAAGACGAGCATTCCATTAATTGTTCTGCCGCTCGTTACGTTTGTCACAATCGTTGCCACGCAGATTGCCATGCTGCTTTGGACGACTCTCTTGCTCATAGGTCACGGAATGAGCCCTGCCTCCACCTGGACACATTTGCCCTTCGTTCAGAATTCGCTGGTTCTCCTGTACGGATTGGCTGCGATCGCCTTGTGGCATGCCCCGATTTATGGGTGGGCACTGTTGGTTTCGGGTTGGGCGCGCCGCGCAACGTTTCTCTGGGCAATCATACCAGCCCTGGCGATCAGCATCTTCGAAAAGATCACTTTCAACACCTCGCATTTCGCAGCGCTGCTCAAAGACCGCTTGTTCGGTTTCGCGCCAAATGCCTTCGCATTCGAGCCGCATCGCGGCGTTGCAATCGACTCACTAGCGCAAATCACGCCGGGAAGATACCTGGGCACGCCGGGTCTTTGGCTTGGATTGGTCTTTGCGATTGTATGTATCGCTGCTGCAATCCGGCTGCGCCGTTACCGAGGCCCCCTTTGATTTTATACTCAATTGAATCGCAGATGAAAAGAACCATGAAAACAACTCTAGCTGTTAGCGCGTGTTGGTTGTTTGCGGCTTCCTTGTTCGCTTCCTCATTGCAGGAGCAAAACAAAGCGGTCGCGAAACGCGCATTCGACGAGATCCTCAGCCGTGGCCGCTTCCAACTCGCAGAGGAGCTTTACGCCAAAGATTTCATCAATCATGGCATCCATTCGAATGCCAACCTACAAGAGGACCAGGCAGCACTGAGAGGGTGGCATCAGGCCTTTCCCGACCTAGCTATCACCGCAGAGAAACTTATCGCTGAAGGCGATTTGGTTGTTGTCTACTGGATTGCTCGTGGCACGAACACCGGGACCGGCAACAATCTCCCAGCCACAGGTAATAAGGTAGAACTGGCCGGGATAACTATCTGGCGGATCCTCGATGCCAAAATCAAGGAAGAATGGTCTGCCTTTGATCAGCTTTCGATAATGCAACAACTCGGGCTGGCGCCCATCAACAAGTAGTTACAAAACCAAGGGACAAACCGATGCATCCAATTGACAAAGCCGCACGCGTTGCTGGTGCTCTGTATTTAACAATGGTCGTGACCGGGCCATTCACTCTTATGTACGTCCCTGGCAAGCTCATTGTCCGCGGCGATGCTACTAACACAGCTGCGAACGTTCTATCTCATCAGACCATGTTCCAGCTTTCGATTATGGGGGAGCTCGTTGGGCAGGTCATTTTCATCTGTCTTGCTATCGCACTCTATCGATTGCTAAACAAAGTAAACAAGACGTGGGCGCTATTGATGGTTGGCTTCGTTCTGGTCTCAGCGACGATTGGATTTTTGAACACACTCAACGACATCGCTGCTCTGATTCTTTTTCGAGGCCCCGATTTCTTGAGTGTATTTGACAAAGTACAGCGTGAGGCCCTGGGCATGCTTTTCGTTCGCCTGCATAGTCAGGGAAATTTTATTAACGAAATCTTTTGGGGTTTGTGGCTGTTTCCATTCGGGCTTCTCGTTTTCCGTTCCGGATTTCTACCGCGGTGGATCGGAATTTGGTTGATGATCAACTGTGCGGCGTATCTTCTCCTCGGGCCGATCGCGTTATTCTTTCCCAATTATTATGAGACTGCGTTTCGGCTCGCGACGCCTGTGTTGTTTGGCGAATTGGCTATCATGCTGTGGTTGCTGTTCAAGGGCGCAAAGGGACAACTGCCGTCCGAGCTAGCGACCGCAGCGGCTTAGATGCACATGGCTTGATGAATACTATCGATAAGTCACAACAACTCGCTGCAAGGATCGCGGGGGCTTCCGGCTTGGTTGCTGTAGTCATTGTTGTTTTTGGAAATTATGCCTTGCTTGGCCCTCTTATAATCGCTGGAGATGCGGTCAACACCGCTCGGAATATCGTGACGCATCAAACTCAGCTTCGACTCGCGCTCACATCCTTTGTTCTCTATGGAGCAAGCGTTGTTGTTCTACTGTCAGCGCTATATGTGGTGTTGAAGCCGGTAAACACGTTGCTTGCCATCCTCGCTGCTCTGTTCCGTCTCGTGTTCGTGCTATTGTGGCTTACAACGCCACTGAACCTGCTGAGCGCTCTACGATTGCTCGGGAACACAACCTATTTGCAAGCATTCGAGTCCGATCGGTTACAAGCGCTGGCAAGACTCCATATCGGCGCAAGTTTCGATGATTATTACGTCGGCCTGCCATTCTTTGCGCTTGCTGCAACTGTTTGCGGCTGTCTTTGGTTTAAGTCACGATACATTCCAAGGCCGCTCGCCGCCTTCGGTATCGCCGCTTCGGCCTGGTGTGTAGTTTGCGCTTTTGTGTTTCTTATCTTCCCGGGCTTCGACAAAGCAGTGAACGCCTACTGGTTCGATTCGCCGATGGCAATTTTCGAACTGATTGTGAGCGTTTGGCTGTTACTGAAAGGGATCGGAGCCTCGCCCCTTACCTCACCTGATCGCATCGGCTCGCGCTCGACCACACCCGTGTCCCTGCGGCTACCTATGTTTCTTTAACCTTATGAAACTAAAACGAATATTGAAATGGGCTGCGAGCATTATCGTGCTCGCGTTAATCCTGTGGGCTTTTATCGCCTACTGGACATCGACTAACGACTGCAAGAGTTACGCTTCCGCTCCTGGAAATCCCATGAAAGCCATTGTTTACTGCGACTATGGTGTGCCTAACCTGAAGTTTCAGGAGATCGAAAAGCCCACACCGGCCGACGATCAGCTGCTTGTGAGGGTCCGCGCTGTTTCCGTGAACCCGCTCGACTGGCACTTTATTGAAGGCACGCCATATATCGGACGCTTTCTTTTTGGAATGGGAGCACGCAAACCGAAGGAGACGCGACTCGGCGTGGATTTTGCCGGGACAGTGGAAGCAGTCGGTAAGAACGTCACTAAATATAAGCCGGGGGACGACGTGTTCGGCGGTCGGACCGGCGCATTTGCTCAGTACGTGTGCGTTCGCGAGAGCCGGGGAGTGGCGTTGAAACCTGCGAACATCACATTTGAGCAGGCCGCTACGGTTCCGATCGCGGCGATTACCGCATTGCAGGGGCTGCGCGACAAAGGACACGTGCAACCGGGACAAAAGGTTTTGATTAATGGAGCGTCGGGAGGTGTTGGGACCTTTGCAGTGCAACTCGCGAAGTCATATGGCGCCGACGTGACCGGCGTTTGCAGCACCCGTAATCTCGAACTTGTTCGTTCCCTTGGCGCAGACCACGTAATTGATTACACCAAGGAAGATTTCTACAAGAACGGGCAACGCTACGATGTCATTCTCGACAACGTCGGAACTCAGTCGCTATCGCAATTCCGCAGGGCGCTGAATCCGAAAGGCACTTGCGTCATGATCGGCGGGGGCGGACCGAACGACGGCCGTTTCATCGGCCCAATGGGTCGCCCAATCAAAGCTTTAATCGTTTCGCCATTCGTTAGTCAAAAATTCGGGATGTTACTCGCGCAGCTGAATCACGATGATTTGGCATATCTTGGCGATCTGATGCAATCGGGGAAAGTGACACCAGTTATTGATCGCACTTACAGGTTAGACCAGATGCCGGAGGCGATTCGGTACTTGGAACAAGGCCACGCTCGAGGAAAGGTGATACTCACTGTAGAATGACATTCCGTGTCTTTGAAAGACCTCGCTTGGCGCCGAACGCCTGATTACCGTTACATAAATGAAAGTCTTCCGCATTCTTGCGCTAACGCTCATAATCGGGCTTTGCATGGGAGCCGAGCCAACTTGGAATCCGGCCGACGCCGTCAAGGAGGCTGAGCAGGACATTCGATCCGGACATATCAAGTTTTACTGGTCGGGCAGTATCGCATCGATGCCAGTTGGCGTGCCGATCGACCTGGCTAGGAAGTACCCCAAGGCGGATGCCGGCAATGGCTGCGTTACGAACGACATACCACTTCGAGAGCGACAGCAAGAATATGCCCGCCGTTACAACGAGAAGATTTACGCCTACATCTCTCAGAAGCGTTAGAAGCCATTTTCGATTGTCATTTCGAGCGTGGCGAAGGATCTCTGATCCTTGTTTGACCCAAGCGCACGGATATCAGAGGTCTTTCGCTTCGCTCAACATCACAGCGCTGTTTAGGAGATTTGCTATCTCATTCGAGCACTTACAGTAGTGACAAGGTAGGAGTGATAAGTAAGGGACTTCTGACCATGCGAGCGGTACAGCTCACTCAGATCGGAAAACCATTAACGGATGCAGAGGTTCCAATTCCGGAAATCGGTCCGTCCGAGGTTTTGCTTCGCGTCGCCGCTGCCGGGATCTGTCACTCGGACGCGCATTATCGGGCTGGCATTTCCAAGATCACTCATTCGCCACTAACGCTTGGTCACGAAATCGCCGGCTGCGTGGAGCAAGTCGGCCATAAGGTGACGCGTCTCTTACCGGGCGACCGCGTTTGCGTACACTATTTGGTGCAGTGCGGAAGTTGCGAGTTCTGTATGCGCGGCTTGGAGCAATTCTGTTGCAATGGGCAGATGATCGGCAAACATCGCGACGGCGGTTACGCGGAATTCATCAAAGTTCCCGATGCGAATGCATTTCGGCTGCCCGACGAAATTCCATTTGAAATCGGCGCGATCATGATGTGCTCGTCGGCGACTGCGCTACATGCTTTGAACAAGGCACGGCTTAGACCTGGTGAGTCTGTGGCGATCTTTGGTTTTGGCGGATTGGGATTTTCAGCGGTGCAGTTGGCTCGTGCGCTAGGCTGCAGGCAAATCTACGTTGTTGAAATCAATCCAGCCAAGTTGGCGACAGCCGCAAGCATGCGAGCTATTGCGATCGATGCCAAAGCAACAGATCCGGTCGAGCAGATCAAAGAAGCAACGGCTGGAAAAGGAGTTGATGTGGCACTCGAATTGATCGGTTCTGCTAAGACAATGAGACAAGCCGCGCTCTGCCTCGGTCCTCTCGGGCGCGCTGCGCTCGTCGGGTTAACCGTGGAATCCATGGCAATCTTTCCATACACGGAATTGATTAGCAAAGAGGCGGAGATCGTCGGCGTCTCGGATCATCTCTCGAGTGAACTTCCAACACTCATCGAATTTGCGCGCGCTGGGAAACTCCAATTTTCGACAGAGGCATTGCGCGTCATTGATCTCGACGCGGCCCAAATCAATGCGGCACTGGACGCACTTGAGAATTCCATCGATCACGTCAGAACAGTAATTGTTCCGAGAGTATGAACTGGGAAATGCTGACCGCGCTCGGCCAATTGGCGGCGGTCGTAGTCGGAATTCCATCGTTGATTTACCTTGCCCTGCAAATTTGAGCGCAAACCCAAGAGCGACGGCAATCCGCGGTGAATGAGCTCACTTCGCGGTGGGGCGACGCAATGTCCGCTTTCCATCAAAATCGAGAATTCAGCGCAGATTTATCTCCGTGGCATGCAGTCGTTCCAGGATCTTGACCCGGTCTCGAAAGCCCAATTCAGCGCCTTTCTTAATCGCACCTCCGATAATGTCAGGCGATATACTTCGCGCATCGTCACGGGATGCTCCCGGCCCCATTATGGGGCGAAGTCGAACGCACGATGACAGATTTGATTGCGTATCCCGGTGCGCAACAATGGTGGCAAACGAGAAGACACTGGCACACGGGAGAGTTTGCCGGTGTCGTGGACGCAATGATCGCGAGGGGCGAAAAGCCAACTGCCTACTCAAGCTATGATCTGATTACGACAGCCCCGCCATCGAAAAACGAATGAACGATTCTGAACTGAAAAAATTCGCGGAGCGTTACGCCAAAGCGTGGCGCAGCCAGGATCCAAAAAAAGTTGCCGCGTTCTTCGCCGAGAACGGTTCGATTAGCATCAACAACGGGCCGCCCGCGATTGGACGCGCGGCTATTGGCAGGGAAGCCCAAGCGTTCATGACAACATTCCCGGACATGATCGTGACATTCGACAAACTCGAATCCCGCGGAGGTGCAACAGTTTTCCATTGGACGCTGACTGGAACGAACACCGGACCCGGCGGAACTGGAAAACGCGTTCACATCAGCGGCTACGAACTTTGGAAGATCGACAACGACGGCTTGATCGCGGAATCGAGCGGCCACTTCGATGCCGCGGAGTACGAAAGGCAAGTGAAAGGCGCACCTGAATTGTAGGGGCAGGCGCGCCGCCTGCCGCTTTTTGGTTTGGCAAGCGGAGCGCTTGCCCTACAACTGACCTCTGACGCATGAGCCTCAACGATCTCGCTAACATCGGACAAGTCATCGGCGCGATCGCGGTGGTGATTTCGTTGATCTACGTCGCATTACAGATCCGACAAAACACGAACGCAGTGCGCGCTGCTACCGCTCAATCCGTGCATGAACATTTTGCCAGCTGGTACCATTTGCTCGCCTCCGACGAGTCACTGTCGCAGGTCGTAATCGACGGGTTGAAGGATTACGGGGCGCTGTCTGAAAAAGACAAAGCACGCTTTGTCGCGACTTTCATGGCGTTCCTTTCTTACTCGCAGAACGCTTTTATGAAGTGGCGACA
>DASTMV010000018.1:0-20896 GCA_035713885.1 Candidatus Udaeobacter sp. | reverse complement strand
GTGCGGACCGGTGAAACTCTTGCCATTATCGGACGGAGCGGCGGAGGGAAGAGCGTATTGCTTAAGCATCTGGTTGGGTTGATGGAACCGAACTCGGGAGAAATCTGGATTCAGGGCCAGAACATTACTGGAATGACTGAGCGCCAACTCGGGGAGATCCGCAAAAAAGTCGGAATTCTTTTTCAGGGTGGCGCTCTCTTCGATTCCATGACGGTGGCGGAAAACATCGCTTTTCCGTTGCGCGAAGCCGGCGAGCGCGATTCGAAAGTCTTGCGTGAGAAAGTCGCGCACATGCTCGAAGTCATGGAAATGGAGGCACAGGAAGAAAAAATGCCCGAAAGTTTGAGTGGCGGAATGAAAAAGCGCGTTGGGCTCGCCCGCGCCATTATTCGGCGGCCCTCCTGCGTCTTGTACGACGAGCCTACTGCCGGCCTAGATCCCGTGGTTGCGGACAGCATCAATCGCCTAATTCGTCGATTGCAGGAGCGGTTTGGCATGACCAGCCTCGTTGTTACACACGACATGAGGAGCGCCTTCGATGTAGCGGACCGGATAGCATATTTGCACCAGGGCCGTATTTATTTTCACGGGACGCCGAGTGAGCTTCAGCGGTCAACCGACAGGCTAATCCAGGATTTCCTGCTCGGGCGATCCGAAAGTGCGGGGGATTAAGCTCCCAAATTCTTACGGTCGCTTCGCGTGAACCGCCTCTGCCTTGCGAAACACGCCTGCAAACCGACAATACTATCTCAAATGAATCGTCACGAAAAAGGATTGGAATTAAAAGTCGGCATTTTCGTTTTTGTTGGATTGGCGATGTTAGGCGCGCTATTAGTACAATTCGGCAGGCTGGGAGAGGGTTTCAAGACGTATTACAACCTCACGGTTCGCTTTGACGATGCAGGCGGATTGTTGAAAGGCACCGATGTCTTGCTCGCTGGGGCGAGAATTGGAAAAGTCGCAGACGGCCCGAAGCTACTGAGAGATGGTGGTGGTGTGGCTGTGCCGCTGAAAATCTACGATTATATTAAGATCCCTGAAGGAACCAAATTCACCGTCGGAAGTTCAGGTTTGCTTGGTGATCGGTTTGTGAATGTCATCATGCCTTCCGGGCAAACGAAAGCTTACCTGGCACCGAATGCATTTATTAATGGCGCCCGGGAGACGGGCATGAGCGATCTCACACGCGAAGGCGGCGCGCTCGTCAATGATCTTCGCGGAACGGTGCAAAAGGTCGACACGACTATGACCCGACTAAATGAAGAGACGCTGTCAGCGGAAAACATGGAAAACTTGAAGGCAAGTATGGAACATCTGAACGAGGCAACCAGTGCGCTGGCAAGATCTTCCAAGAAGCTGGACGGCGTTATCGAGCAGGCGGACTCAACAATGGCGTCCGCAAAAAAAGCCGCGGATAGCCTACAGAGTGCGATCGCGGACACTCGCAAGGTTTTGCGTAGCGCCATGCAGGGAAAGGGCCTGGTTGCAACGCTGCTAAATGATCAACAACTGGCGAACGATCTGCACGCGCTCGTCAGCAATCTACGCGCACACGGGGTACTGTTTTACCGCGATAGCGCGCCGAGCCGTCAGCCAGGGCAACCGGAACAAATACAACCAGCCCATCAGGCCCGAACTCGCTAGTGCCGTCCGAATTCCCCGATCCTTAACTAGTTTAATCGGGCCTCGTGATTCGCGATCATTTCTTAAGCATCTCGTAACACCTGCGTTATTTGGCGCTAACGCGGGGTTGCATGGTTCGAGTGGCCTATGCATGAATGTTGTCATGGCGGATCGCAACTACAAATTTGTTCAGCTGGACGTATTCACCCAGGTGCCACTCGCGGGAAATCCGCTAGCTATCTTCAGCGACGCTCGAGGATTGAGTGACGAGGAGATGCAAGCTTTGGCGCGTGAGATGAATCTTTCGGAAACGACTTTTGTTTTGCCGCGCAACACCGCTACTGAAGCTCGGGAAGGAAAGAAGGTTCGGATTTTCACGGTCGAGCAGGAGTTGCCGTTTGCGGGACATCCGACGCTCGGTACTGCGCTGCACTTGTTTGCATCGCAATCGAACTTCAAGAAATCCACCGAGATCAAGCTCGATTTGAGGGTGGGAAGAATTCCAGTGCGCTTCATTGCGGATTCGGGTAATGCAGGTCACGAGCGAGTGGACGGTCATGTGTTCGGCGAAATGCGACAACGCGATCCTGAGTTCGGACGTGAATTTTCTCGAAAAGAGATCGCTCGTGTGATTGGAATCCCGGTTGACGAAATTTCTTCGGAATGGCCAATCCAGTCGGTCTCGACGGGGTTGACTTTCACGATAGTGCCGTTCCGCAATCGACAAACGCTCTCGAATCTAAAATTCAGTTACATTCAGGCCGCTGAATTTCTAAAGAAAAGCGGAGCGAGTTTTTTCTATTTTCTATGTCCAGAGCGGCGCCGGGACCGAATTGAAGCTCGAGCCCGAATGTTTTTTTACGGCGGCGAAGATCCGGCCACAGGATCTGCGGCAGGCTGTGCTGCGAGTTGGATGGTACAACATGGAGCCGCGAACAGCGATGAACAGGTATTGATTCGTCAGGGCATAGAATGCCGGCGGCCAAGCGAATTGTACGTCTGCGCAACGAGGGAAGGGAAGGACGTCACCAATGTTCGAGTGGGTGGCTACGCGATTGAAGTATTGCGTGGAACTCTGGTGATGTGAGTAACACAAATCGAACCGAAGCGCTGCGCCCCGAATTGTTTAGGAGACGTTTTCACTGCTCAAACAGAGCCACCCGTTCCTACGATTCTCTCCTTCATAGCAAACGAAAAAATGGATTACTCTGCTGACTCCGCAAGCCCCACCATCAAACGTCGTAGTACATCGCGAATTCGTACGGGTGAGGCCGCAATCGCAGCCCGTCATATTCTTTTTGTTTCATGTCGACCCAATTGGCGATGAAGTCTTCGTTGAAGACGTCGCCTCGCAGCAGGAAGGAGTGGTCGGCCTGCAGTGCTTCGATTGCGCCACGGAGCGAGTCGGGAACGCTGGCGACCTGGGCGAGTTCCTCGGGGGGCAGTTCGTAGAGGTTTTTATCGAGCGGATCGCCAGGATCAATGCGGTTTTGAATTCCATCGAGGCCTGCGAGAAGCATCGCTGAAAACGCAAGGTATGGATTCGCCGCGGCGTCCGGCGTTCGGAACTCGACACGCTTTGCCTTTGGACTTGGTGAATAGGTTGGAATTCGAATTGCGGCAGAACGGTTCCGGGCGGAGTAGGCGAGATTTACCGGCGCCTCGAATCCCGGAACCAGTCGCTTATAGCTGTTGGTAGTCGGATTTGTCAGGCAGGTGAGCGCCGGCGCATGTTTCAAAACTCCGCCGATAAAAAAGACAGCGGTCTCACTCAGACCGGCATAGCCCTTTCCAGCAAACAAGGGTTTATCGTCTTTCCAAAGCGACATATGGGTGTGCATGCCAGAGCCATTGTCACCAAAAATCGGTTTCGGCATAAACGTCACCGTTTTGTTGTGACGCCTGGCGACGTTGCGCAGAATGTATTTGTAATACTGCATGTTGTCCGCCATGCGCTTAAGCGGTGCGAAGCGGATGTCGATCTCGGCTTGTCCAGCCGTGGCTACTTCGTGATGTTGTCGCTCGATCGCCACGCCGGCTTTCTCCAATTCCAGGCACATTTCATTGCGAATATTCTGCAGCGAATCCATCGGAGAGACCGGAAAATAGCCTTCCTTGGCCCGGATCTTGTAACCAAGGTTTGGGAATTCTTCGCGTGCGCTGTTCCAATGTCCCTCGACGCTATCGACGACGTATGATGAGGCGTTGCCGCTGTTTGCAAATCGAACATCATCGAAAATAAAAAATTCCGCTTCGGGTCCAAAGAACGCGGTATCTGCGATGCCAGTTGATTTGAGATAAGTCTCCGCTTTTTCGGCAACCCCGCGCGGGTCGCGATCGTACGGCTCGCGAGTGATCGGATCGACGATGGTGCAAATCAAGCTCACCGTCGGTTCGGCATTGAAAACATCGATCCACGCTGTGGTCGCATCCGGAATGACAAGCATGTCGGATGCATTGATCACCCGCCAGCCGCGAATACTCGACCCGTCAAAGCCTAGGCCATCTGTAAAAATCTCCTCATTGTATTCGGTGAGCGTGGTTGTGAAGTGTTGCCACGTGCCCAGCAAATCCGTGAACTTGAAGTCGATCAACTTCACGTTGCCGTCTTTGATCATTTTAGTGACGTCGGATGGAGTCGTGTCTTTTGCCATAGTTTCCTCGAGGCGTTGAAGGATTGAAGCGTGAAAGAGGTTAGATAGTTAAAGAGTTAAGTAGTTACATGATCAAATTCCCGCCCCGCTTCAACGGTTTATATTTAACCGTTCAACTGAGGACGCGGAGCACCGTCACACTGCTTTCTCGCCGATCTCTTCCGTCCGAATCCGAACCGCGTGTTCCACCGGAAGCACGAACACCTTGCCGTCACCGATTTTACCAGTCTTGGCTGCGCCAACGACGACGTTCACAGCCTTTTCAATCAAATCGTCCGCCATCACTACCTCCACCTTAACCTTTGGCAAAAAATCGACCGTGTACTCGCTGCCACGGTAGATTTCGGTGTGCCCTTTTTGGCGGCCGAACCCTTTGACTTCCGTGACGGTCATCCCTTCGATGCCAAGCTCCGCGAGCGCTTCTTTGACCTCTTCGAGCTTGAACGGTTTGATGATGGCTTCCAGTTTTTTCATGTCGATGTAAACTTGGGAACGCGCGGTGCTTTGCAATCAAAGCGATCCGCAGCACGCGCTCTCATAGCAACAGCACGAAGCGAATGCAATCACGAATTTTTGCGATCGCGCTGCCATGCTGAGCGAAGTCGAAGGATCCTCCCCAATTATCTTTGCTATCGCTTCGGGATTCCTCGATTCGCTCGGAGTGAAAACTCCCTCACATGCCTCGCGAATTTGCCAAATCGATTTCGCGTTCAATACTCAAAATTGATGTCGCGCGACTCTTTCGTTCATCTTCATCTACATACCGAATATTCGCTGCTGGATGGGAGTATCCGAATGAAGGAGTTAATGAACAAAGCGGCGGAATTTGATATGCCTGCCGTCGCGATCACCGACCATGGCAACCTATTTGGAGCAATTGAGTTCTATCAGGAAGCACAGCGAGCCGGGGTGAAACCGATCATCGGCTGCGAAGTTTATGTAGCGCCGGGATCGCATAAGGACCGTCCTCCATCGCGACGGGACTCGGCGTATCACTTTACGTTACTGGCTGAAAATGAGACGGGTTATCGCAATCTCGTAAAGCTGGTCACAACGGCGCACCTGGATGGCTTTCATTATGCGCCTCGGATCGACAAGGAGTTGCTGGCGGCGCGCTCGACTGGCCTGATAGGATTAAGCGGCTGTCTGGCTGGGGAAATTAACAGCGCCATCCAGGCGAACAATATTGAGAAGGCAAAACACACCGCAGCAGAGTATCGGGACATTTTGGGCGCCGAAAATTTTTTCCTCGAATTGCACGACCATGGGATGGAAGAGCAAAAGAAGTGCAACACTGAACTGGTGGAGATGGCGCGCGATTTAGGGGTTGGCTTGGTTGCCGCGAATGACGTGCATTTTTTGCGTCGCAGTGATCACGAGGCGCACGATGTCATGCTTTGCATCGGCACGGGTAAAATGGTGCAAGATGAAACAAGGATGCATTATCTGCCGGAATTGTTTTTCAAGTCACCGGCCGAGATGCGCCAGATGTTCCGTAATGTCCCCGATGCGATCGCGAACACGCTCGAAATCGGCGATCGTTGCCGCCTGGATCTTGAGTTTGGGCGCTCCAAGTATCCTGAATACCCGGTCCCTGCTGGGACAACGCGCGAAGACTGTTTGCGCCAGCTTTGCCACCAAGGCTTGCGAGCCCGCTACGGTGAACGCGCGACGAGCGATCCAGAGTTGACTCGGCGGCTTGAGTACGAACTGGGAGTTTTGGAAGCGACAGGCTTCGTGAGTTATCTCCTGATCGTTTGGGATTTTATTCATTTCGCCAAACAAAGAGGCATTCCCGTTGGTCCGGGGCGTGGTTCGGCTGCGGGTTCGATTGTCGCGTTTGTTCTTGGAATCACGGACATCGATCCGCTTCAGTACGGGCTGATTTTTGAGCGATTCTTAAACCCAGATCGCGTTTCGCCTCCAGACATCGACGTAGATTTCTGCGAAGCGCGCCGTGGAGAAGTCCTTGAATATGTGCGTCAGAAATACGGTGATCGTCGCGTCGCGCAGATCATCACGTTCGGCAAGCTCAAGGCGAAAAGCGTGGTGCGCGACGTGGGACGCGTGCTGGGATGGAGTTATCGCGATGCTGATCGCATTGCCAAGATGATTCCAAATGAGCTCAACATCACACTGGATGCGGCGATGAAAAAAAATGCCGAACTGAAACGAGCGATCGCTTCGGAGTCGGCTACTCGACAGCTCTTCGAGCATGCGAAAGTCCTCGAAGGCCTGTCGCGGAACGCGGGGGTACACGCGGCGGGCGTGGTCATCGCAGATCGGGATTTGTCGGATTACATCCCCCTTTGTCGCGACGTGAAAGGCCACGACGTGATCAGCCAGTACGCCATGGGCCCTTTGAACGACCTAGGCCTCCTGAAAATGGATTTTTTAGGATTAAAAACGCTCACGGTTATCGAAGATACGCTCGCACTGATTCGGAAACGACGGCCAGACTTTTCCTTGAACAATATTCCGCTGGATGATGCTGCTGCCTTCGCTCTCTACAACCGAGGCGAAACAATAGGTCTTTTCCAGATGGAATCCGGCGGCATGACAAGTCTCTCAAAACAGTTTGGCGTGAAAAAGCTCGATGACATCATCGCGCTGATCGCATTGTACCGGCCTGGGCCAATGGAGCTGATCCCCGAATACGTGAAAGCAAAAAAGGGTCTCTCTCCGATCAAATATTTGCATCCCTTGCTGGAAGAGATCTGCGCCGACACTTACGGTGTGATGATTTACCAGGAACAGGTAATGGCTGCTGCTAGCAAGCTCGCCGGCTATTCGCTTGCCCAAGCTGATCTTCTCCGGCGTGCAATGGGTAAGAAGGACAAGGAGAAGATGGCAAAAGAACGCAGGAATTTCATCGAGGGCTGTGCGCGCACGAACAAAATCGCGGATAAAAAGGCGAATGCCATTTTCGATTTGCTGGAAAAATTTGCCGGCTATGGATTTAACAAGAGCCATAGTGCAGCGTACGGCCTGATTAGCTATCACACCGCCTACTTAAAGGCGCACTACCCAGTCGAGTTCATGGCGGGCTTGCTCAGCAACGAAATTAATAACACGGAAAAGATTTCCGTGTTCGTAGCTGAATGTAAACGCATGGGTATTTCCATTTTGCCGCCGGATGTCAATAAGAGCGCATTGAAGTTTACGCCGGAAAGTAGCGCATCTTTACCAATTACGGCGTCGAACAATGCAAACAAAGAGGTTTGCGCTACTGTGGGCATTCGTTACGGGCTTGCTGCGATTAAGAACGTCGGCGAGGCCGCGATGGGAATGGCAATACGGGAGCGCGAAGGATCCGGCGAGTTCAGTTGCTTGGAGAATTTTTGCACGCGGCTCGATTCGCGTGTGGCCAATCGCAAAATGCTGGAAAGCCTCATCAAAGCGGGCGCATTTGATTTTACCAGCCGCGACCGGGCAGAACTGTTCGCCTTTATCGATGAATCACTGAGCGCGTCGGTAATAGCTCAGCGTGATCGTGCGGCCGGACAGGTTTCGCTTTTCAACGAACAAACGCACGCCGCTACGGCCATCCGGCGGCAATCAATCAGGCCTTGGACCGAACACGAAAAGCTTTCATACGAAAAAGAGCTTCTTGGTTTTTACGTCAGCGGGCATCCGCTGGACACGTATATGGAAATTCTCGCGACAAAAAAGTATCGACCGATTGCTTCGTTAGGCGAGCTTGACGATCGCGCGCAATTCAAAATCGCTGGAGCGATCGTGGAGGTAGAGAAAAAATTCACGAAGAAGGAAGGCAAACCGTTTGCGGTTGCATGGATCGAAGATCTCATGGACGTACTCGAGGTGGTGGTTTGGAACGAGCTGTATCTGAAAATATCCGACGTTCTGGTGCCTGGCCGGGTCGTCGAAGTAAAAGGAACACTGGATAGACGGGACGAAATGCTTCGCGCTACAGCTTTGGAGATCAAACCCATGGCCACCGGAAAACCCAATAGCGCATCCGACAGGTCGGTGGAACAGCCACAGCGATCCTCGATCGTTCTGCGATTTTCCACCGCGACAACAGGCGATGAGTTGCGTCAGGTCCGGAACATTCTGGCCAGTTCGCCTGGTGCCCGCTCGGTGCAATTGCTGTTTGATCGCGGCAATGGCAACTCGTTGCAACTGGACGCAGGCTCGGAATTTCGCGTAGATCTTACGCCGGATTTGCAGGAGAGGCTTTCGCGCTGGCTGGTGCCGAACAACACCAATAACTGAACTACCGTTGTCTTCTTATTCTTTTGGGGCGCGGTTTAGAGCTAGATTCGCCACCGCGAACGACACCTAGTGTCAACAGTTGTTCTTCCGTACCTGTCCCGAAACAGAGTGGAAGAGTACGGGTGCTTTCGAGCAGCGACGAACTGAAGGGCTGCATGGCATTATTTTCCTTCAAGGTAACTCTCCAGCCAGATCCGAAAAGACCTCCGCGAAATTGCAGTTCTGTCGCAACCGGCGCAAGTGGCAGGGTTACCGGTATGATTTCGAATGTATTAACACATTTGATCGGAGACAAGATGAGATCAAATAACATCGTCGGGCTAGTGATTCTGACTAGGACATCGCTGAGCTCGTCAAAATCAATGTCTCCGCGAAGCGCAAGGTCTACGTCCTTCGTTGCCAGGTTCAGAAATTCCAGCCAGGCACGGTTACCATCAAAAATAATTCGGGTGCTCGCCTCAGTAAGATTGGAAAAGGAGCCACTGCGACTCGATAATTTACCGTTTATAAGCTGCAGATCGCCGAGGATGCGCGGACGCTGAAGCGTCTGGTAGAGAGAAATTTTGCCGCTCAAAATTCCGTCCTCAAAAATCTCCGGATCGAAAAACCGGGGCACTGAAGCGAGGAAGATTCCGGGAAAATCAGCCGAAATTTCTAGAGGAGATATTTGAAACCCGCTCCAATTCATTCCGATGGGCAAGGCAAAATTCGCCATGAGAGTAACCGGGCTGGAGCTGGGTAAATGGATGATGCCATGCATGTCCCATCGGCTGGATTGGATTGTCGCTTGAACTTCTGCTGGAATTGCGCGCGATTTTTGTCCAGGTGATCCGTGAAGATCGGGTAAATAATCCCGCAAATCATCGGTCCGGATGTCGAGCGTTCCAGAGTAGTTGTGCTGCGGCGAGAGATCGATTTCGCCCTGGCCTGAGAGGCAATCGTTCTTTCGTGTTAAATCGAATTCTTCGATCTCCAGCGCGGTCGCTTTCAAATTCAGTTTTGCAGCCAGATTGTCGACGGCGTTGTTGAAAAATGTCAGCGATGCGCCTTGAATCGCCACGTGGCCGCCAACTCTTCGTCCCCGGGTGTCCATCGATCCTTCGGCACTAATTTTCCCAGCGAAATCAGCTGGATTTGCACCAAAAAGAGCAACGAATTCACCGAGTTGATTAATCGATGCCGAAACGTTTCCCCGAAAATCAGGCGTGAGCCATTCCGAGGAATTCGCAGGTAGCGCAGCTTCGCCGCTCAACGTGAACTGATTACTTTTTTGCCGGATGTAAAGTTGCTGAAGCTCGATCTTGCGATTGTAAAGTGCTGCCCCGAGCATGATGGCTTCCGCGGTGCGGTCGCGCCATGTGAGGCCAGTCAATTCACACCAAAGCGACGCGGTAGCACGATCGGGTTCGACCAGATTACCTCGAAAAGTGAAGTTGCCGGCATGAAGCAGACCGTAAATTTTATCGGTGAAGCCCAGCGCATCGGAGATTTGCGCGAGCGAAAGGTCGGCTGCGCCTCCCGCAACTTTCCAGTTGGAAGCCTGGGAATGCCACTCATGCGAAATATTTCCACGCAATTTCCCGCCGAAAGCATCAACCTCGAATTGGAAACCCAGCCGTTCGTTCCCCAGACGCGAGAGATCCAGCGTCGCGGACTGCAAGTCGAGGCCGTGCGTCAAAGTAATTCCAGCAAGAGTCAGACGGTTGGCTTCCCAGTGAGTTGCTCCGTGTAATTGAGAAAAGGTTTGGCGCACCCAGGGCGAAGCAATCATGAGCTCGGTAGCCGTGAAGCGGCCGGGTTCAGTCTCGTAAGCGAAGAGGGAAGCATTCCGCAGCAAGGTCAAAGTCGGCCCGTTCTCGATGCGCATTTCCAGTTTGGCAATGCTCACGTTTTGCGGCAGCAACCGATGGAGAGTTGCCCAACCGCGCTCACTCAATGCCGACACGGTGGGAGCCGAGCGGTGCAGTTCCACGTGAAGTTCTCCAACGGAGAGATTACGAATACCGTAGCCGCCGGTGTGCAGAAGGATGTGCTTCAGATTTAAACTAAATTGGGCGTCGGTTACGATGACATCCACGCGAACTGCGTTATCACGGGTGCTTTGGACGCGAAGCTGACGAATCATGATCGGACGCAGAAATGGCGCCTCGACCTTGTCAATCGCGGCAACGAACCCCTCCTGCCGGGCAGACCACCAGACCCACAGACGAACGCCATTAGAAATAACAAGTGGTGCGAGCGCAATCGTCAAAACGACGAGGAGCAGAAGCAACAGAACACTGAGGGCGACGCGATTCCTCAAGGGCATTTCCAGCGTTTAGAGATTAATGAACGACTAATTACAAGTGACGAATAGTGATGATGCTCACTGACCAAGTCTCTGGCAGTGCTTTTGAGCTCAGTTCCGCATTCATTTCTTGAACTTGCTCTACCTCTCGAGATTTGAACCTTGTCAATCATTTCATTTTGTCTCCGGAATATTTTCGAAGACCAAATGCAACGGCTGCGGCGTGTGGATCCGGTCTTCGAGTTGTCGCCGGAAGGTTTGCTCAGCTTCTGCCGGCAGGCCGCTTTTTGCTGCCTTTTCCCGTGCCAGTCGAGGCAGGACCGACAATTCACTTTGAACATCCTGCCCCGAAATGCGGTTCCATAGTCCATTTTCAAATGCAAGGACGTCCACTTGTTCCTGCTCAATTCCTACGATCTGAGCGCGTGGAAACTGCACAATGATTTCGGCTGGCTGAATGTTGATCGAAGTGCCCTGCTGTAAATCGAACCCGGCTTTAGCAACGAAGGTGCCGCGCAGTTTCACACGCTTGGAGCTGCCGGCCCATGTGTGGAGCAGTTCGTGTTCGACTTCGATGCGTCGTGAAAGAACGACCAGTTCGCTTCTTGGCGTCGTCTGTTCAATGTAGACGCGGTTGTTGATCGTAATGCGCGGCTGGACATGCACCATCTCCACAAAAACTGCGCGCAGGCTGTTGCCAAGTCTCTCGAGTTCAGCGCTGCCCTGTCGCGCTGTGCGCGCCGGCCAGCTTTCAAGACGTAAAAAAATGAAATTAATCGTGATTGCGACAATGAGCGCAACGATGGTGAATGCGATTGGCCACGAGAAACGGTGCGATTTTCCTGATTTCAACATTGGCTGTCTGAGGTTGGACGTTGCGCGCTCCTTCTCAGGCGCAATCGAGCAAGAGCATGATCTCGCGCAAGAACAAATAGGCAGATGTCTGCTGCAAAAAAATTACCGCCCCCCACGCCCGATAGACGTGAAGGGCGGCTGTTCCCCCCAGAACAATCGTTGAAAACTTTCCAGCCTAGTAAGCGAGGTTCCGCCTGCTGGCAAACAAAATTTGCACAAAAATGTTTTTTTGCCGGCTCTTCACGCGATTACGCAAAAAGCACAAGCCGGGAGAGTTAAAAAATCTGCGATAAACGCGCGATCCAAAGCTTGCGGCAGAGCGCGTAGCGGTTTCTAGTTTGGCCATGCGTGATTTGGGCGATAAACGGTTGTTGCGCAATTTCGCCGGTTCCTTGCTGATTGCTCATCCGAATATGCTCGATCCAAATTTTCGGCGGACGGTACTTTTCGTTTCCGAGCACGATCCCAAGGGAGGCGCGCTGGGTGTGATCGTCAATCGGCCGCTCGACAAACCAGTGGCCGAACTGCTATCGGAAATGCCACCCACCGCTGTCGCTGCTGTTCCAGTGTTTCTGGGCGGTCCGGTCGCGAAAGACCAGCTGATGTTTGCGGTGTTTGAGTGGCAGAAGGGGGCAGGTGTGAAACTCAATCGCAACATGTCGTTGGAGGAATCGAGAGACGTAGGCGGGCAGAAGAATATGCTCACAGTCTGTGCTTTTGTCGGCTACGCGGGGTGGGGAGCTGGCCAGCTTGAAGCCGAGGTCCAACAAAAAGCCTGGCTTGTGCAAAAGGCCACCCCTTCGCTGCTGAAACTTGATCGCATGCCAAATCTCTGGTTCGACATCATGCGCACGCTGGGTCCGTGGTACAAAATGCTCGCTGCCGCCCCGGATGATCCTTCGTTAAATTGATGGCAGAGATGAAATGTGAGACGTGAGAAGTAATTTAGCTTGATTCTATCTCTTACTTCTCACTAATCACTCACATCTCGCACATGATTATCGGTGTCCCAAAAGAAATCAAAGAACAAGAACAGCGCGTTGCCCTTCTGCCGTCCGGTGTGAATCAACTCACCCGACTTGGTCACTCTGTGCTGCTGGAAAAAGATGCGGGCGTTGGCTCGGGATATCCCGACCAGGATTATGTTAAAGCCGGTGCGGAGATCGTTCAGGCAGCGAAAGAAGTTTTCGCGCGCGCCGACATGATTGTTAAGGTCAAGGAACCTCTCGAAGCCGAGTTTGCGTTGTTGCGAACGGGCCAAATTCTTTTTACCTATCTTCATCTGGCTGCAAGCAAAGCTCTCACTGAGGCATTGCTGAAATCAGGCGTGACGGGCGTCGCGTATGAAACGATTCAAGTGGACCACCGTTTGCCGTTATTGGAACCGATGAGCGAGATCGCTGGCCGCATGTCTGTAGTGATGGGCGCTAATTTCCTCGCCAAGTACAACGGTGGAAGTGGTGTTTTGCTGGGTGGCGTGCCGGGAGTGTTACCAGGGCGCGTCGTCGTCGTCGGCGGAGGAACTTCCGGGGTAAACGCGCTGCGCATGGCCAAGGGTCTTGGCGCGGATGTCACAATTCTTGATATCGATGTTGAGCGCCTTCGATTTCTCGATGTGGCGATGGACAACCTTCACACGCTGTATTCGAATCAGGCAAATTTGGAGGAATTAATGCCCGGTTGCGATTTGCTCGTGGGTGCGGTGCTGTTGCCGGGAGCCAAAGCGCCGAAGCTGGTTACCCGCGCAATGTTGCGAAAGATGAAACGTGGCAGCGTATTTGTAGACATTTCGATCGATCAGGGCGGTTGCGCTGAAACCTCGCGACCGACAACACATCTCGATCCAGTTTACGTGGAGGAAGGCGTGACGCATTATTGCGTGGCAAATATGCCAGCGGCGTACGCCCGCACAGCGACGCAAGCACTTACGAACGTGACATATCGTTATGTCGAGTTACTGGCCGAATGCGGTCTTGAAAAAGCGTGCAAAAAGCAACCGGCATTGGTTGGAGGAATCAATACTCGCGATGGCCGGCTGACTTGTCGGGCGGTCGCCGAGGCGCATGGACTCGCTTGGCAGTCACCGCTTTAGTGCTCACCACGAGCCATTTGTTTCAAAAGCCTAATCTGTGTGGCCTAAAAAACTGCGCTTGCTGCGATTGATCAATTAAAGCAATATGCGTTTCCAAATATGAAGAAATACATCTGCATTCTAGCCGGTGCCGCGCTCCTCGCAGCGTGCGAGCAAAAAACCGAAACAGTCGCTCCGGCGGCAACTCCGACTCCAACGACTCCACCGCCTGCCACGACTGAAATGACCAGTCCTGCTGAAACGGAGGCTCCCGCTACGACTACAGAATCGCCAGCCGAAACCACCGAATCGCCAGCGGAATCTCCGGCCCAGTCACCTGGATCTTAGGCTGCCCAGGATTTTTTGAGAACTCTTCCGCCGAATTTCGGGGGAAAAGTTCTCATGTACCGAGCTCGCACGTCAGACGCTGCGATCGCTAACATTTATAGTTTTAAGATCAGCCGATCTTACACAATCACTGCCGATTGAGATGGCGCCTCGAAGTTCATTTTCATTTCCTAAAGCACGCCGCCTCACGCATGCATCACAGTATGAACGCGTGAAACGAAGCGGCGCCACGCGCCGCGGCCGGCACCTCATATTAAGTGCGTTACCGATCGAGAAGTGTAACCAATGGCGTGTAGGATTTATTACCTCTCGCCGGCTCGGTGGAGCGGTCATTCGCAATCGGATCCGGCGTTGTTTACGGGAGATTGTGCGACAGCACCAGCACGAATTACGAGGAGGGGTTTGGTTCGTGCTAGTTGCTAGGAACGAAGCGACGACTGCCACATATAGCGCCTTGGAACATGAAGTGTTGCGCCTCGCGAGGCGCGCTTCTATTCTGCTCTGATGCTCGGACTAGTTCGTTTTACCATTCGGCTTTATCAGTGCACACTTTCGCCAGTACTTCGTCTGCTGTGCGGGGCTGGTTGCGGCTGCCGATTTACTCCTAGCTGTTCGAGATATTTTTTGGAAGCAGTGGAGACACATGGAGTCCGCCGCGGGAGCTGGCTGGGACTTAAACGCTTGGGGCGCTGTCAACCGTGGGGCGGACAGGGGTACGACCCGGTGCCGCTGCAGCGAGTTGGCGGATCTCAGAGAGACATCCGTCGTTGCGTTTGATCGTGCAAAATCAAATTTATGGATCGAACAGCGTGGATTGTTGTCGGCTTTTGCGTAATCGGCCTGATCGTTTGGGAGGTTTATCTCGCAAAACAGATGGCGCCAAAGTCCGCCACAGTGAATGGCGCACAGTCTCAGGCTTCCCCTGCAGTAACTCAAGCGATTGCCACACCTTCGCCATCGCCGATAGCGACACCGGAAACTGCGCCGACGAGCCTTGAATCGGTTTCGGACTTTACCGGAAAGATCGAGACGCTGCGCAATTCAGACGTCGAGTTACACCTGACGAATCGTGGCGGCGGCATCACCGAAGCAATGATGCTAAATCACATCGCCGAAGACGCCAGGCGGGTGACTTTGAATTCGCCAAAGCACACGCCCATTGGCGCAATTGTTGATGACCCCGTAAAACCCGCGCTTCCGGAATTTGCATTATCGCGAAAATCCGACAGCAGCATCAGCTGCGAGCGAACCACGCCCGACGGCATCACAATTCGAAAGGAATTTTCTCTTCCCAAAACAAGCGAGAAGGACAATTTCATCGTACAGCTGGACCTCGAAATAATAGATGCAGGCGCACAGCCGTACACGCGCGCTGATTATTTCGTCGCCCTTGGTTCGGCAGCACCGATTCATCCCCGCGATTACCCGTATTACACGCGACTTGTTTGGTGCGTGAATGGAAAAGCCAAAGACAGGAATGTGAGCGCGTTCCAAGGCGGCAGTGGTTTTTTCGGCTTGGGTGCTCATCCACCGCAACCATTTTTCCAGGAGAATCTGGCGGGAGCGGAATGGACGGCGGTGACGGATCAATTTTTCGCCACGATCATCGCGCCTTTGAACGCGAAAGCTGTCGGCGTTTGGGGTCATTCGTTCGAAGTATCGGCCCAGCCGAACATGGTCGGCATCGAGGGCGCTATGCGCATGCCCGGTTTTCAATTGCAGCCGGGTCAAACCTATAAGCAACGATTCCAGATATGGACAGGCCCAAAAATCTATCACCGGCTTTCCCAGCTCGAACGCAATGAAGCGGAGATCATGAATTTCGGCGTCTTCAAGGTGGTCAGCCAATTTTTGCTCAATTTTCTCAACACGATTCACAGCGTGGTGAAGAGTTATGGCCTTTCTATTCTGGTGCTGACGCTCGTCGTTCGGCTGGTGCTCTGGCCGCTCCAAAGTAAAGCGAATCAAACGATGCGCAAGACAGCGTTACTCGGGCCGAAAATGCAGGAGTTGCGTGAGAAGTACAAAGACGATCCAACACGCATGAACCAGGAAGTGATGAAGCTTTACAAGCAATATGGCATCAATCCAGTCGGCGGTTGTTTGCCCATGGCGATACAAATTCCAATTTTCTTCGGGCTGTACCAGATGCTGGCCCAAGCCGTGGAACTGCGAAATGCAAAGTTCCTTTGGGTACAAGACCTTTCGCAGCCGGACACCGTAGCGCATCTCCCTCTCCTCGGATGGCCGATCAACATCATTCCGTTGCTAATGGCGGCAACGCAGATCTGGCTGATGGCGATGACGCCCAAGACGGGAGATCCCACTCAGCGCCGTATGATGATGTTTACACCGCTGATCTTTCTATTTTTCTGCTACAATTTCGCGGCGGCTCTGGCATTGTATTACACCGCTCAAAATCTTTTCAGCATCCTGCAATTTTATCAAAACAAACGACAACCGATGCCGACACTCGAAAAAGTTGTTCCTGCTGGAAAACGAAAACGATGATGACGCCGAAGGATCTGTTGGACACCATGCTCGGTTACCTCGGCTTTGTGGTGGACATAGAGGAAACCACCAATGAAGGCGGCAATCCGACGCTGCAGATTTACACAGAGGAAAGCCGGCGACTCGTCGGACGCAATGGTGAAACACTCGAGGCGATTCAGTTTCTATTAAATCGTTTGCTGCAAACCCGAGACAAGAGCGCCGAAAAAGTCATCGTCGATTGCGAACATTATCGTTCGATGCGGGAAGATCGGATCGTCCAGCGCGTGCGCGAGCTGGCGGAACGCGTCCGCATTACCGGCCGGTCGCTCCAGCTTGAACCAATGAATTCCTACGAACGGCGGCTCGTTCATAACGCTTTCAAAGACGATCCGGAAGTTGCGACGTGGAGCCCATCGGATTCGGCGCGTATCAAGCAGATCACGCTGCTCAGGCGCCAACCGAAAAGAGAAGCAGCGCAAGGAAGGGCGACTGCGCCTTAATCATTGTGATCTAGCTGTTCACTGTAACCAGGCGCACTCACTGAATTCGCGACTTGTTCTTTTGGCGCATCGCCGGCACGGCGAGGACGGCTATAGCTTGCTTTTCGATCGCGCCACATCTGTGCCGGCTCCGGCGTGCACTTCCGGTCGCCACCGGAATTTTTCCAGCAGCGGGTTACCTTTTTGTTCCACTGCGTCGGCAATGATTTCTCCCAAGACGGGCGCAAACTTGAATCCATGTCCACTGTCACCCGCGGCAATGACCAATCCTTCGCGCTCTGGATCAGGCGCGATCCAGAAATGTCCATCGTGTGTGTCGCAATACATGCATACGCGGGCGTAGACAATCGGCGCATCGGCGAGTGACGAGAAAGTCGAGGCCAGAAATTCGCGCAAGCTCTCTTCGTCATCGCCAGTCACGACGCGCTCGGGGGAATCGGGCGATATCTCGCGTCCGGGACCGTGATTAGCAATCTTCACCACACCGTCGCGATTGATTGGAAAACCGTAGTAGCCGGTCGTTGTAATGTCTGCGCCAAAAACTGGAAAATGTTCCGCTAGGAACATCTCTGGCTGTGAAGGCTTGACGTGAAACACTGGTTGGCCGGTCGCGCGAAAAAAGTTTTTTGTAAACGGAAGCAGGTATGGTGTCCACGCACCTACCGCCATGACGACGAAATCGGCGGCGATTCGCTGTCCATCACTCAGTACGATGCCGCTCACCCGATTGTCCCGTTCGTCCAGTTGTGAAAATCTCACGCCTTCCTGCAGTTCAGCGCCAGCAGATTTCGCGCGCTCAATTAATGTTGCAACGGTGCGACCGCTCTCCGCATAACCCGCCTCGATCTCAAGGACGCCATCCTTATGAAGTTCCGGATTCCATGCCGGAAAACGCTTCCACAATTGGGGACTATCCATTCGCATGACCCTGAGTCCGCGTTTTTTCTGGAGCTGGAAACTTTCGTATTCAAAATCGCCCGGCGTCATCTCGCGGCGTCGAACGAACATCACGCCAACTTCGTGGTATAACGTACGGCGAAATTCTTGATTCCATTCGCGCCACAGTTTGATCGATCGTTCTGCCAACACTGTGTAATCTTCATCGGCACCGTATGCGGTACGCACTGCCTTGCTGATGTCGGTTGACGCCGCTAGCGGGTGCGGCAGCGGCCCGGGATCGACAAGGACAACTTTGTGACCTCGTTTGTTTAATTCGATCGCAGCGGTAACGCCATTAATTCCAGCGCCAACGACAATGACTTTCGACATTTCGGAACAGCGACGTTGTAGCAGCGCTCGTGTCAAGGCCGATATTTTCATTTCTCGGGTACCTGCTCCGGTTGCTGTTAGGGGAGGCCAGGCGCCTGCTCCCGAAAGCCGTGCCAATTACGCCGCTCATTGCAGCGCCTGTTCCCGCTCAAGCAGTGTCGGATGCGAGTAATAGAAGCCGCTGTAGAGCGGATGGGGCGTGAGATTGCTCAGATTTTTCTTGGTCAACTTGCGCAGTGCTTGAATCAGGCTGTGCGACTCTCCCATAGTCGCGGCCGCGAATGCATCAGCCTCATATTCGAAACACCGCGAGCAGATATGAACGATTGGCGAAAACCAGAAAGTGATCGTCCCCCCGAGCAAGGCAAATAATAGCATCGCAGGGACAACGTTCACCGCGTCAAAGCCTGCGTGATGTTGGAAATCGAATGCGCGATAAAACCAGTCTTGACGCGCCAACCACGCTACCGCGCCAAATCCAACGAAGATGCCGAGCATCGAGATGGCGATCGATTTCAATACATGGTGTTTCTTGTAGTGACCAATTTCGTGCGCCAGTATCGATTCCAGTTCCGGCTCGGTGAGTTGCGCCATGAGAGTGTCAAAGAACACGATTTTCCGAAAACGACCGAACCCGCTGAAGAAAGCGTTGGAGTGAAGGGAGCGCTTGCTGCCGTCCATTACTTCGATGTTGCGCGTTGGAAAATTGGCGCGCGTTGCCAATGCAAAGAGCCGATTACGCAACGATCCGTCCGGAAGCGGAGTGAACTTATTGAATAGCGGCATGATTACCGACGGGGCAATGAGCAACAAAAGCAGCTGAAACACGATGACCACTGTTGCTGCCCAAACCCACCAGGTTGGGCCGGCCCACTCGATTAGTTTCAACACTAGCGCGAGGACGGGATATCCCAGCAACAGGGCGAGCAAAAGTCCTTTCATTCGATCAAGCACCCATATCTTAGTGGTTGTCGTGTTGAAGCCGAATTGCTCTTCCAGTTTGAACTGCGCGTACCAGTCGAACGGCAACTTGATGATGCTCAATGCGACGCCAATGATGAAGAGAAAAGCAGCCATCGCCGGCACCGAAGGACCGAAAGCTGCCGTGAATTTTCCAAATGCCCACGGCAAAACGCCGCTGAACAGGATCGTGATGAGTAGTCCCGCATCAAATAATGTAACGACGTCTTCGAACCGGCTTTTTGCGATGGTGTATTCCGCCGAACGGCGATACGTCGCCTCGTCAATCATTCCGACAAATACAGACGGCACTTGATTCGCATGCGCACACACGTGGCGTTGATTCAGCCGGCTCAGCCACAGTTCGCCGACGCCGCGCGCGAGAATCAGAACCAAAGCGGTTATGGCAAACGGTGGCACAAATTCATCTTACCTTTTCATTCCCAGTGAAGCGAAGAATCTCGCTTCGCATCGCTACTCGCGAACGACTGCCACGTCCCTTGAATCTGCTGCTTTACCCTGCGCGGAGAGGAATTCACGAATGTGATTCAGTTCATCTCGTGAACGCTTGGCTTTTGACGTTTGTGCGGCTAATTTCTTATAATAACGGTTTGCATTTGCATTGTCGCCTGTTTGCTCGGCAGCTTGCGCCGCTCCGTACAAACCTCTGAAGCGACCCGGGTAAATTTTCAACGCCGCTTCAAATTCATGTTGCGCTTCCTTCGATTTCCCTAGCTCGAGGAGAAGGCTTCCGAGCTGTTCGCGAATCGGAACAAATGCACCAGGCGAAACAGGATGTTTCCCGAGAATGTCCTCGGCATCAGCGGCCCGACGCAACATCTCGACAGCTTGATTTTTGTTTCCGTCGCCTGCTGCTACCCACGCCGAAGCCGCTCGCATTTGAAGATCCAAATGGCTCTTGAAATAATCAAACTTCGGATCCTTTGTCGCATCGCGCAGTTGCTGCATCCGGGCGATCGCCTTACGCGCGCCGTCGAGATCACCAGTATGCGCGCATCCGAGCGCGTGACCATATTCAATGAGAGCCTCCATAAAGGGGAACGAAGACCAGTGTGGGAGATTTGGAATGGTCAACGTTGCCGCTGCTAGCCAATCGTTTCGCTCAAACGCATACCGAGTTGGAATTGCGGCCAAGGCGTACGCAGCGCTGAATTCCAGTTCTGGGTTTGTCTTTCGCACTTTCGCGGCGAGATCCACAATCTTCTTTGCCTCTGCGTCTCGAGCTTCCTGCAGATACGAGTAAGCGAGGTAATCAAGCGCGTGTAATTCTTCGGCTTCCGTAGCATCGCGATGGCGCATCATCGCGTACGCGCGTGAAGCTTCGGCGGACGCGCGGTTCGCAGTAATGGATTCGTCCCACATACCTAAACGCGTAAAAATATGCGATGGCATGTGCAATGCGTGCGGCACCCACGGTGCGATGGAATCATAACTTCGGGCAGCAGCGAGTCCGTGCTGTGCAAACTGAGGATAATCGTAGCAATGGATCAGGTAATGAACGACTCCTGGATGCTTGGGATTCTGTTTCCACAGCTTTTCCAGAATGCCGGCTGCCTCCAGTTGCTTCGACAAGCTTGTA
>DASTMV010000017.1:0-69348 GCA_035713885.1 Candidatus Udaeobacter sp. | reverse complement strand
GCAGGAGATCATCGACAGGCAAACCGAACCGTGGGGTGTCAAAGTCACTGCGGTTGAAGTCAAGGACGTGGCGCTGCCCGACACGATGAAGCGCGCGATGGCGAAACAAGCCGAAGCCGAGCGCGAGCGACGCGCGAAGATCGTCAACGCCGAAGGCGAATTTCAGGCCGCGGAAAAAATGGTGCAAGCCGCAGCGATGATGAGCAAGGAACCGATTGCGCTCCAACTGCGCTTCCTGCAAACGATGCGCGAGATTTCCAGCGAGCATAACACGACGACCTTTTTCCCCCTTCCGATCGACCTCCTGACGGCATTGATCAAAAAGACTGAACCGCCAGAAGAGTGAACCTCACGCCGCCGCTCTGGCTGGCATCTCGTCGTAGGTTCTTCCACGAAGCAAGCGACCCGTCAGGTCTTTGCGGACTCCGCCCCACTGTTTAAAGAAAAATGGAACCTTTTGTTTGCGACATGCCTTAAAGATTTCTCGAATCCATTCGATTTTCACTGGTCGAGCGCCCCATCCGGATTCCCCGCCTACAATCACCCAGTGAATATCTGTCAAATCGATTTCCGCTATCGAACCGATAAGAGGTTCGCAAGAAAGAAAGCGAACAGCGGCGGGGACTTTTCGTAGATCATCGACGCGCGACAAAATCCGTGAATCTTCGACGCTAACGCCCATCCAGACATTGGCCGGCCAATCGATTTTTGGAGCAAGCATTTTTAATCGACCACTTCTCTTAGTCAGGATTTGGAACGTGTGAAGCGGACATGCACGCATGGTTTCGAACACACGCTGGATGAATTCGAACGGGACGTGTTCGTGGAACAAATCGCTCATCGAATTTACAAAGATGAGTCGCGGCTCACGCCAACGCTTGGGTAGCCCAATGAGATCTTCGTGAAGCGTGACTGTAAAGCCGTTGCGATATCGAGGATTGCCCATTGCTTGCAGGCGCAAAGCCAAACGCTCGGCGTAACAGTTCTTGCAACCGGCGCTAACCTTAGTACATCCGGTCACCGGATTCCACGTCGCTTCTGTCCACTCTATGTGAGAACTCGCAGCCATTAGCGGACGCCTCGTTGGCGGTAGCGTTCGAAGATGTCTTCAAGAATTCGAGCGCCAGTTGCATTGGGTGACGCGAAGAAAAGATAGTAGATGATTGCGCCACCAGAGTTTCGCATCGGCAATGGTCGGGGCACGTATTTAAAGCCAGCGACATTCCTGAGACGCTGTCGATAAGCTTCTGCAACGTCCTCGTTACCGGTTTTTTCCTCATAATGGCCGAATAGGTCGTCCTCCCTACGGTAAGCCGCATCGCGCCAAGACTCATCCCCCCAAAAGCGGTTCATTCGCTCGATCTGTGCCGGCGCAACACCGCTCGGATTCTTCCAGAGCACATTCATGTTCATGTCCATTACCATGAAGTTCAAAAATATTTCCACGGATTTCATTTCGGCGGCTTTCGCAACAACTGTCCAGTCCGGATTCAACTTGTACGGGTCGAGAATGCAGAGCGCGCGTCGATAATCCTCATATCGGACCTTCGGAAAGACATCCTCGAGCAGCACTCTATTGCAGTCGCCTTCATACACGGTCACATCTTGGCGATCTTTAGTGATCTTTCGGAGATACTCGACTCGCTCACCATCCAAGTCGATTAGATGATGATATTTGAATGGAGGATGGATATTGAGGGCGTTTAACGGGCTTCCAAGAATGAATTCCCCCGTGCGCTTGGCGACATGTATACCTGCTCCCGCGAATGCGTCGATGTACTGATGTTCAAGCGAGGGCTCTTGTGCAGCGAGTATCTGTGAATAGGCACCGGCGTACTTCTTGATGATTTCCAGCTTAAGCTCTGACCAGTAACCGACCTCATCTATTTTCATTTTTTGTTTTCAACAGTTCTGATCTGTTGCCTCAATTCGGTGCACAAGAGTTTTATATCACGCCGCGCAATTTGGAAAGATCACCTTGCCTCGTACACGAGCTTGGCGATTTGCTGGCGGAAAAGTTTCGCACCGCCGGATGCTGGATGGCGAACGCAGTGCGCATTTAAACCAAGTTCCTCAAGCTGCGCGGCAGCGATTTTTCCCAGCGCAACGATTTGCTCGCAAGCAAATAATTCGAGGAAGGCCTTCAGCGCAGGGCGACCGGAAAGTTGCTCTGACTTGTTAGGCATACGATTGCTCAACAGCCCGCGATGCGGATCGAATGAATGCCAGGGAAACGCATTCCACAACACAAACTCGTCCGGCAGCACGCCAAACTTCAGTAACGCGCCCCAGACAATCGTTGCCGTCGGTTCCGAAAAACCATCTGGGCAAACACTCGGTTTGCTCGTGCGGCGTGACTTAATGCTCGAAAGAATCTGCAGCGGTGGTCTCCGGCCGCTGTCACTGGAATAGGCACGCCGACTTCGGCGCTGAGATAACGCCGCTAGAATGGCTGCTTGTCTTCCGAGCAGCATACGTTCCGAAGTCATCGGGATTCCGGTGAAATGACCACCGCGATAACCGAGCGCTTCGCCAATGACTACGAGCTTCACGCGTTCCAGGCGTTCTTGCAGGTAAGCGCGCAATTGTTGGCGCCGGATGATCGGTGCAATTCGGCGGATGTCGTTTTCTCGATCCACTTCCCACCACGGATTGAACACCGCGCTGGAAGGCGAAGCTTTTAATAGTCGCAGAAACTTATCGAGCTGATTGCGGGACATCGCCTGAACTAAGTGCAAACGTTAGCGCGATGCCAGAGCTGCCCGAAGTAGAAACGTTCAAACGATACCTGGACAGCACGTCATTGCACCAGCGGATCGTCAATGTCGAAGTGCAGGACTCGTATGTTTTGAAACGCGTTTCCGCGCGTGAACTGACGCGACGACTGAAAGGACGGCGCTTCGACAACAGTCAGCGTCATGGCAAACATCTGTTTGTGCGTGCCGGTGATGAGCTCTGGTTGCGATTGCATTTTGGAATGACCGGTTCCCTTGAGTACCTAAAACACGAAGAGATAGCGCCGAAAACTGCGCGCGTGATATTTCGTTTCGCGAACAGCTGCCGCCTGGCGTTCGACGATCAACGAAAATTTGGCGAGGTCGAATTGGTTCAGGATGTCGATGAATTTCTGCGAACACGTGGCCTTGGCCCTGACGCGCTCGAAACTAGTTTCTCGCAATTTAAAGCAATCCTTGGAAAACATCGCGGCGCAGTGAAAGCGATTTTGCTGAACCAGCAGTTGCTGGCGGGCATCGGCAACCTTTACGCCGATGAAATTCTTTTCCGCGCTCACGTGCACCCAGCGACTGAAACCGTCAGCTTGAGAGAGAAGGATCTCACGCGGTTGTTTCGTGCGACACGGTGTGTTCTGGAGAAATCAATCGCGTTAAAAACCGATTCCAATCGTTTTCCGAAATCCTGGCTGCTAACGCATCGTGAAAAACGTGGCAGATGCCCGCGCTGCGGTCGCGCGTTGAAATCAGCGACGATCGCTGGCCGCACTTCATGGTTTTGCGTGCATTGCCAAAAACGCTTGTAACTCAGACTTCCAGCCGGATTCGGCCGGCGGGCATCTTGCCTGCCGAATGGTCGCTCGCAGGCTGCGAAGCCTGCGCAACGCAAGCCAGGATGGCTGTGTTACCAAACCTTTTCAGCGTAACGTTTCGAGCAACGTGAGCGCGTTTTTCGGAGCAGCGCCTTCGGCATCATTATCAAAGTAGACGTGCACGTCGCCGTTTTCTCTTAACCAGCTCTCAGCTCGCGTTGCCCATTTCTTGAGAGACGGCTTGCTATAGTTGGATGCGTACTTGCGAGTGTGCCCGTGCAAACGGATGTAAACGAAATCCGTTGTAACCTGATACCACATCGGCCAGTCCGGCGCGTCGGACATGCAGACCGCGACCGCGTGTTTGGTCAAGCAATCGGCTACTTCGTCATCAAACCATGTTTCGTGCCTAAACTCGATAGCATGCCGCGTCGTCTCCCAATGCCGCAGGGTTTGTAGAAATTGTTCCAATCGATCGATGTTCTTTTTTAAAAACGCTGGAAGCTGCCACACCACAGCGGTCAATCGTTTGCCAAGCGGCGATGCAGCATCGCGACAACGAATCACCGGCTCTTCGACGTCAACCAGCTTTTTGTTGTGGGTGACGTAGCGATGCCCTTTGATCGCAAACGAAAATCCATCCGGCGTTTCATCCCGCCATTTCTCAAACGTGTTTGCCGACTGTAATCGATAAAACGTGCCGTTCACCTCGATGGCTGTGAACCGTTCCGCGCAGAAGCGAAGCCATTGTTTCTGTGGCGTGTCGCCATAGAACCCGCTGCGCCAGCTTTTGTAATTCCAACCACTGGTACCGATGTACGCTTTGCCGGGCATACGGGAAACAAAGTGGAGGCGGGCCTTAATGCCCCGACTGAATTTTACTCTGCTTGCCTATACCATCGGCCGGAAGCGACCGACCACTTCCTGTAAGCGCCCGGTGATCTGGCCTAACGAACAGACTTCGGCTGCTTCCAGTAGGGCCGGAAAAATGTTTTTTCCTCGATCGGCTGTTGCAGCGAGCTTGTCCAGCGCGCTCTTGGCTTTGTCGGCGTTTTTCTTTTTGAATTTGCGAAGCCGATCGACTTGCAACTGCTGTTTCGTCCGCGGCGTCCGCACCAGTTTGACCTCCGGAGATTCGTCATCGCCGTCGCGGTACCGATTCAATCCGATGATTGGCCGAACTCCATCGTAAATTTGCTGTTCGTAACGATGCGCAGCGTTTTGGATCTGGCTTCGTTGATAGCGATCTTCCACAGCAGCCAGTACGCCTCCAAGCCGTTCAATCTCACGGAATTCGGCGAGGATCGCAGCTTCTACTGCGCGTTCGACAGCTTTCATCCCCGGCGAACCGCTCAGCATGTTCATTGTATGTTTAAAAATGCCGGACTCCTCCAGTAAAATCGCCTGCCCGTGCGCGGCGAGTCGGATCCATTCTTCGCTCGGCGTAGTGAAAGGTTCATCCGCGCTGTTGGAATGCGACGAATTCGTGGCGTTCATATAAGCCAGCATCAATTCGGCAGCGGTGCGTGTGAGATTGTTTTTGAACTCAGCTGCTATCAGCGAGCGACCGCTGGTTTGCGTGTGCAATTTCAAAAGCTGCGCTCTGGGGCCTGCGCCGAACACATCGCGCATCCCGATGGCCCAAAGGCGGCGGGACACACGAGCGAGCGCGATATACTCCGCGTCCAGTCCGCAATCGAGGAAGAACGAGAGACGCGGCCCAAATTGATCGACCGGTATGCCACGCGCGGCGAACATTTCGGCGTAGGCAAATCCATTTGAGAGCGTGTAAGCAGCCTGCTGCACGGGAGTCGAGCCCGCTTCTCCGATGTGATAACCACTAATGGAAATCGGATACCAGCGCGGCATTTCGCTCGTCGTGAACTCCACCATATCGGTCAGAAATCGCAGCGACGGTTCGATCGGGAAAATGGCTTCGTTCTGTGCCTGAACTTCCTTGAAAATATCGGCCTGAACCGTGCCCCGCAGCTTCGGAACAACCTTTGGACCAAATCGCCGTTTGGCCGCGGCAATATACATCGCCATGATCATCGGCGCCGGGCCGCTGATGGTCATTGAAGCAGAAAAATTTGGTGAGCCGAGATCGAATCCGTCATATAGCCGCACCATGTCTTCCACCGTGTCGATCGCGACGCCGCCTTCGCCGATTTTTCCGAACACACCGTCAGCATCGCTGTCAAGGCCGTAGAGCGTCGGCCCATCGAATGCGGTGCTGAGCCGATGTGTGCGCTGGTGACGTGTGAGATAATGAAAACGCTCGTTGGTATCTTCTGCGAGCATTAGGCCAGAAAACAGGCGCGTCGGTTCCTCCGCCTGGGGGATGGGTTTCTTACCAACGCTACTGCCATTCTTTTCGAAGCTCTCGACTTCCCGGACAGGTTCGAGATACATTTCCGGATAAGCCGCATTTAAATACGGAAATTCACCCGGCAAACCTTCGCCGAAAATGTAGCGTGCTATTTCGCCCGGCTCATCGATTTCTGGCAACGCAAGACGCGGCAAAGGCAAACCGGTTGGCGTGCGTACGACCGGGATTTTTGCTTTAACGTCGTTCCAGCGTCCAAGCAGATCGCGTCCGAACTTTTGATCGGCACGCGCGCGCTTTACCTGATCGACAACGAATTTGTTATACTTTTCGACCGATTCGACGACTTGCCCCAGTTTGCTCATCTTATGCTCGTTCTTTCGGCGCTTTATTAGCGCCGTCCTTTTTTCTTTCGGCGATCTTGGACCACCGCTACAGATCCATTCGAAATTAACTCAAACAACCGGTCGACACCAGGATCACGGTGCCGTTTTGCGACCGTATCGACCAGCTGCTGGCGTCTTCGGTTTTGTTCGAGACGTTGCTCGATTTCAGTGTGCGCAGTGCGCGCGCGTTGAAGATCACTCTTGTTGACCACGACGATGTCCGCGAGATCAAGCATGACGATTTTTTGCAATTGTAACCGACTCCCGTAATCCGGATTCATCACCAGCACGGTCGAATCCACAATTCCATTTTTTTGGAATGGCATCGCCTCCTGACCAGTGCCCACCGTCTCGATGATAACGTAATCGAAATTTGACTGCGCCAGCAGCGCGAGAGAATCATGTGTGGCGGGTGAGAGCCCACCGGCCTGTCCACGAGTCGCCATGCTGCGCATGAATACGCGATCGTCCTGCGAGTTGATCATGGTGGCCCGATCGCCCAGCAGAGCACCCTGGCCGACGACGCTAGGATCATGGGATAAAATTGCAACGCGCCCATTCGGATAACGGTTGAGTAGCCGCAGTACGAGTTCATCGATGAGCGTGGTCTTTCCCGCGCCGCCCGGGCCCGTAAAACCGATGACTCTCGACGTTCGATGTTCGATCTTACCTTCACGGCGATTAAACGTCCTTCGACGTTTTTTGGATTTTTGCGCCGCATCTTCAATTTTCGTGAGCTTATGCGCGAGCCCCTGATCGGACGATTTTGCAAGAAGCCGTCGCCTCCGGGGTTTGTCATACTCGCGATGGACAAATCGGACCATGTCCTCCAGGGATGTGCCGGCAAAGAAAATCTCGTCGACACCTTTGCGTCTCATACTTGCGGCGTCTTCATGCGTGATGGTGCCGCCTCCGCCGCCGAAAACCTTGATGTCGTCCGCGCCTTTCTTCCGCAAAAGATCGACGACAGCAGCGAAGAATTCGATGTGGCCTCCGTTGTAACTAGAGATGCCAATGGCGCGCACATCCTCCTGGATAGCGGCGCGGACAATGTCGCCGACCGAGCGATGGTAACCCAGATAGATCACTTCGATGCCGTGCCGGATGAATTCCAGGTTGATGGTGTTGATCGCACTGTCGTGCCCGTCGCAAATCGGGACAGCAGTCAGTATTCTGATGGGTGAAGCCATGGAGGAAAAACTTTAACGTTGAATCGTTAAATCGTTAAATCGTTAAATCGTCAAATGCCGGATCTTGATTTCAGGGGCAAAGTTTTCGCGCGGTCGCAGAAATCGACGGCAGTGCGAACAATTGCGACGACATGGTTGGTGGTAGGCAGTCTCGATATCTTATCAGCAATCGTCATCTGGCTCTCCCGAGGCGTAGCATTGATTCACGGTTTTCAGGGAATTGCCTCGGGACTGCTTGGAGCAAAATCATATCAGGGCGGACTGGCCACGGCCGCGCTCGGGCTTGCCATTCATTTCTGCATCGCGCTGGTCGTGGTCACGAGTTTCTATTTGGCAAGTCGCAAACTACGGTTTTTAACGAAAAGACCGTTCGTTTCCGGCGTCGCTTACGGGATTGGTGTTTACCTTGTGATGTACTGGATCGTATTGCCGGCGGCTTTTTCAACATTTCGACATCGACTGGCTAACGAATTTATCGAACTCGCGATTCACATCTGCTTGATCGGGTTACCCACTGCATTCATTGTGCGCCGATATTCTGAAGGGACTGACTAATCAGGATGAGCGATCCACTGGATTTCACCGGCAAAGTTGTGCTCGTCACCGGCAGTTCGCGAGGCATTGGCGCGGAGATGATCAAGGCCTTCGGACAGCACGGTGCGCAGTGCATCGTGAACTACGTCACAGACACGCAAGGACAAAATAAAGCCGACGCGATGAAAGTAGCAGGCGAATTACAGCAACCGCTGGTGATCGAGTGCGACGTTACCCAACCACAACAAGTCGAAGCGATGATGGATCAGGTACGAGATCAACGCGGCGGGCTCGATATCCTGGTGAACAATTCTGGGATTATCAACGATCGCACCATCAAGAAATTGGGGTGGGAAGACTTCGAGAACGTGGTTCGGGTGAATCTCACTGGCACATTCGTAGTTACCCACAAAGCCGCTGCCATCCTGCGCCGTGGCGGCCGGATCATTAATATGTCGTCAGTAAGTGGTCAGATGGGATTATTTGGCCAAGCGAATTATTCGTCGAGCAAGGCGGGGATCATCGCGCTAACCAAAGTGTCGGCGCGCGAGTTTGCGCGGCAGAACATCACGGTGAACGCCATAGCACCTGGGTTTATCGATGTGGGCATGAGCAAAGGCATGCCGGACGAAGTGACGCAAAATTTTACCAAACAAATCCCGCTTGGTCGTCTTGGTGAAGTTGGTGAAATTGTGGACGCGGCGCTATTTCTGGCGTCATCGATGGCGAGTTATATCACCGGTCACGTGCTCAATGTGAACGGCGGATTTTACATGGGTTAACTAACGCCGTAGCCGCAGCGAAAGGTGGTCAGTCTAGTTTCTGCACGAGTAACCAAACCAACGCGGAAAACATTGCCGCGAAACTTGATAACACGAGCGTCACCCGTTTGGTCTGACGTATTTTAAATGCCGGCTTCGGAACGTCGTCGTGAATTTGACTCGCCTCGAACACTTTCATCAGGACAAAGGCGACCACAAAGCCTACGGCAGCCCATTTGAGGCATCCCAAAAACATATCAAACATCCCACGCAGACGGTAGCGCAGACCGCCCAATCACTCAAGGGGTCGATGAAGAGGGGGTTAGCGGTTTGGATCTTCAATTTGACCTGAAAGACCAAGGCTCGGCGGAGCGCAGGGTTTGGTTTGGGTATCACTCCGGATTCACTAAGAGCGCTTGCAGCGCATCAGCAAGGGTGTCAAACGTCGCAATCTTTATTTCAGGTCCATAATGGAAGTGCGACAGTATATTGAGACCGATATCTTTGTGAGGATCAGGCATTACCCGGGTAACCGAGGCGACCTCCTTTTCGGCGAGCGTATCCATGATCTCGGCAACGTGCCGCGTCGCACCAGAATCCATTGAATTTAACCAGCGGAAATCCGCCAGGACGCGAAAACCTGGTGCAACATCTTGCAGCAGCTCACGGACGCGTTGCGCGGCAAGCTTCGCCTCGCCGGCTGTCACGCTCTGCGCGACGGTAAGGATCAACAGGCGCTTCGATTGATCGAGCTCAATCGCGTACATGCTTGGTCATCACATAATCCAAATCCCGCCGCAACTCCGATGCCCGGCAATTCGCCACGAACATCAATCAGCCGCAGCGGTAAAAGATATCCGCTACAACGCGGCTTGGAAGAAGCCGTTTTCGAACGTTGACTGAAAAGCGCCTGGCACAGTGTCGCCGATTCGAAATTGTGGAGTGGTTTCGAATTGCGTCGCGCAACAGATTTCCACGTCTTTCCTGCCGCACTTCTCCAGTGACGCGCGCACGGTATTCAATGCCAGGGCAGGTGTATTGCAGTCCCGGCTCAGGTGTCCCAGAACGATGCGCTCGATATTTCCGGGTAATAATTCCTCGACGACGCCGGCGGCAGCCGTGTTCGACAAATGACCGTGCCGCGACTGAATTCGCTGCTTCACCGGCCACGGTCGATGCGTGTCGTTCTGCAGGAGTTTTTCGTCGTGATTGGTTTCGATGACGAGTGTTTGCACATGGCGCAAACGTTCGATGATCATTTTCGTCGCGTAACCAAGGTCGGTAATAAAGCCGAGACTCCCTGAGCCCGCATGAAACAGGAACCCGACCGGATCCACCGCGTCATGAGGCACCGGGAATGTTTGCACAACGATGTCACAGATCGAAAACTCCGAGCCAGTCGCAAACACTCGCCAGTTCCGACACCGATCTGCGAGACTGCTGGACCGAAGCGCTTCCGCGGTAAGGCGGTTGCAATAAATCGGCAACTGAAATCTGTGGCAGAGAACTTCCAGGCCGCAGATGTGATCGGTGTGCTCATGTGTAAGAACCACGCCGTCGAGTTGTTCCGGCGTTACACCGCATTGCTCCAGGCGCAACACGACTTGTCGCGCGCTCAATCCACCATCGACGAGAATCTTGCAATGTTCCGTCGCAACAAGCGCGCTGTTTCCCGCGCTCCCGCTCCCAAGCAACGTCAAGCTGAACACGGGTCGCAAGATAGCCGACTGCTTTTATGGTGCGCAAACGGAATTTGGATTTACTTAAAAAAACGCTCTCGTTAGGTGAGAACACTTCTTATGCATGACATCACTAAAACCGCCATATCGAGGGCGTCGCGTCCGGTTACGGGGTTTCCATTGTTAACGCGTCGATGAATTCCCGCGCTGTTGCGGCTTTAAGCAACTTCGAACGGATCGTTTCATCGTTCGCCAGGCGTACCAGCGTGCCGACACAAACCAGATAATCGCGAACCAGGCGTTCAGGAACACCAATCATAAAGATCAAATGGGCACGCTGGCGATTTTCGCCAAATGGAATGCCGGCGCGGCTACGGCCGATTCCCACCACGATTTCATGAACCAAATCGGTGCGGGCATGTGGAAACGCGAGGCCGTTTTCTACGATACTCGGGTGCGTCCGTTCACGCGCGAGCACCTCTTCGAGAAAAGCTTCGGGCTTGGCGATCTTCATCTGCCCGCCCGTGGAGGCAACCATTTGCACGATCTCGCGAATGGCATTGGCCGGTTTTCGTGAGCGCAACGCGAGGATCACGTGTTTTTCATCAAGTAGCTCTGGCAATGGCACGGGCACGGGGAATCAAGAGATTTATTGGATTATGCGACAAACCCAGTTATCCAGTAACTGTATTGCAAGCGCCCCGCTTGCCGCACGTTAAATCGTGGCAACTCAAGATACAGCCGCAGCCTCGAAGGAAGAACGGACAGTTTCCTTTCAACGGAGCATTTACGATCCGGGTTATGTCAACGCCATGTCACATTTCTATCGAGGCGAAATGAGCCGGATCATGGTGTGGCGTCAGCGGTTGGATGTAACCACGAATTGGGCCATCACCAGTAGCACCGCCATCATCACAATCGCATTTTCCACGCGCGAAGTGCCGCACATCATTTTCTTTTTTAATCTTGCCATTGTCTGGGTCCTGCTCTGGATTGAGGCGCGTCGATACCGTTTCTATGACGCATTCCGCGCGCGTGTCCGCATGCTCGAAGCGCATTTTCTCGTCCCGATGGTGATGGAAAACCGCGAACTTCTTCAGGGCGAATGGAAAAAACTCGTCTGCGAAGATCTAATTTTGCCCTGCTTTAAGATCACCAAGCTGGAGGCGATCGGACGGCGGTTAAAACGAAATTACATGTTCATCTTCATTCTGATCCTGATGGCGTGGCTGATGAAAATCTTTTTGCACGCCAAGGCACCGATTACCAATCTGGAATCTTTTTATCACGCGCTGCGCATCGGGAATATCCCGTCGTGGTTCATCGCGCTGATCTTTGGCGGTACATTTGTCACCGTCATCTCACTCACGATTTACGTCAGCAAACGATCTTCCGGAGAAATTTCTGAGTTCGGCACGCATCGTTCGCTCTGGCGCATTTAAGGCGTGCCGATGCGAATCAGCGCGGTCCCGAATTAATTTTGAAGATGGCATCCGCTATTTCAGCGCACTGGTGATCGCTATTGGGTTTAACTGCCGTTTCTGTAACTGCGAATCCCGCCTGCGCAAAAAATAGAAGCGACTTGTTCTACTTAGGCGGTAAACAGAAACAGCTCAATGGAACCCAGCGAAGCCCTTGGCATTTCTGCACAGATCGCGGTCACATTAGCCGGTTTTGCCGGCGTAGTGGTCGTGTTTCGCCGTGAATCCGTTCATGAATGGTCCGGCATAGACAAGCTGCGGTTGCGGCTTTTGCTCGCCAATTCCATCCTGCCTCTAGGCCTTTGCATGTTGGGATTGCTGCTGCTCGCCATTAGACCGCCGCCGCCCGGAATTTGGAGATGGTGTAGCGGTATCGCACTCGTGGTTTCTTTGTGCTTCGTCATCCCGATGACACGACACTTTCGTCGTTTGGATGTGCAACAGGTACCGCGCGAACGCGCTACTCGCTTCGTTTTTTATCTGTTTGGGATTTTCGGAATAGCAGTAAACCTCTTTCAACTGTACAACGCTGCCTTTCCTGGCATGTTCTGGCCGTTTTTCGCGGGCATCGTGTTCCAACTTATTACTGCCATGGCCCAGTTTACCCGTATGATCCTTTTGCTGCCGGAATAGAGGGGCTAATGTTTCCGCTGCGCAAACTACTCCGCCGGTTCGGTGTTGTGAAGCTGGCCGTAATCCACTGTAAGCTGACCTCGTCCGGACTGAGCATAGATCTCAGCAAAGCGTTCACCGAAGCGAATGTCGCGCCAGGTGTAATCCTGTTGTGCCTGGACGGGAGCGGCAATCACAGGATCTATCCCCGAGACTGAAACCGCGAACAACGCGCGACTGGCTCGGAGCGATTCAAGCGTGGCGCCGTGAAGCGGACTGCTCTTATCAATCACGTGCCGCAGCGTCAGCGCCGCCGGAAAAAGAATCAATCTGTCGAACTGAAGTTCAAGTGTGTAAAAGTACCGGAAATCGCCGCCTTCCACCAACGGCTCATCCCGCATGAACATAATGCGGAACTCGGTGTCGACGATACTATGCTGGTGTTGATTTCCGACGCGCACCATGAGCGTCGGCAGCCCGTTCAGCGGCCCGATCACCATCGAGTTGCTAAAGGCAATGCGCGCCACCGGTCGCGAGAAGCGCACGAAGATTAGTCCGGTAACGACCGCGAGCAAAAAGATCCCGCTCATTATCTCCACCGTACTGACCACGTGCCCATAAAGGGTTTGTGGATACATGTGGCCGTAGCCGACCGTGGCCAGCGTTTGCACACTGAAGAAAAAGCAATCAAAGAACCACGTCCCGCCGGTGCTGCCTGCAATGCTGTGCCGGTCAAGACTGTAAAGCATCGCGAAAAACATGTTGAGCGCGATGTACATTGTGGCGACCAGCAGGGCGAACTGCGGCCACCGCAACGCAAGCAGCCATTGATAAACGTCACGCCACTGCCAGCCCCCAATATTAACCTTCACAAACTCGACCTGCCCTGCGTGGACCGACACGCGGCCTTGTTTTCGATTCGTTAGGCTTTTTTTCATTCGGTGCAACCCGGGCTCACCAACATAATGTCAGTATATCGGTCAAAAGGCGATGCGAAGTCTGTCGGCGCTCTGGAGCCTCGAATCGTCGGGGTGGGAATTCCGCTGTTTCGGTTTGGATCGAATAAAAGATCCTTGATTTTGTAAGGAATTACGTCAGTCCAGACCACGCACGAACTCCTCAATTGATTTGAGAATTTTTTGATCGACCTCTTCCTGCGTTTCGCCGTTCGCCTGCAGCTGGCGCTTGGGCACGCGGAGGGAATGATCGCCGCCTTCAACAACGCGCAGGAAATTTGGGGCTTTAATCTCGGCTCGAACTTGTTCCAGAAGATCCAGCGGACACAGCGCGTCGCGTGTACCTTGCACGAACAGGATGGGCGTAGTGAGCGCGCGTAAAACCTCGTCGCGAAGTTTTAGTCGATTGCCCATCGCGCAAAGCGGGTAACCAAGGCAAACCAGGCCATCTACTTTTACTTCAAGCGACACGTGACACCCGATTCGCCCGCCCATGCTTTTGCCGATCAGAATGCGGACAGGTGCCGTTTCATCCCGATTCACAAGTTTCCAGTCTCGCTGCACAAACCTTCGCAGCGCAGCCCGATGTGTCGCGATCAACTGCAGCAACGGATCGGGCCGGCTTCGCCCTTCGCACATGTAATCGTAGTCGAACGTTTCGACCTCGCCGATCTGGGACAAACGCTGCTTCCAACTTTGCATCCAGGCATGCGACGAAGACGCGCCTGCGCCTGGAGCAAAAAGAATTGAACGCTGCCTCACGAAATTTCGCGTTGTAAAACAAATGCCAAGACCGATTTCGGGCATTTCGTTTAAAGCATTTGGGGTGTTTGTGTTGGAATTCCTTAAAAGAATCTGCAGAGGAACGCAGCCGCTCTCTCTGAGATGCCAACAATCTTGTTCGTTGCCTGGCGATAGAATTTAAAATTGAGCTCGGTCTCGGGTCGGCCATCGTTCCAGTCGGAAAAGCCTTTGAGTTCGCTTCGCCCCAAGCGCCGGTTAGCGAGCCTGGTGCGCCTGATGCTAATGCTCACGCGCGGCGTTTGCCGGGCAATGCCACGCTTCTTTGCGATGGCGTTCGCTGAAGTGACAATGCCGCTCGCGACAAGGCCTGGCCCGCCTTCGTTCTCGCTTGCAAAAACGAAAATCGCATCCCCTTTGGCGATGTGCTTGCCACCGTACATCGTTTTCTGCGCATCGAACGCGAACGTCTTCGTCGATGGATCTCGTATCTCGGCCTTAATCGCAAATGTCATGTCTCACCTAAGCAGAGCTGAAATGGTGATTAGCCGAAGCGCATTAATAGCACGAGCGAGGCCACAGCCAACACGATTCCGACCATCTCAAAATGGTTCAATGGTTCCCGAAACAGGGCCACGCCGATGGCCGTGAGGAGCAGCACCAGCGAAACAGAGTAGAGCACGCCGATGGTAGCCAGTTTCAGATGGCTCATGATGAACACCCAGCCGAATGCTGTCGAGGCGTACAGAATAAAGCCAAGATAAAACCAACCCGTCCGCAAAGGCTGTTCACGCTCGCTGGCAAGCTTGAGAAAGTAATCACCTAGTACGCCAATCACGCTGAAAGCGATCGTGATCAGAACTGCGATCGTTTTGGTTCCCATCGTCAACCTATTATTGCGATTTGCCCCAGCGAAAACAAAGCGGCTCAATCCATCCAGCCAGACGTCACTCGTCTGATGCGCTCAGCTTTTCGATCTCACTCACGACGCGATCCAGTTCGTCGATGAGATCGACATGATCGCCGTGCCGGCGAAACGCGGTCACCAGCGTTCGGTAATACCACAATGTGCCGTCCTTTTTTCCGCTGAACCGATCGAACACAGTAAGCCCGTGTCTTCGCAGCTCAGCCAATATCGCCCGTGTGTTATGCAATTTATCTGATGCGGACACCAAGCGTGTCGAAGAATCTGACTCTCTGAGGTGCTCGATGTAAGCACGTTTTCGTTCCACCCACGGCGGCTTTGGCGTCTTGTCTGTATCGGTACAGCCATTAACAATCCCGGCTACAGCGTTGCCGAATTTTTGCCGGATATCGCGCAATCGTTCTATGCCGCCGCAATCTTCCACTGTGTCGTGAAGAAGGGCACCGATTGCTTCGGTTTCATTTGCGCCGTACTCCAGCGCGATGGCCGTCACGCCTAGGATATGAGCGATGTACGGGATCCCCGTCTTTTTCCGCATCTGATCGCCATGTGCCCGCCTCGCGTAAATCAGCGCTTCCTCAAATTTTTTCGACAGCTTCATGTTCGATATCTAATGCGACGTGCCGAAGCGGACCATCTCATTGCCGTCGATGCGTCTTATTAAATCCGTCTTCGTAACCATGTTCGAATGCGAGGTCCCAATCCTCTTCATTGCCCGATCCCTGCTGCTCGAACCACTTCTGAGCTGTCAGGTTTAAATCGGCTGCCGTCGGAAGCTTTGCGTCCCGCGGCACTTGACCCCCGGCTTTTTCTCCGATCCAGTATGCATGCCGTTCCTCAGCGTTTCGGCCGTGAGCCGCCCGATGCGTGTAGAATGCAGTCACTCCGCAAGCGAGAAACGCGGCCACCGCCATCATAACAAGGAATCGAACTGGTTTGAATTCTCTCGGCATAATTTCTAGCCAATCACACGGCATTCTTTCCGGCAATGTTTTACGATGCCCTAGCGACGCGTCTCTGATTGCCATCTTCGACGATCAGGTGAAAAAGTGAACATTCGCCTGATTCCGCCTTGACGGAGGTCGCCGATCGCGGATTCAATTAACGTTAACCGCAATCTGATGTACGGGGGACGCATTACCAGTGAGGAACGATCGGCGATCAGCACGTATGTAGGTGCTGGCATCGCCATACTGCTTGCTGTCGTCGGGATCTATTTCTTCTTTCTGGCGCAGAAAGTGAAAAAGGAGACCACAACTTTCGATCCGAACCGGCCAATTCCCAGCGACGCCGTGTTGAAAGGCCGATTAAAGGCCGAGGAATATGACGTAGTTCGTGGGAATGGTGCCCAAACGCCTTTTCAAAATGAGTTCTGGAACAACGAAAAAATCGGCATCTACGTCGATGTGATTACAGGCGAACCGATATTCGCTTCAGTCGATAAATTCGATGGAAAAGTCGGCCTTCCTACGTTCACAAAGCCGATCTCGAAAGATCTCCTGGTCGAGGTCCCGGACAATTCAAACGAAATGCAACGCACTCAGGTGCGCGCCAAGCGTAGCAATGCGCGGCTTGGCCATGTTTTCCCCGATCCGAAGTCTCCCACTGGGGAACGTTACGTCGTTTACTCCGCCGCCTTTCATTTTGTTCCCGTCGATCAAATGAAAGACAGAGGTTACGAAGCTTATCTGCCGCTTCTCGACAAAAAGTAGCGGTAACTGCTGAGTGGCTGATCACGCCAGAGACGCCAAAGGCTGGCGGACTTTTCTTGGTTGCTGAGATTCTCGGCAACTTCGCAGAGATTGTTGGGTTCAATCGCCAAAACAACACCAGGGATATTGATCATGGCAAAAAAATTCGTTGTGACAGGATTGGCAATGGTGACATTCGGGTTCGGGTTTGTTATACAATCAAACGCCGGTACCGAGACCGTTGAACCTTATCGCGCTCCGGCGCCGACTTACAATTATGCGCCGCCGCGCCCGGTTTTCTATGCTCCGCCGGTTTCTTTCGGCATTGCATTCGGGCCGGGGTATGGCTACTACGGACCGCGCTTCAGGTGGTATGGTCCTCGTCGATTCTACGGCCGATATGGTTACTGGCGTTTCCATCCTCACCATTGGCACTAACAAACAATTTCCCGCGATTTTGGGCGAGGCAATCGCGAGATTGCGCCCGTCAGGAAAGCGAACCTAACGACACTTAGATGTTGATTAGCGGAAGTTCAAGCTCCATTAAATCATGAAACAGGCCATGCTTCTTGCAGCGCTGATATGTGCTGCTCATGTTGTGAAAGCACAAACTCCAACACCGCGGGAACTACCGACCCCCAGGTCCTTTCCAACACCGGCGCAGCGCCCGACTCCAAGCGGGGTCGTAACACCAACGCCACCCGTTGGCATAGTTGAGACCTACAAGGTTGTTAATGGCATGAGCATCCGAGCGACAGTGTACAACGCCGATGACGGGCAAAGACATCGTGTCGCAATCGTGATTCACGGAGGAGCATTCAAATTAGGCGGGATGGAAACAACCGTAGCGCAAGATCTTTCGCAGTATGGATTCATGGGGGTAGCGATCGAATATCGTCTGGCGCCGCCTCACGACGCAATGAACAGTCCTACGCATCCTTTTCCGGGGCAGAATGATATCGGTGACGACGGTTACTATCCCGAGCAGACAGAGGACGTTAGAGACGCCATTATTCATTACCGAAACGATCCACGCAGTAACGGCGAGGTCGTCGTAATCGGCGGCAGCGCTGGCGGGTCTCACGCTCTTTACATGGCTGGGACCGGGATAGCTGGATATGACATGCCGGATCTCGCGGTGATTCTCTCATGCGGTATCTCGAATTTCGCAGACCCAAATCAGTACCGGCTCGATTGCGACAATGGCGAGACCTGCCCTCACGAGGCCGTAACAAATTATCTGGATATTCCTGATCCCGCACCCCGTCCGCCACTCGGAACCGATCTGGCTCTGGCACAAGAAGCTTCACCAAGTCACTGGATGCACATGGGGATGTGTCCAATTTGGGTCATGTGTTCAACCGAAGATTCTCTTGGCATTCCAACATCTACTGGACTCGACATTCATTCGTACAATCCAAATAACACCGAGGGTGTGCTTGAAAACGGCGAAAACGGCATTTTTCCAACCGCTCTGGCAATCGGATTAAGAGAATCAACTGCAAGGGAGCCCGAAGCCGACTCATTTGAGTTAACAATGGTGGACGTGAGAGTTCACACACATGCATTTAGCTACTGGGACGAGATGAAAAGTCAGATAATACCTTGGATCAGCGCGCCTATCCCAGGCATGTACGGCACGGACGACGCCCCTGAACGGGAACCTGTGAATAAGGCTCGTTAAAAGACTTCGTCAGATTCTCCGCGGCACAGAAGATCCCATTGACGCTTCTTGCGAACATGTGCTGCCAAACGCTCGACGCGAAATTCTGCTTCGTGAAGAAGCGAGAAAATTTATCAAGGAACCGAATCTGCCGGAACTCGCGGCAGAGCGACAGGAAGTGTTGATTTCTTAATTCACCTTCAGCGCCTTGCCCGACCCGCTGTTTGGAGCGCGCCTGGTGGAAATGCCTGAAGACGATGCGAGCCTCGCGTTGGCGCATTATCAAGCCGGTTTCGCCGATTGCTTTACAGAATCACGTCGGGTCGTTCTGACCTTTTCTTGCGCGCGACCGGACCGGCGACCAGAAAAGGATGAATCTGAATTCACATTTCTTGCGGTAGCTCGGTCCCTTGAATCAAAGCGCTGTCGTAGTAATACTTCGCTTCCAATTATACGATGAAATTCCTAACGACTCTCGCCATTTTTATCGGCCTTCTTACCGCCTCAAAGGCGATGGAGAAGCCATCTTTTCACACCAAAGGCACGCCCACTGCCAAGCCGACCGGCGCCCTCAAGCCGGGCGAATACTGGTGGAATCCGCAGCTTTCTCCGAGCGGACCGGTAGTGGTATTAGTAAGCATTCCACAGCAGACAACGTATGTGTATCGCAACGGGATCCTGATTGGTCGCTCCACGGTGAGCACCGGCTCGAAAGGTCATTCCACGCCCGGAGGCGTGTTTAGCATTCTCGAAAAGAAATCGACCCACCATTCGAAAAAATATGACAACGCGCCCATGCCTTACATGCAACGGCTCACCTGGAGCGGAATCGCGATGCACTCCGGTAATCTGCCCGGCTATCCCGCCAGTCATGGTTGCATCCGCTTGCCTTACGATTTCTCGCAGTTGCTCTTCAAAGCGACATCGAATGGCGGCACCGTTGTCATCGGTGACGGCAAAACACCCACACCGCACCTCGCTTCCAATCCCGGTTTGCTACTGGCACCGAAAGATTTTTCTCCGGAAATGGTCCGCCAATTGGCGAAGGACGAATACGACTGGCGGCCTGAGCGCAGTCCTAAAGGACCAATCACGATTGTGCTGAGCTCGGCGGATCGTGCGTTGTACGTATATCGCAACGGAAACCCGATCGGTCGAGCCGCGGTGAAGGTGAGCGGTCGGGGCCTCAGCAGCCGTGAACGTCTTGGCAGTCACATTTTCACATTGCTTGAGGGCGGCACCGGCAAGCCAAGTCAGCTCACGCCCGGGCGCGAGGCTGGCAGATGGATGCGTGTGGATAGCGAAGGCCGACCCGCAGAGGCCGAGCAGATCGCTTCGAGAATTCGCTTCAACACTGAGTTCGCTCAGAAGCTCGCGGACGAGATCAAGCCCGGAACAACAGTCATTGTCACAGATCAACCTGTGGTGCGGAAGCCGAAATCCGATTCCACGCTTTTTGCAGCGGAATAATTAATGCGCATGCGCGCGCTTTAGGCCGGAGCGAGCACCGTGTTGTTGGTAAGTAGGTGCGCGGCTTATCCTATGCTGGGGTCTGGCGCTATCGTGCCATCCGACCACAGCCCTTACCAAAACTCGGAAGCGATTGATGCGCTGCGAATTCTCAAAAATACCCAAAGTAAGAAATCAAAATGTGACGGCCTGCAGAACCTGGAACTGCATTGTGCTCCCGGGATTCACCACTGTTGTGCCGCCAGTGTGTCCGTAGTGCGCCTGTCGCGCTGTTCGTGGACCGGCTGACGGGTCGACACTGGTGGTCTTTACTGGGATCCTGCGTCCACCCAGGTCAATCGACGCGAGTTCCACACTCAGTGGCTCGGATTTGCGGGGATTAGCGCGAGAGGACACGATCTTGCCGAATACTTTTGTTCCGGCCTTCAGCGCAACATTTCCTTTGACGGAAACGTCCTGCGCCAGCTTCGCCTCAAAACTTCTTCCAACCGTGTTTTGGGATGTAATAAGGCTAACGGTCTGTATCGTTAGCGTTGTTCCAGCGGGAATCGTGGCTGCGTCTAGATGCGAACCCGCAAAGCACCCGCAGATTATTACGACACATGCAATGAATCGGTTTGGTTTCATAGAATGAAGTAGTTAATCAGCTGGTAGTTCTTAATAATCGACCCCGAGTAAAAGAATGAAGCATTCCAAGAGTCAAGGAATATTCGGCCTAACCGGGGCGGCCAATCCGAAATGATTAGCGAAAGTAAGACCAAGGTCTGATTGTCAACCTGACGGGGGCGAGTAATGGATTGAGCGAACGATCTGTCCAAATGCTGTTCCCATCATGAGTTCGCATACCGAAGTTACTGCCGCAGAAATCAAGCGGGCTTTCGTTGATAATCTCCATTCCGGACTTGGCCGACTGGAGAGGTTTGCGACAAAGAGTGATTTCTATCTGGCGCTTGCGTTAACCGTCCGCGCTCACCTCTTTGAGCACAATGTTCGAACTATGGAGATGCAAGGCGAACTTAGCGTCCGGCGTGTCGCGTACCTATCGGCGGAATATTTGCCCGGGCCGCATCTGGCGAACAATCTGCTGAATCTCGGGATCACTGATGTTACGCGCGAGGCGTTGCGCGAGCTTGGCTACGATCTCGACGAACTTCTCGCGCAGGAAGAAGAGCCCGGCTTGGGCAATGGCGGTCTTGGAAGGCTCGCGTCGTGTTTTATGGATTCGCTCGCGTCTCTCGAAGTGCCAGCCATCGGCTACGGCATTCGCTACGAGTTCGGCATTTTTGATCAAATCATTCGTGACGGCTGGCAGCAGGAGATTACCGACAAATGGCTGCGGGTGGGAAATCCATGGGAAATCGCACGCCCGAACATTGCGTATTCGGTCAAGTTTGGAGGACACACCGAAACACTTCGAGATCAGCAGGGAACGTTTCGTGTCTGGGTTCCGGACACTGAAGTGAAAGGCGTTGCGTACGACACGCCGATCGCCGGCTATCGCGCTAACACCTGTGACGTTTTGCGACTGTGGAAAGCCGAGGCTGTCGAATCGTTCGACTTCGCGGCATTTAACCACGGCGATTACTATCGGGCAGTCCAGGACAAGGTGGCATCGGAAAACATCACCAAGGTTCTTTATCCGAATGATGATGTTGAAGTGGGCAAGGAATTACGGCTTAAGCAACAGTTCTTTTTTGCCAGCTGTTCACTTCAAGACATGCTGCGCATCCATGCATTGCTCGGTGACACGCCGGCGACCTTTCACGAAAAATGGGCTGTGCAGCTCAATGACACGCATCCGGCGGTTGCGATAGCCGAACTCATGCGATTGCTGCTCGATGATCATCGACTTGGATGGGATGAAGCATGGACGGTGACGCGCAAAACCTTCGCCTATACAAACCACACGCTGCTGCCCGAGGCATTGGAGAAATGGACTGTTGCCTTATTCGGCAAGCTGCTCCCGCGGCATCTGGAAATTGTGTACGAAATCAACCGCCGTTTTCTCGATAAGGTTCGCGGGAGATTTCCCGACGATGATGCGCGAGTAGCGCGACTCTCGCTGATCGATGAAAGCGCACCGCGTTACGTGCGCATGGCGCACCTGGCATGCGTGGGGAGCCATAGGATCAATGGCGTGGCGCGACTACATTCAGAGCTGCTGAAGCAAACTGTGCTGCGCGATTTCGCCGACATGTGGCCGAATAAATTCTGCAATGTGACGAACGGCGTCACACCGCGGCGATTCATGGCGCTCAGCAATCCTGGCCTAACGAACCTGATCACGTCACATATCGGCGACAACTGGCTGCGCGATCTTAACCAGCTTAGGAAGCTGGAACCGTTTGCTGACGATGCAGAGTTTCAGCAGCAATGGCGTGAAGTAAAACTCGCAAACAAACGCCGCCTCGCCGCGATAATTAAGGATCGCACGGGCATCTCTGTTTCCTCGGAATCCCTCTTCGACGTGCAGGTGAAGCGTATTCACGAATACAAACGACAACACCTGGCAGCGCTACACATTATCACTCTGTATCTGCGACTAAAGCGCGATCCGCAGACCAATATTCCGCCGCGCACTTTTATCTTCGGCGGCAAAGCCGCCCCGGGGTATTTCATGGCGAAGCTCATCATTAAGCTTATCAATTCCATCGCCGAAATCGTAAATGTGGATCCGGCGGTGCGTGGCGGGCTTAAGGTTGTTTACTTCCCCGACTTCAATGTCACGAACGCTCAGTTTATCTATCCGGCAGCGAATTTGTCCGAGCAGATTTCCACAGCCGGCAAGGAAGCGAGCGGCACCGGGAACATGAAGTTTGCTCTTAATGGCGCGCTCACTATTGGGACCCTTGACGGCGCGAATGTGGAGATCCGGGAGGAAGTCGGCGTAGAGAATTTTTTCCTCTTCGGGCTGACTGTCGAAAAAGTTGCGAAGGTAAAAGCGCTCGGTTATCGGCCGCGCGATTATTACGATCAAAATTCCATGCTACGCGAAACATTAGACTTTATCGGCAGTGACACGCTTGCGCGTGGCGACCGCGAACTGTTTCGTCCGCTTGTAGAGAATCTGCTCGAGCATGATCCATTTCTTCTTCTGGCGGATTATCAATCTTACATCGACGCGCAGGAGCGTGTGACTGCGCTTTGGTGCGAGCCGGAAGCGTGGACACGTTCATCAATTCTGAACACCGCGCGAATGGGAAAATTTTCCTCAGACCGCTCCATCCGCGATTACTGTGAACGCGTCTGGAAGATCCAACCCGGATCGCGCTGATCGAACTGTTATGCCAGTTCCTGATTTCAAAACATATTGTGAAATCCTTGACCGCGCACGCGAAGGGCGCTTTGCGCTTCCCTCTGTCAACGTCACCTCATTGACCACAGCAAATGCCGTCCTGCGCGGCCTTTCCGAGAGCAAAGCTGACGGAATCATTCAGATTTCCACTGGCGGCGGCGCATTTGCCTCTGGCATTTCGCTGAGAGACTCCGCGCTTGGTGCAATCTCGATCGCTGAGCACGTCCACCGTGTTGCCGCCCGCTATCCAATTTATGTCGCGCTGCACACCGATCATTGCCTGAGAGAGAAGCTGGACACATTCGTTCTCCCGCTAATCGAGGAAACGGAAAAGCGTCGTACCGCGGGCCAACCGAATCTTTTTAATGGACACATGTTCGATGGGAGCAATCTGTCGTTGCAGGAGAATCTTGACATGTCCGCCAAGCTCCTCGCGCGGTTTGCGAAAAACGATCTTGTGCTCGAGATCGAGACAGGGGCGGTGGGCGGCGAAGAGGACGATGTCGTAGGCGATCATGCTGCCAAACTTTACACTACACCCGAGGACACGCTCGAGGTGGCGCATCGCCTCAATCCAATGGGCGGCCGTTACCTACTGGCAGCTACCTTTGGAAATGTCCATGGCGTTTACAAACCGGGCCACGTAAAACTGCGGCCAAAGGTTTTGAAAGAATGCCAGGATGCAGTGGCGAAGGCATATGGCGAGAAAGCGCGTTTTCATCTCGTCTTTCACGGCGGCTCAGGTTCGACGAAAGAGGAAATTTATGAGTCGCTCGATTACGGCGTGGTGAAGATGAACGTTGATACCGATATGCAATATGCGTTCACCCGCGCAGTTGCGGGGCACATGTTCAAGAATTACGACGGCGTGCTCAAAGTCGATGGCGAACTCGGCAATAAGAAAGCCTATGATCCGCGCGCATATCTGGCGATCGCCGAAGCCGCAATGGCCGAGCGCGTGAAGCAGGCCGCGAGTGATTTGCGCGCGAACGGCAAGACGATGTTTGCCACCTAAGAGCAATGCTTCCCGCTCAAAAGACCAAAATCGTCGCGACGATCGGACCCGCGTCGGAATCGCCCGAGATGCTGGCACGACTCATTCGCGCCGGTTTGAATGTCGCCCGGTTGAACTTCTCGCACGGGGATTCTTCAAAACATGCGGAAGTGATTCGACGCATCCGTGACGCCGCGCGCAAAACCGGCCGGCGCGTCGCGATTATGGCAGATCTCCCCGGCCCCAAAATGCGTTTGGGAAAAATCGACCCTCAACCGATTCGCCTTCTGCCCGGCGAACACTTTGTCCTGACGAACGAAAATATTGTTGGCAATGTGCAGCGCGCGTCGACGAGCTTTCAACAGTTGCCGCGTGTCGTGAAGCATGGCGATAGGATTTTTCTTAACGATGGGCTCGTGCAGCTTTTGGTCGAGCGCGTGACAGGGAATGACGTGGAGTGCACCGTGGTTGTTGGTGGAGAACTGCGTTCACGCAAGGGATTGAACCTGCCGGGAATTGACCTTGGCATCAGCGCGTTTACTAAACACGACCGCGAATGTCTTGAGTTCGCCATCAAGGAAGGCGTGGACGCGGTGAGCCAATCGTTCGTCGAACGCGCAGCAGACATCGAGGCTGTGCGCGAAGCCGCTGCAAGAACAGGCTGGCAGCCATTCATCATCGCGAAGATCGAGCGAGCCGACGCGCTTTCGCATTTCGATGAAATTCTGCAAGCAGCCGACGGCATCATGGTCGCCCGCGGCGATCTGGGCGTGGAAGTGCCGATAGAGGAAATTGCCTACACTCAGAAGCGGCTGATCGCGAAAGCGAATCTTGCCCGCAAACCGGTAATTACTGCGACGCAGATGCTCGAATCGATGGTGTCGAGCCGGCTTCCAACGCGCGCTGAGGCAACCGACGTCGCCAATGCCATTCTTGATGGCACCGATTGTGTTATGCTCTCCGCCGAGTCGGCGGTGGGCAATTTTCCTGAAGAATCAGTGGCGATGCTGGCAAAGATCGCTGCTTTCACCGAAACACGTCGCCCATCTATGAGTCTTGCCGCGCAACGTGAATCCGCGATTAGTTCAGGCGACCGCATGGCATCAGTCGTTGAGCATGCGCTTCATACCGTCGCGTGTGATCTGCTGCTCGTCCCAACGCGTGGTGGCTCCGTGGCGCGCGCTATCTCCCGATTCAAACCGCCAGTCTGGATTATCGCGCCGACTTCTGATGTTGCTGTGTGCCAGAATCTCGCATTTTCATATGGCGTACATGCTGTGCATCTGACTGACGAACCGGAGGACTGGCGCGAATGGATTGAACAATGGCGCAGCAAGAATGGAATTGCTGCCCATCGGGTGATGCTCGTCGCCGGCCCATCGCCGCGAAATCCGAAAGCCAATTACAGGATTGAGCTGATGCGACTGGATGGAGGCAATATTTCAGCCATGGAAACTCCTCCCTAAGCGAATCTCCTCCACATGAGCCCCAATGTTACCATATGAATAGCAACTCACCGAGGCCATGAAGATCACGCTTGTTGGCGCAGCTGGCGGCGAAGTCACTGGTTCTTGTTACGTTGTCCAGACAAAACAGGCGCGAATTCTTGTTGATTGCGGTCTTTTTCAAGGCGGCAAAAAATCTGAGGCCTTAAATCGTCCGCCGACGGCCCCGAACCGTACCTTAGATGCGGTAATCCTCACGCACGGCCACCTCGATCATACGGGGCGTTTGCCGTTACTCGCGAAAATGGGTTACACAGGCCCTGTCTATGGAACACCAGCGACGCTCGATATGACTGGTCTTATCGTACGCGACTCGGCGCGACTGCAGGTCTCGGATAACGAGCGGAAGAATCGGAAACGAATGCGCGCGGGTGAACCGCCGCACGAACCGCTCTACACACCGGATGACGCGGAGAAAATTCTCTCGCAACTGAGACCCGTGCCCTACCAAAAAGAATCTGAGGTAGCGCCGGGCATCAAAGCGACCTGGAACGATGCTGGTCACATGCTCGGCTCTGCGAGCATCCAACTGATTGTTGAGGAAGACGGCAAAATGAAGCGAGTCGTTTTCTCGGGCGATCTTGGTCCGCGCAGTGCGCCGATACTGCGCGAGTTCGAACCCTTTCAACAGGCGGATCTCGTTTTTCTGGAATCAACCTATGGCGGCCGGGACCATCGCTCATTTGAAGACACGGTTGCCGAATTCGAGCGGATCGTGATCGATGCCGTCAATCGCGGGGGCAAAATGCTTGTTCCAACATTTGCGGTGGGCCGCGCGCAACTCATCACGTTGCTTCTCGGGAAAATGTTCCGAGCCGGAAAAGTAAAGCCGTTTCCGATTTTCCTCGATAGCCCGATGGCGATCGAAGCAACAAACATTTATGTCAAATACTCGGATCTGTTCGATGATGACATGAAAGCTTTCATTCGCGATCGCCCGCTGCGCGCCGATCTAAAGACGATGAAACCCACGCCGACTGCCGACGAATCGCGTGCGATTAACGAGGTGCGCGGTGCGTGCCTTGTCATGGCCGGCGCAGGAATGTGCAACGGAGGTCGCATTCTGCATCATCTGCGAGCCAATCTTTGGAAGCCGAGCACGCACGTGCTAATCGTCGGTTATCAGGGTCAGGGCTCGCTTGGGCGGCGCCTTGTCGATGGCGAGGAGGAGGTCAAGATTTTTGGAGAAAGGATCGCAGTTAAGGCGACAATTCACACACTCGGCGGGTTCAGCGCGCATGCCGGAAAGACTGATCTGATGCGCTGGTTTGATGTCATCGCGCCGAGCAAGCCTCGAGTGGTCTTGACTCACGGCGAAGACGACCAGCGAGGCATGCTTGCCAAGGCTATTCAGCAGCGGCACCGACTGCCGTCAAAGATTCCAAAGATGGGAGAAGTTATCGAACTTTGAACACGTTTTGGAGCGTCCATTACCGCGTCAGGAGCTACATACGGTCGTCGCTCTGGATCATTCCGATTGTAGCCGTCCTGCTGCAACAGATCTTTGGAAGATTGCTACAGGTTTTGGATACTAGGCTGGGACTGTCGTTTCTCGGGTTTGGAATCGAGGGCGCGAAGGCGCTCTTCAATGCAGTCATTACATTCAGCCTTTCGTTCATCGTCTTCACGTTCGGCTCGCTTCTGATCGCCATACAGGTCTCCAGCGGGCAGTACACTCCGCGCATCATTGCCACCACGCTGCTGCGTAATAATGTCATCCGCTATACCGTAGGTTTGTTCGTGTTCACGTTCCTCTTCGCGATTCGAGGCTTAAATCAAACCGAGACAACAGTTCATCAGTTGGTCGTGCTCGTGACAGGTCTGCTCGGTCTCATTTGCCTGGCGGCCTTTCTCTACCTTATTGATTATTGCGCGCGCTTCCTGCGTCCGGTGAGCCTGATGGCCAATGTTGCTGAGCAGGGACTCGCAGTCATTGACAGCGTTTATCCTGAACCGTTTCACGGCGGGGCGAAGCCGGATACGATACTTGAAATCGATGCCGGACCGATCGAGCAAACGATCTTTCGCCATGGCAACTCTGCGATCGTGACTGCGATAAATACAAAGCGGCTGATCGCTGAAGCTGACAAAGCGAATGGCGTAATCGAATTCGCACCGCACGTCGGCGATTTCGTGGGAAACGATGAACCGCTCTTTTTTCTGCGCGGCGGCGCCGCCAGAGTGGACGAGCGAATTCTACGCGGGTCCGTCATTTTCGGTGGGGAACGCACCTTGGAGCAGGATCCACTGTTCGCTTTCCGAATTCTTATTGATATCGCAATCAAGGCGCTTTCCCCGGCAATCAATGATCCGACAACCGGAGTTCTGGCCATCGATCAGCTCCAGCGACTGCTACGCCGTGCGGGACGACGTGAGCTTCGCACCGATTATGTTCCCGGCCCGGACGGAAACGTCCGTCTCATTCTCCGTACACCGAACTGGGAGGACTTCGTCCATCTCACGTTTACCGAAATTCGCTTTTATGGCGCATCAAACATCCAGATTGCTCGACGATTACGCGCCTCGATAATAAATCTCACGAGTACATTGCCGGCGGAACGTCATACTGCATTGCAGCAGGAATTGAATCTCCTCGATCAGATGCTCGAAAGATCTTACCATTGCCCCGAGGATCTGGAACAGGCACGCATCGCGGATTCGCAGGGGTTGGGTGCGGCAGTCCCGCGCAAGAGCGCATTCGTGCTTCCGGAAATCATTTAACCATGCCCGGCTAAGCCATAGTCAGCAGTATCACTCGAAAGGAAATAATATTATGGCACTCGAAAAATTTGACCTTGAGAACCTCGATAAAGAACGACGCAAAGCCATCGCCAATTCCATCCGTACTGTCAGCATTGAAGAACTCAAGGCGATCGGAAATGAGATCTTTCGTTACGCGGATGATCCATGGCGAGAAGCATTCTTCCAATTCATTTCGGAGAATCCAGGCGCCACTTTTCACCACGCCGTCATGAGCGACGGCACTAATATTGTTTACTGCCGCGACAAGGATAAAGGCATCTGGTTCCTCCCTGGCAGCGGGTTGGGACCGTTACAGACGACGGGTCGTAAGGCGATGAGCGAAATCATCCAGGGGAAGCGGTGAAGACGGCCTGCTCGGTTGCGGTAGTTCGCTCGAAAGCTCCGATTCTTCCAAGCAAGATATGAAAAAGCAGAAATCGTCTTTTGGACAATCCGATATTGTTCGTCTCAGCGACGAAGACGCGACAACGGCTCTTGTTGAACACGCCGTGACTGGCTTGTGGGATGTCGTCAATCAATTGACGCGGCTCCGTCGCACCACACGCCAAAATTATCGCGTCACGATTTTCGGCTCAGCTCGCCTTCAGCCCGCAACACCAGCGTACGACGCAGTCAAGAAACTCGCCGCTGAACTGACAAAAATGGGCTGCGACATCATCAGCGGCGGGGGCCCTGGGCTAATGCAGGCAGCAAATGAAGGGGCGCATTCGGTACAACCGAAAGCTTCGAAGCGTTCCGTTGGAATTCGGATTGAATTGCCATTCGAACAGGATGTTAATCCGTTCGTGGGCCAAGCCTACGAACACCGAACCTTTTTTTCGCGCCTGCACCATTTCATGATCGTGTCCGACGCTTTCGTGGTGGTTCCAGGCGGCATCGGAACTTTATTAGAGTTGTCGCTCGCATGGCAACTCCTGCAGGTCCGCAAGCTTTACCACACGCCGCTCATTCTTGTTGGAAAAATGTGGGCAGGACTGGTGGAATGGGGACGTCAATCGATGCTTCGGAAAGGTAACGAACTTGCCAGTGAAATCGATTTTACCATCCCGCTTTGCGTAAACACGGTAAGCGAATGTGTGCAGCTGGTCAGAGAAAATCGAGCCGCATGGCTCGCCGCACAAACAATAAAGTAATCGCATGAGCAAACGAATCGGCGTTGTCACCGGCGGCGGCGATTGTCCGGGCTTAAACGCAGTCATTCGCGCAGTGGCAAAAGCTTCGGCCAAACGCGGCTGGGAGTGCATCGGAATTGTTGGCGGTTACGAAGGGTTACTCGAACCGCGGCATACGATGTCGCTCGATTATCAGGTACTCAGCGGACTGCTGACGCGCGGCGGAACGATTCTCGGCACAGCGAATCGCGGGAAATTCTCCGCCAAGGTTGGCCACGGTGAGAGTCGCGCATTACCGAAAGAACTACTCGCGGGAGTGAAAGCGGGAATGGAGGCTCTGAACTTGTTCGCGCTCGTATCCATCGGTGGTGATGGTTCGCTAAGCATCGCGCAGCAACTGTTTGAGTACGGGATTCCGGTGGTCGGTGTGCCTAAAACGATCGACAACGATCTCGAAGGAACGCTGTTCACATTTGGGTTCGACTCGGCCGTCTCCTCGGCGACCGATGCGCTGGATCGGCTTCATACTACCGCTGAAAGTCACAACCGCGTCATGGTACTCGAAGTCATGGGACGTTACGCCGGTTGGATCGCTCTCTATGCTGGTGTGGCTGGCGGCGCAGATGTGATTTTGATTCCCGAGATTCCGTTCTCCTATGAGAGTATCTGCACAAAAATCCAGGAACGCGAGAACCTTGGTAAGAAGTTCACGATCATCGTCGTGGCGGAAGGCGCTCGCGAGAAGGATAGCGGATTTGTGACCTCTGAAGCGCACACGAAGATCGGCGAGGCGCGACTGGGTGGGATCGGAGCGGTCGTCAGCGCGGAAATTGAAAAGCGTACCGGCAAGGAATCGCGTGTGTGCGTGCTCGGGCATCTTCAGCGCGGTGGGTCGCCGACGACTTTTGATCGCGCGCTCTGCTCAATGTTTGGTGCGACAGCTGTGGAACTCGTTGCCGCTGGCGAGTTCGGAAAAATGGTCGCATTTAACGGGCCACAGATCGGCTCGATCAAGATCAGCGATGCTATAGGCAAACTCAAAACCGTGCGGCCGGACGGCAGTCTCGTCCGCACCGCGCGTGCCCTCGGGGTTTGTTTCGGAGATTAGTCGAAAGGGTGCCGTGACGAGGCGGACTGGCCACCGGCATTCAAAACCAAAGCGTTAGTCCGCATCGAACAGCTGCTACATACTCTCCAAAGCTCGATCCAGAACAGACGAAATTCCCGTGTTGACGCAGCCAGCCAGTTTGTCGTTGAAATATGCCATGAGCATCCTTTTTAGAAGCTGTCGATATATGTTTGCCCTTTCGGTTGTAGTTTTGATTTCAGATACAGCCGTTTTCGCAGCGCAAAACCAGAAGAGTGGTGTAACAGTTTCCTACGAAAGTCTTGGCAGTTCCCGAATCGCGCGATTTAAAAACTCAAATTCATTCCCAGTTCGAGTGGAATTCTCATACCAAGGCACACGAGCGCGTGGTTCAGGAGATGCATCCGGTAACGACGCCGTTTTTGTCGCGGCCAAATTTTCTTCGACCTACGGTGGCAACGGGATTTCCATCACCTCTGTGAGCATCACCGGTGTCATGCGCTCGGACTGAACCGTCTGACTCGGAAAGTTATTCGCAACACTAACAGGATCGCTACTGCTTGTTCCGGCAAAGAAAATAGGAAAGTGGGATTCCGACCACAGCCCCCACCAGTATGAACACGGAAATTTGAGACGCGTGCCTCATGAGAAAAAAGTGCGAACAACGCTGGTAAAGCACAAACCCAGGAAGCAAGCGGTTCCACGGCAGAACCAGCAGGAGCAGGAAGCCAAGCGCAGAACAAATCGGTGTTCCTAATGCGCTGTAGAGCCGCGCTTTCCAGCAATACAGAGCGCTGATCATAAGCGAAGTGAGAAACAATGTTGAGAGGCACACTCCTGCGAGATGGCGGAATTTCGCGCCACGAATAGGCATCGCATATCGATGAAAATTGTCCTCAAGCAGGAGCGACAATTCCCGAACTTTATCCGCAGATTCGCCGCGTACCAATATCTGCCGGGATGAATCGCCGAGGTCAATCGTGACTGACGAGACCGGTTTGTCATTTCGGGAATACTTGTAAGAAAATGCGAAAATTTCATTTGGGAACGCAACACTGCTCGCGAGTGAGAAATGTGGGATCTCGATCTCATGGCCGCGAACACCGAGCGTTACACTTTCCCGAGCGAAATCCTGTCCGGTCGGACCGTTGACTGCGTTGAGAAACGAATGGGTCTTGTTCAGAATCGCGTCGAATTCACTAGCGGCCAATTTTAGAGGAGGGAGATCGCGAGTTTCTGAAAATTGCGTGCCGTTCAGCGGCGATGTTATGACTGAAGCCAGACAACCGCTCAAAAGAATGGTGAACCGCATTCTATGATGGACTTACGAATTAAGCCGACGACGTCAGGTTCTCCTTCTGCCACGCATCACCAGCATTGCCAGACCAAACCCAACGAGAATCAACAACGGATAAAGAATCGCGGAGGGCGGTCTTTTTTGTTTCGCTGTCGCAGGTTGTGGCCGGGTCGCGAACTCAATCGGAATTTTGACCTGCGAGCCCGTGCCCGGTTGAAATCGCCACTGCGAATATGCTTCGAGCGCAGCACCGTCGAGTTGTTTATTCCCGGTGCTCTCAAGCATTCGCGCTCCCGTGACCCTGCCGGTCTGTTGATCGATCGTAACTAAAACAACTCCTTTGCCTGTTAGTCCTTGTTTCGCCCATTCAGGCCGATAAACAGGTTTCGGCGTGTAGACTGCCCTCGGAGGTTGTTGTCGCGTTAGCGAAGGCTGGGTCTGCGCGTGGGTCGAGGAAATAAAAAAAGCCGCGGACACAAGAACCAGCGTTAACGTGCGTGTTAATTTTCTTCGGGAGATGCCGCCGGCATTGCCTAACAAACCGCGTGCCGCTGCGCGCACTTGCGGATCTGACATTCGGTAAACGCTTCGATCGAGCAGGTAATGAATAAATCCAGTCGCGAATCCGAGAGCAAGCAGCGCAGGCACCCAACTGGAGGTTCGTAATTGCGCCGAAAGTGCGCCGAAGATCCAATCTCCATAATATGTCCCGCTCTCGCGATTTGCTTCTACCTCAAAGATCGGGAGCAAGATCAGCGACAATGCCATCAGCAGAAGCACGACCGCCCATGGTCGCACATTTAACCTGTGCAGGAATCGGCGAATCGAGCCGGTCATTGGAGTAGATTCTGCGGATGCTGTCCGCGACGCTAGTCCAGTAGCCAGCATCCAATGTTGTGACGTCCAAATCACCAGAAAAAGGAATAGACTTCGTGGACGCAGCGCTAATCCAACCATTACCGCCAGTCCAATGATGTACAAAACGCGTGGCAAGGAACGTTGCCGGGTACGCAGTTCGGTGCACAAGATGACAATCGTAACTGCAAATAAGGCCAAGGTGGCGCCGCAGCGAATTCCGTTCTCAGCGGACAGAATCCACGCCGGAAACCAGTGATCGGCCCAGTGATCCTGGTAAGCGACTGCTCCGGCTAGAATGTCCGCAACAAAAACAAGCCCGCCTCCGACAGTCAGAGCGAAAAACTGGTCCAACCGTCGCGTGTGAATGCAAGAGCTTCGATCGGCTCGGGACCGATAAAGAGAAAGGGCGCCGAAGTGTTGCGCCGCGAAATGGTACGTCACACAGGCGTAATCGATGATTGCCAGACCAATCAGTCGCTCCTCACGCGTCCACGGCAACGCCGAGTCTGCAGGTAGAAACAGGGCAAAGCACCCTGCTGTTATGAGAAGCGGCAGCCCGATGAACCGGATCGGTTGTTGCCGCAAGAGTGGCCGATAAGCCTCCGTGCAGTAAGCCAGATACGTGCTGCTTAACCGGTGACCAATCCAAAACAGGGCGGTCAAACTGAAATATAGCAGATCAAGCGGACTCGATTCCGGATTGGAATAACCATGGGCGAGCAACAAGACAAGAGGCGCGAGCCACAGCGCGCTAAGTATCCAGAAGCCATCCCAGAGTGGTCCCCTGACCCAGGGGAATGACGAGCATCTCCGCACCCATGGCACTGCCGTTCCGATCTCGAACACGCCTGTGGATGAGGAAAGCTCGGTCATTCGAGCATGGTTGAGCGCGCCGTCGCCGGCGCACTCAGATTTGTTTACCAGGCACGATTATTACTTCAGTTGCATGTCAACGCCGCCGCCAGTTGCATTAACAGCAATACCCTGTTGCGTGGAGGAAACGCGGACTATCACCCCTGCCTGATTTGACATAATGGTTCCCGTTTTTCCAGCGCCAAGAGTCACGCCGCGCGTCCCAGCGCCACCCACGTCATAATGACCGTTGAAATCTTGAAGATGTTTCAGGTTAAAAACCTCACCATATGCGGAAGAACTGGTCGCCCCAACCCTGCCTACCGACAGTCCTTTCACTTTTACCGGATAGTTTTTTCCTTTGTAGGTCAGCGTACCCGACCCCCAATTAACACCAATTCCAAGAGCGAAGCCACCGGTGCTTAGCCGCAACGTTGCGTCTGGCCCGGAATGATGTTTGGCCGCTTGAGTAAAGCCCGTCATCACTGCGATGACCAGCACTAGAACTGCGATTTTCTTGACATTATTCATAAGAATTTCTTCTATTTGGTTTGCTGACACTACGGTTTATATCCGCCGGTTCTATTGGACGAAAGTCCTATATGCCAGTCGGTGAAATTGATCTATGCCTATTGGGCAACGGTTGAAAAGTAGAAAATTATGAAATCTCAAAGCCGCAAATTAATTCATGCCATCGTCGCCATTGTTGGTCTCGCATTGAGCTCCGCTGCATCCGCGCAGCAGGCACAGTCGCAGGAGATGACGACTACAACGACGGATCAAGAGACAGCCCCACTGCCGCCTCAAGAGCTGGATTCGCTCGTAGCGCCGATCGCGCTGTATTCAGATCAGCTCCTGGCTCAAACGCTCGCCGCTTCCACTTATCCGCTGGAGGTCATCCAACTTCAGCAGTGGATGGACAAAAATAAAAATTTAAGCGGCAAAGCGCTGGCAGACGCCGTGGCAAAACAGCCGTGGGATCCGAGCGTGCAGGGGTTGGTAATGTTCCCAGATGTAGTGCAGCGAATGGCCGGCAATATCCAATGGACAACCGATTTGGGGAATGCCTTCCTGGCGCAGCAATCTGACGTAATGGCTGCAGTTCAACGCATGCGCGGAAAGGCCGAAGGCACCGGAAATTTAAAAACCAGTTCGCAGCAGGTGGTGGAAACCCAGACAACGTCAGGCGGCCAACAGGTGATCAAGATTGAGGATGCTAATCCTGATGTTGTGTACGTTCCGTCGTACGATCCGACCGTTGTTTACGGTGCAGCGCCGCCTGCGTACCCTTATTACCCCTACACTTATCCCGGGTACGTGCCAGGGACGGCTTTAATGTGGGGCGCTGGGATTGCGCTGGGCGCAGCCGCCTGGGGCGCATGGGGCGGCCATTGGGGCAATTGCGATTGGAACGGTGGGAACGTCAAGATCAATAACAATTATAATTACAATAAGAATAACAACTTCAACCGTAACACCAGCCGCCAGGGAGGTAATTGGCAGCATAACCCGCAACATCGCGGAAATGCCCCGTATGGCGATAGAGGAACCGCCAACAAGTTCGGGGGTCAAGGTGCTCGCGGTCAGGGCGGCAATCGGCCAGGCGGCGGCGCGGGCGTAGGTAATCGCCCCGGCGGTGGAGTTGGAGCCGGAAATCGGCCAGGTGGCGGCGCGGGCGCAGGTAACCGGCCCGGAGGAGGCGGAGGAGCTGCGAATCGCCCAGGAGGTGGAGGTGGAAACAGACCGTCCACGCGTCCATCTGGCGGTACCGGCAAAAACCAAGTCGGTAACCGTAGCGCATCATCGCGGCCTAGTTCGGCTTCCCGCAAGGGCGGAGGATTCGGCGGCGGCGGTAGCGGAAACTATGCCCGAGCCAGCAGCAATCGAGGTGGTCGCAGCATGGGTGGTGGCGGGATGAGCCGTGGTGGCGGCGGTGGAATGAGTCGTGGTGGTGGTGGCGGTCGTGGTGGCGGCGGCGGTCGTGGCGGTGGCGGAGGACGACGAAGATAACCTAACGACCAAAGGGACAAAAGAGTATGAAAACAAACCAAAATAACATGATCTCATCGAAAATGATCGCGCTCGCCGGAGCGGTCCTGATATTCACCTTTCTCGCGCCGGGCTCCGTGGCAGCAAAAAAACATGCCGGCGCGACAGAAGAAGCCGCGCAAGGGACACCCCAACCAGGACAAAAGGAATTCGATACGCCGAAACAGGCTGCCGATGCACTCATTGAGGTGGCAACAAACTTTGATGTCGCCGCCGGGAAGGAGATTCTGGGGCCAGACGGCGAAGATATTATCAGTTCTGAAGATCCCGTGATGGACAAGAATCGGGCAATCGCTTTTGCGAACAAGGCAAAGGAAAAGATGTCTGTAGAAACAGACAAGCGAAATCCGAATCAAGCTATTCTGGTAGTAGGTAACGACAATTTCCCTCTTCCGATCCCAATCGTGAAGCAAAAAGGGAAATGGTTTTTTGATACGAAAGTAGGGCGCGAAGAAATATTGAATCGACGAGTCGGCGCCAACGAATTAAACGCCATTGAGATTTGTCGTGGCTTCGTCGAGGCACAGCACGAGTATGCCGAGGAGAAACACGACGGTTCGAAGGTCAACCAGTACGCGCAACGTATTCTCAGCACACCTGGGAAACATGATGGTTTGGCATGGCAAAATCCAGATGGCACATGGGAGGGTCCGGTCGGAGAAGAAGTCGCCCAAGCTCTGCAGGAAGGCTATTCCTTTCAGGCCGGAGGTAGCCCTAAGCCTTATCACGGCTACTATTTCAAAGTCCTAACGGGACAAGGACCTGCCGCGCCTATGGGAGAGATGGACTTCGTCGTTGGTGGCGCAATGATCGGTGGATTCGCGCTTGCCGCGGCACCGGCTGAATACCGGGTAACTGGGGTGATGACATTCATCGTTGGCCCTGATGGAATTGTTTACCAAAAGGATCTCGGGCCCGATACATTCAAGACATTCCAGAGCATGGACAAGTACAATCCCGATAAGACCTGGAAGGTGACTGAGGACGATGTGGAGGATGACTCGTCAGATCAGGGTTCGGAACCGCAGCGACAATAGAACATAACAGTTCAGTTCTTCGCATACACGAAACGGCAGTTAGCTTGTGTTTGGCTGTTTGGATATTTCTTTTCTCCGGTAGCGCCGCAACAAGGCGCCGTTCACCCCGCATGAGTTGAGTGAGTTGGCACGGATGAAAGTGTTGCGATTTTTCATCTGGGCGGTCGCATGGCTTGGCACTTTCATTTGTGTAATATGGGCATTTGGCGCGCTCTATTTTGATTTCCCGAAGGGCGGCCCGTTCGCAGCGTTCGTGTTCGTAGTCGCTGTGCTCATTAGCATCATATTCGTCCGCGGAAAATTGGTAAAGCTTGTTATCGTCTTTGGCGCATTCGCCGTTGTCGTTTGCTGGTGGTTGACATTGGAGCCGAGCAACGACGGCGCATGGCAGCCCGATGTTGCTCAGACAGCATGGGCCGACATCGACGGCGATGAAGTCACTATTCACAATGTCCGGGATTGTGAATACCGTACGGAGACCGATTTTACGCCACGGTGGGAAACGCGCACGGTCAGGCTCTCGCACCTCACAAATATGGACGTGGCAATTAACTATTGGGGTTCACCATGGATCTCACATCCTATCGTCAGCTTTCAATTCAGTGATGCGCTCCCACTTTGCTTTTCCATCGAAACGCGGAAGACCATTGGACAGAGTTATTCGACCGTGCAGGGGTTTTATCGTCGATATACGCTCATCTACATCATAGCCGATGAGCGCGATTGCATTCGTCTCCGCAGCAACTACAGGCACGAAGATGTTTATCTTTACAGGACGTTGGCGTCACCGGATCAGGCGCGCCAACGCTTCCTCGAATACATAAACACCGTTAATGCTCTGCATGAGCATGCGCGCTGGTACAATGCCGTCACAAGCAACTGCACGACGAGCATTCGAGCTCAACGAGCAGTCAACAAGCGCGCGCCATGGGATTGGCGGATCTTGCTTAACGGCAAAGCGGACGAAATGCTTTATGAGGACCACGTAATTGCCACCGGGGGTCTCCCGTTTGCGGAACTCAAGCAGCGTAGCCACATCAATAAGCGAGCCAACATCGCGGACCAAGATCCGGATTTCTCAAGCGCTATTCGCGAGGGACTGCCTCAGGGCAGCAGATAACACCTAACGATCCTGCTTAGCGCAACTTCGCCAACCTGCCTGACAGCTCGATTTTCACCGTCAGGCCGCAACAACTAGCGGGTGCGCCTGCTGATTAACCGGAGGACGATTCGTTTGTAGCTCCGCCGCCTGATTTACGTGGATACTACACGTCAATTCCCATCGGAATCGCGCCCGGGATGTCTTCCCAGCCGGCGCGCTTCCAGAATTCAGCGCCGCCAAAATTATTGTCAGCGACGAGGATTATGGCACGCATTACACCAGCTGTTTGCAAGCCTTCCAGGCATTCATCTACGAGACGCTTGCCGAGACCGCTCCCGCGATACGCCGGATCAACGGCCAGATGATAAATGTGTCCACGGCGTCCGTCGTGACCGCACATTACAACGGCAACAATTGTCGATCCGTCGGTCGCCACTCTGCTTAAGCCAGGATTCCGTGCGACAAATTGCGCGACGCCTTCTCTTTCGTCGCCTTCGGCGATCTCCAAGCCCTCCACTCGTTGCCAGAGCCGAAGCGCGGCGTCGTAATCATCGATCGAGAATTCCCGGGTAATGATTTTGCCGGTCATATTGTGGTGAAGAAGTCTACAAGCTATCTCATACTGTGATTCTGAGCGAAGTGAAGAATCTCGGATCAAATGTGGCGGGTCACTGGTGGAAAAAGACAGAGATGTTTCGCTCCGCTCAACATGAGGGACGCATTTTGTCAGATGGTTAATTGAATAAGTGTCTGCCCAGCACTGAACACGATTATGAAATATAAATTCGTACTTTGTCTCTTGATAATCATGTCTGCTCCTAAGGGAAATGGAGAGTCAAAGCCGGCAGCGACATTGATCGTAATCAACGCTGCCGTTTACACCGTGGATAAACAGCGTCCTAAGACCGAAGCAGTAGCTGTGATTGGTGATCGCATCGTGGCAGTGGGTTCGCGCGCGGAGATTGAATTGTGGCGTGGGGCGAAAACCAAAGTGATCGACGCCGGCGGCAAGCTGCTGCTCCCGGGATTCAACGACGCGCACGCGCATTTCATCCAGGGCGGCGCACAGCTCGAACAGGTTCAGCTAACTGACGCCGCAAGCCCTGAGGAATTCTCCAGGCGTATTGCGGTGCAAGCGACGAAAGCGCGAAAGGGCGAATGGATCCTGGGTGGTCGCTGGGACGAAACCAAATGGGCCAAGCAGGAGTTACCGACAAAAGATCTCATCGACCCAGTCACCGGTGACACTCCAGTTTTCGTCGAGCGTTACGACGGGCACGAGGCGCTTGCAAATACTGCGGCAATGAAGTTGGCCGGCGTTACTGAAAAGACTGCAGAAGTGCCGGGTGGCGTCATCGTACGCGATGCAAAACGAAATCCTACTGGCGTCTTCAAGGATGCCGCAATGTCGCTGATCATTAAAGCGATCCCCCCGATGTCACATGATCAGCGTCTTCGCGCTGCTCGCGCGGCGCTGAAATACGCGGCCTCGCTCGGCGTAACGAGTGTGCAACACATGAATCCCGAGTTTGCCGACGTTGCGGCCTATTCCGAACTGGCTGAAAAAGGTGAGCTGACCACGCGCATCTACGCTGCGCCGATGGAAACGGAGTGGCGCGACCAGGCGAAGGTTGGCATTCGCCACGCCTGGGGCTCGACTTATCTGCGACTCGGCGCCGTAAAAGGCTATGCGGACGGCTCGTTAGGCTCCCGAACTGCTTACATGTTTGAACCGTTTTCCGATGATCCAGGCAATCGTGGGCTGTTAAGCGATGAAATGCATCCGCCCAGCGGCATGCGCGACCGGTTAATGCAAGCGGATGCCGCCGGATTGCAAATCCGGGTTCATGCCATCGGAGATCGGGCGATCTCGATGATCCTTGATATTTTTGCCGATATCGAAAAGGAACATGGCTACCATGATCAGCGCTTCACGATCGAGCACGCGCAGCACATGGCGCAAAAAGACTTCGACCGCTTCGCGAAACTTCATGTGATTGCTTCGATGCAGCCTTATCACGCAATCGACGACGGCCGTTGGGCCGAAGGCCGACTGGGCCACGATCGCCTCCGCTACAGCTACGCGTGGCGCAGCTTTCTCGATCATGGCGTCACGCTCGCGTTCGGAACCGATTGGCCCGTCGCCCCGCTTGATCCCATACAGGGATTGTATGCCGCAGTCACACGCGCCACGCTGGATGGGAAGAATCCGGAAGGCTGGATCCCAGAGGAAAAAATTACACTCTCCGAAGCGATCGAAGCATACATGATGGGCTCAGCATTCGCAGAATTTCAGGAGCGCGAGAAAGGCTCCATTACTCCGGGTAAACTCGCGGACATGGTTATTCTCAGCGACAACATTTTTGAGATGAAACCGGAAGACATTCGCAATGTGAAAGTGCAAACCACGATCGTGGGCGGGAACGTGGTCTATGTAGAGGCGGGCGATCGGTAACGCCAAAAATTGCGAACCAGAGTCACAGTTCTTTTGCTCATCGGCGCCGGTCTGATGTCGGCCGGACTTTTCTATTTCGGGACTGGCCTTCATCCGATTTGGTGGATGCTTTGGTTAGCGCCGATCCCGATGCTTACAATTGCGGCGCGACTTCGTGCCAGTGCTGCTTTCCTGCTCGGTTTAATTGCCTGGCTGATTGGCGATATGAACCAATGGAATTACGTGCGTCACGAAATCCAACTGCCACCACAGATTGCAGTACTTTATTTAGGGGTTCCTGCTATCGTTTTTGGTTTCGGCGTTGTGTTCGTGCGCGCTTTTTTGCGGCGCGGATCGCTTTTCCTGGCTGCGCTTGCTTTTCCCACTTACTGGGTGACGTACGAATATCTTACCTCAGTCGCCTCGCCTCATAGCACGTGGGGCAATCTTGCGTACACACAAATGAATTGTCTGCCGCTGATCCAAATCGCTTCGATCACCGGTCTTTGGGGAATTACCTTCATCGTCTTTTTGTTCGCCGCCGCATTCGCTTCACTCTTGACCGGTGCCGGCGATAGGTCACGACGTCGCGTGCTTGCCGTCGTTGTTGGACATGTGATCTGCGCGGTGCTTGCATTTGGTGAATGGCGATTGCAATCCAATACACCGGCTGAGTCTGTCGCCGTGACACTCATCGCGAAGGATGTGCCGATGAGCGTTTACCTCGGCGGAGAGGATCAAGCGATGGAACTGTTGCGCGAGTACGCCGACGAGATTCGCCGTATCACGCCGGCCGGAACACAGGTCGTTGTACTTCCGGAAAAGATTGGACGTGTGAGCGAAAACAGTCTGTCGGAGGTGAATGCGCTCTTTTCTTCCGCTGCGCTGGCTACGAACGTGGCGATTGACGTTGGCCTTGCTCGAAAAACGTCTTCGGGAGCTTTCAATTCTTCGCGCTTTTATTCACCCGATGGAAAATTGGAGGCGAATTACGACAAGCATCACCTCATTCCCGGCGTCGAGCCTGAACAACCCGGCAACAAGCGAGCCGTTCTCGATGGACCGTCGGGCCGTTGGGGACTGCAGATTTGCAAGGACATGGATTTTCCAAAGCTCAGCCGAGAATACGCCGGAGACGGCGCACACACTATCCTGGTTCCCGCATGGGATTTCGATGTTGACGGCTGGTTACACTCGCGAATGGCGGTCCTCCGCGCCATCGAGAACGGTTTTGCCTTCGCGCGTTCAGCTCGCAACGGCCTTCTGACTCTTGCCGATAACCGCGGAAAGATTATCGCGGAAACATCCACTGTCTCAGGCCGCTTCGTGTCGATCAGCGGAAAAGTAAATGTAGCGTGCGAGAAAACAATTTACGCATATCGCGGCGACTGGTTCGCATGAGTATGTGTCGCGACCTTCGTTGTTCTTCTCGTATTTCAGCTTTTCGGGAGACGCCGGATCACATGAACAACAGCGAAGAAGGAGAAAGTAGCACAATGCGTGAAACCCAAATTCCGCCTCGGCGCAAGCGCATCCGCGGCGTACTTGCACCCGTTGTGACGCCTTTCAAAGCCGATCTTTCACCTGATCGGAAGCGATTTATCAGCCATTGTCGATGGTTACTTTCGCAGAACTGCGGGTTAGCCGCATTCGGCACAACCAGCGAGTCCAACTCGATGTCCGCTGAAGAGCGGATGAGATTGCTCGATGCAGTGGTCGCAAACGGCGTCGATCCGTCTCTCATAATGCCGGGCACAGGTTGCTGCTCGGTTACCGAGACAGTGAAACTCACCACGCATGCGGTAAAACATGGTTGCGCCGGCGTTCTGATGTTGCCGCCGTTTTATTATAAGGACGTCAGCAAAGAAGGTCTCTATCGTTACTTCAGCGAAGTGGTGCAACGCGTCGGCGACAAGCGTTTGAAGATTTACCTCTACCATATTCCACCTGTAGCAATCGTCGGCATCACGCCAAGACTGGTCGAGCGCCTCCTGAAACGTTATCCGAACGCGATCGCCGGGATGAAAGACAGCTCAGGGGATTGGAACAACACCAAAATGTTTCTCGACGCATTTGCGAAAAGTGGTTTCGACGTTTTTGTGGGCAGCGAATCTTTCTTGCTTGTCAATATGCGTCATGGCGGTGCGGGCACGATCTCAGCGACGGCCAATGTCAATCCAGCACCAATCCATGAGCTGTACGCCGCTTGCACGCAATCGAAAATCGAGAACCGGCAATCGGAATTGGAGCACCGTCAGGTGCGTTTGAGTGGCGTCCGTGACGTCTTCAGTAACAAGAAATATCCGTCCATGATCGCCGCCTTGAAAGGTGCGATTGCGATTTATCGCAATGACCCTGAGTGGGCGCGCGTGCGGCCGCCCCTGGTAGAACTGACGCCACACCAGGCACGAGTGCTTGTTGCGGAGTTAGAAACGATCGGATTTGCAATTCCGGACGCACACTCCAAGAGCGCTATGGCCTGAGCAATGTGCCGTACCAGTGCAGAACAAATTCGCCCAAAAACATCCATGTCACGGCGCCGAATGCCAAGTAAGGCCCGAACGGTAGTTTCGCAGACCAAACAGGCTTTCCCACGACGAGCGTAACCAAACCAATGACTGACCCGAGGAGTGACCCGGCGAAAAGGCTGAACAAGACGGCACGCCAGCCAAGAAATGCGCCAATGGCTGCCAGAAATTTCAAATCACCACGACCCATTGCCTCGCGCGGGATCACGAGCTGGCGTGTAATGCCGGAGATGTGCGTCACATCGTCCAGCATCAGCACATTGCCGTCGGCAGTGACGCGATCGTACCGAAAAGCAAGCGTCACGTTTCCATATTCGCGATCGTCGATCGTGACCTCGTCACACTGGAGCAGCAATCGATCCTTTTCACGGGCGAAATAATCACTCCACAGACTCTCTTCACTGCCAACAACAAAATCCGCGTCATCTTCGCGCCTCGTCCATGTGAAAGGAGTCGGAGCGTCGAATCGAATTCGTTTTCTCCCGAAAGCGATTTTTCCCGCTTCAAGCACGATCCAAAGAATCAAGTAGCCGAGGGTCGCGGCCAATGCAGCGCGAATGCCAGCCGCCACGCGCGAATTTGTTTCCATCAAAGCAGGAACAGCCACGCTGCAAACGACGCCAGCCATCGTTCCGCCGAGCGTCACGCGGTCTGGAATAATGAAATGCTCAAAATCGATGAATGTTCCGATGATTAGGATCGAAACGAAAATCCAGTAGGCGATTGCCACCTGCCACGGAAATCTTTGCCAGATCGCAAGAAAAAGCAGAGCGGTGACCAGTTCCACCGCGAAATAGCGAAAGGCAATTTTCGCGCCGCAACTCGCGCACTGGCCGCCAAGCGCCAGCCAGCTGATCAATGGAAGGTTTTGATGCCAGAGTATCGGCTGTTTGCACTGCGGGCAAAACGAGCGACGCGGCCGATTGATCGAGAGATCGACCGGCCAGCGGTAAATACAAACGTTCAGAAACGAGCCGACTGCCGCGCCAAACACAAACGCGAACGTGCTGAACACAAATTGCTGAACCGGCTGATGCACGTGACTAACTGGCGATCTGTTTAGCTGCGCGCCGCTCCATAATCCATGCAATCCAGATGCAGCTTTCGTACAGGAGACACATCGGAAACGCCAATGCAATCAAGGTCAGAATATCCGGCGTTGGCGTAATGATTGTCGCTAAAATAAAAAGCAGAACAACGGCGTAAGGCCGGGTTCGCGCCATAAACTTGTAAGTGACCAAACCAAATCGAACCAGAGCGAGAACGACAACCGGCAGTTCGAACGCCAGACCGAAGCCGAGCGTGAATCGCGTCACGAAGGAGTAATACTGCTGCACCGTCCAGGTAGGCGCCCAGCCAAGCGATTCGGTGTCGCGAAAGAAAAACAGGATCGTTTTGGGCAGCAACCAATAATAGCAAATCAGCACGCCCAGAAGAAACAGTCCGAAACTGACGCCGATTGCTGGAAATAAGAACCGTTTTTCCACCGCAGTGAGCGCTGGCAAAACAAATTCCGCGAGAAAATACAGAAGTAGCGGAAAGGAGATGACAATGCCGGCGTAAAACGCCAGATGAAAGGAAATCACGATCGAATCTGTGATGCCGAGCGCCTTGAGCGTGCCGATTTGCGACCCCAGATCACGGAGCGGCGCTTGCAGGACGCGCACCAGGGTCGAACGAAACGCGAAACAGACAATCATCGCGATCCCAAGCGTGAGAGCCATTTTTACAATGGTCCAGCGCAGATCCTCCAGATGCTCGAGAAACGGCTTGGAAGTTTCGCTCTCCGGCAGGTCACGAAATTTGAAAATGTCGCGCAGCGCCATTGGACAGAAAGCTCAACACGGCCCGAGCGATAACAGCCCTCGCGCCGCGAGCTTGGCGCAAGTCGCCAGAGTGTTGGCGTCGCAAATTTCGTTGTCCGCGATCATGCGGCCAATCTCTTCGACAGCAAACTCGCGGCAATCCAGAATGGATTCCCCTTCATCATAGTGTGGGCCCTCTTGGCACTGCTGGACTGAACGTGCCAGGAACAAATGGCCGCACTCGTCGGTAAATCCTGGCGACGAAAAATAATGGCCCAACGAGATGAGCTGTCCATCTAAAGCTAATTCCTGGCCGGTCTCCTCGCGGAGTTCGCGCAAAGCCGCCTCCTTAATTTGCTTTTCGTCGGCAGTGTGATCATCGATTTGACCAGAGGGCATTTCCCAAATCGCCTGTTCTATGGGAATACGTTCCTGGTGAATCAGAACGATTTTTCCGTCCCGCGTCATCGGTGCGATCACGACCGCCGCTTTTCGATGCGCGATTGTCCACATACGCGGCTCGGATCGCGCCGGCGTCTTCACACGATCCACCACAACTTCCAGATTCGCGTTCGCGAACTTCCGCTCGCTTGAAATCGTTTTCCACTCGCCGGATTTCATCCGGCAATTGTAGTGGCCGCTCTCTTCAGCGGCAAACGTTGTAGACGTCTTTTGCGTGAACCCGATTGCAGGAGATGCCGTAGTTCATGAAAACGATAATATCGCATCATTTCCGGCGGCCTCCCTTTGGCATTCTCCCCAAAGAACAGGCGGAATTGAGACCGCGTCATATTTGAATACCGCCGGCTATCCCGAGTGCGGCTGCTTCCTGCATGCGTAAATGCGTGAGTGCAATTGCCAGCGCGTCTGCTGCGTCGGCATCCGGCGTTTCCGTCAGGCCGAGAAGAGCGCGCACCATGAACGCCACCTGGTTTTTTCCAGCTGCGCCGCGTCCGACGGTAGATTGCTTAATGCGTTTGGGAGAATATTCGAAAACGGGCAGTCCGATTTCGGCAGCAGCCAGGATCGCCGCCCCGCGGGCTGCGCCAAGAATAATCGCGGTCTTGTAACTTTGCACGTAAATGACGGCTTCGAGCGCGCAGCAATCCGGTTGATGCTCTCGAATTAAGTCGGCAAGCCGATCGCGAATTGCCACCAAACACGATGACGACCGCATCGAGCTTGCGTTGTGAATCGTCCCGAAATACAGCGGCCGCGGTTTGCCGTTGTCCGTATCGACAATGGCCACACCGGTGTTGCGTAAAGAGGCGTCGATCGCAAGCACGCGCATGATCGTCATCTTAAAAATCGCGGACCGCGTTTTCAATCCAGAAAGCTTTCAATCGAAGTATCGACAACTTTCTGAGTCCCCGCTTTACTCGCAGCGAATGTCCAATGCTTTGCAAAAAACCGCGGTGGGCAACGAGCCAATCCGGGTGATAAAGATCTCTCTTGTGATGATCGCTTTTCTTTCAACCGGCTCTTCTTCCTTCGCGACTACGAAAGGATTGAGTCAAATTGTGACTCCGGATTTGCAAGCAGCTGGGGATCTCTCTTTGAGTTTTCAAATTCAAGACAAACGCATTGCCAATCCGTATGAATTGCAAGCCGAAATGGGCTTTACGAAGTGGGTTGAGGCGGCAGTGTTTCGCGGATTCCAACCTGACGACTGGATCTTTGGGACGGAAATCGGATTGTTAACGAAAGAACCTTATCTTCTTTCGATTGGATTCGTGAACTGGTCGCCACATCTCGGTGAAGATCCTCAACCGTTTATTGAAGCAGGCTACTATACTGAGCATCATAAACTTATCGCAGGCGCCATTCACGCCGGCTACAAAAACGAAGCCATCCTGGGGTATGCCCATGATTTTAACGATCGATGGCGGGTGCAGGTGGATTGGCAGAGCGGTTCCGAAAATTCGTCTACGATCGGTTTCACCTGCAACGTCACGCCCGATTTTCAGTTCAACCCTGCGCTTTACGTGAACAACGGTCCGAAACACGATCTGTTTGGTTACATAGTATTCACGTACACGTTTCATGTGTGGGGCCACAAAAATGAAAGCCGCGCGACGACTAAAGCCGTCGGACGCGCGAGCACTGGAGATTAACCTTCTGGCTGCACAATCAAAAGCTCAACGAAGCCGCATCAGCGCTGGTCTGCTTATGTTTCGGCGCAAACATGACGACATGGAAGTTCTGTTAGCTCATCCTGGTGGGCCGTTCTTCGCCCGTAAGGACGATGGCGTATGGACAATCCCCAAAGGCGAAGCAATGCCAGATGAAGATTTATTCACGCGCGCTCAAATCGAGTTCGAAGAGGAAGTGGGATTCCGGCCTGAAAATGTTCGGCGGTGGATCAACCTCGGTTGGATCAAACAAAAGGGCGGCAAGATTGTGCACGCATGGGCGTTCGAAGGAGATTTACCGGAATCGTTCGAGTGTAAATCGAATCTATTCGACCTGGAATGGCCGCCGCGTTCAGGTAAATACCAGCAATTTCCAGAAGTCGATCAGGCGTGCTTCTTCTCCGACGAAACAGCCAGACGCAAGTTAAAAGCCACGCAGGTCCCTTTACTAGACAGGTTGCGCAGTGCTCTTAACGAAACCGGTCCAACAGAGGCCCGACCGACGATCTCATAACGAGGCGCCCAGTTTCTCAGATGTGAACTATCAATGCGGCGTTCGATGAAACGTCTCTTGAGATTTTGGAACCTGGACAACTTCAAAGCTGTCAGGCGCGTAACCGTGACTGTCGTCGGCGCTACAGTCCTGCTGTTTGGCATTGCCCTACTGGTTTTACCGGGGCCGGCAATTGTCGTAATTCCCTTGGGACTTGCGATTCTCGCCACGGAATACGCATGGGCGCGCCATTGGCTGAAGAAAGCGCGTCGGATCGCAAGCGATGTTGTGTCGGGTCGGGAAGGGGCAGCAGTGCGCGAAGTCGTATCATCGAATGCCCGGAGCGGGCATGAGAAAGGCGCAGCCGAGCGCGCGGAATAACGACCCACAAGCCGCACGGGAACAGCCCACCTGTTAACGCGTTTAAGACGTAATCGACAAGTCATCAATCATCAGCTTAAGTCCGGCAGCGAATCCCGATGAGTATCGCACCGTTGGTTTGCCAGGTTTGCAGGAAATCGAAGTCGCCGCACAGCGGAATGATCGCCGAATTGATTCGGCCGTCCCTTCTCGAGTTCATCAAAAAGAAACTGCCCGATGTCGATAACAAAGACTTCGTCTGCTTCCAAGATTTAGGTGAATTTCGAAAGGATTACGTCAAGGAAGTTTTGGAAGACGAGATTGGCGAGCTTTCCGCTCTGGACCAGGAGGTGGTCGAGAGCCTGGAGCAGCACGAGATTCTCTCGGCCGATCTCAGCAAACAATTCGAAAAAAAGCTGACTTTTGGGGAGCGATTGTCTGACCGGATCGCGGAGTTCGGCGGCAGTTGGAAATTTCTTATCAGCTTCGGTGCAGTGCTGCTGTTTTGGATCGCGCTCAACGGCGTTGTTCTCGTGACGCACGCATTCGATCCATATCCATTCATTCTGTTAAATCTAGTTCTCTCCTGCCTTGCCGCAGTGCAGGCGCCGATCATCATGATGAGCCAAAACCGGGCCGAAGCCCGCGACCGTTTGCGGGCGGAAAACGATTACAAGGTTAACTTGAAAGCCGAGCTAGAGATCCGGCACTTGCACGAAAAACTCGATCACCTGCTGCGCCGGCAATACAACCGGCTATTTGAGATTCAGCAGATCCAGATCGAACTGCTGCAGGAACTCAGTCACCATAAACACTAGCGTGCTTTTCGTTTTGAGACGAAAAGCACGACAAGGTGCAAAGGTAGCCCGCGTGTTCTCCCTCACGCTATTAGACGTCTGTACGCGACTCTCCCCGTGGGAGCCTAACGATAGACAGGTTTTTTACTGGTTTTACTGGACCACAATCCTTCCAGTCATTCCCTGGGCAAAATGGAAATTGCACTGATAGCTGTATGTGCCGGGTACTGTCAGCCGAATCCGGAATCTTGGATGGTTTACGTCCATCGGTGCATTCCACGGCGTTGCGCCCTTAGGTACACTCGTGGATGTGGTCGTATGCATCCCGGTTTGCCACATCCAGCTAACCGTATCTCCTACCGCCGCACGAACAGTACGAGGCCCGAATTGAAAATCAGCTACTCTGACCCGGTGATCTGCTGCCCATGTGCCAGAGACGCTGCCGATTAATAACGCCGCAAGAAGAAGAATTTTTTTCATATGATTTGGACGCCATACTTGGGAATAATTTTTGTGAAGTCAACGCAAATACATCTGACAAAAGTTACAAAACCGTTACGAAACGGCATAACACAACGTATGGACATCAGATTCTGGCTTTCAATTAAACCAGCCGCTGCAGAAATTCTCCGCTCTCGTTCGCAAATGCTCCGAATTGAGGTATGTTTTTGCCCCGTTTTATGAAGGAATTGAGAGTAGAAAACCTGCGCGTCATGGTTGGCGATCAGGAAATTGTGCGCGGATTAAGTTTGGACGTTCCACGCGGCGAAGTGCACGCCCTGATGGGCCCAAACGGCTCCGGAAAAAGCACGCTGGCCAAGGTTTTGGCCGGGCATCCCGACTACCGGGTTCTCTCGGGGAAGGTATTGATGGATGGCGAAAACCTCCTGGAGCTCGAGCCGGATGAACGAGCACGACGCGGTCTTTTCCTGGCTTTCCAATACCCAAGCGAGATCCCAGGGGTCAGTATTGCCAATTTTCTGCGGGCAGCATTGCAAGCGCGCTTGCCAGAGGGAGAAGAGCTGGAGGCGACGGATTATTACGCAAAGCTTTACGAAAAAATGGAATTGCTGGGAATGAATCGTTCGTTTACGTCGCGTTCCGTCAACGAGGGATTTTCGGGAGGCGAAAAAAAACGCGCGGAAATTCTGCAAATGGCCATGCTTGAGCCGACGTACGCTGTGCTCGATGAGACGGACAGCGGATTGGATATTGACGCTTTGAAGACGGTCGCGCACGGGGTCAATTCATTGCGCGGCTCCAATCTTGGGGTATTATTAATTACGCATTATCAGCGGCTCCTGAACTACATAGTTCCCGATCACGTCCACGTGATGGTGGGCGGGCGAATCGTGAGGAGTGGGCGCAAGGAACTCGCTCTGGAACTCGAAGAGAGGGGCTACGATTGGGCCCGTGAAGGAGCCGCCGAACCAGCGTTTACGAGGTAACACCAATGAAAACTGAAACGACCGCCATCGATATTGATCGCGGCAAGGGCGATTTTTTTTATCCGGAAGCTCACGTGCGGGACGCAGGCGTCGGCCTGAGCGAGCGTACGATCCATTACATCGCAGACGTCAAAGGCGACCCGGATTGGGTGCGCGATTTTCGCTTGCGCGCTTTAAAGACATTTTGGGAGAAACCGCTCCCCACGCACTGGGCAAGCAAGGAACTCGAAGACATCCAATTCGATAAGATCCGTTACTATCTCGCACCCGGCACAGAGCCAAAACGCAGTTGGGAGGACGTGCCGGAAGATATTAAACGCACTTTCGAACGGCTCGGAATCCCGGAACAGGAACGAAAATTTCTGGCCGGCGTGGAAGCCCAATTCGACAGTGAAGCTGTCTATTCCAACATCAAGAAAGCCGTCGGCGAACAGGGCGTCATCTTTGTCGGTTCTCGAGAGGGACTGCGGGATTACCCCGACATTTTCCGCCCATGGTTCAGCAAAGTTATTCCAGTTGGGGATAATAAATTCAGCGCGCTCAACTCGGCCGTGTTCAGCGGCGGTTCTTTTATTTACGTCCCGCCTGGAGTGAAGGTTAAACATCCACTCCAAGCGTATTTTCGAATCAACGCCGAAAATTTTGGCCAGTTCGAGCGCACCCTGATTATTGCCGACGAAGGCTCCGAAGTAACTTACATGGAAGGTTGCACCGCACCAAAGTTTAACACGCCGACCCTGCACAGCGCAGTTGTAGAGCTCGTGGCGTTGAAAGGCGCAAAGATCCAATACATCACAGTGCAGAATTGGGCATCGAACGTCTTTAACCTCGTCACAAAACGAGGGCTCGCCCAGGAGAACGCCGAGGTGAAATGGATCGACTGCAACATCGGGTCGCGGCTGACCATGAAGTATCCAGGTGTAATAATGAAGGGTCGCAAGGCGCGCGGCGAAGTTCTCTCAATTGCTCTGGCTAACGATGGGCAGCATCAGGACACAGGAGCGAAAATGATTCACGCTGCCGACGAAACGACCAGCAACATTATCTCGAAATCGATCTCCATCGGCAAAGGCCGCGCCACCTACAGGGGTCTGGTGCATGTGCCGAAACATCTGAAGAGCTGCAAAAATAACACCGAGTGCGACGCGTTGTTGATCAACTCGACTTCGCGCACTGACACTTATCCGGCAATCACCGTCCGCGGCACAGGTAATGCTGTGCAGCACGAAGCTAGCGTCAGCCAGGTGAGTGCCGATCAGATCTTTTACATGCAACAGCGCGGCTTGAGCGAAGCGCAGGCCATGAGCTTAAGCGTGAACGGTTTCGTCAATGATCTCGTCCGCCAATTCCCAATGGAATACAGCGTCGAGCTCAAGCGTCTGATCGAACTGGAGATGGAAGGTTCGGTCGGGTAAGGATTTTCGCCTACGGAATTTCTGTAACCGGCGATGTCCGATTGCCGTTCTGGTTGTGATCAATCAACAAATGTCTTCAATTGCTAACCAAGAAATCGCGAAGGTTGGGTCAATTCTTTCCGGACGGGCCGAGTCACGTGACTTTCCAGACTGGTTTTACGATCAGCAGCGCGAAGCATGGAAAAGATTTGAATCGCTGCCGCATCCGACCCGGAAAGATCAGGCCTGGCGATTCTCGAACGTCGGTCTTCTGGACCTGAGGTCATTCCAAATCGGTGAGCCGCTTACCGAAGATGACCGCACAAATGTCCTGAAATATTCGCGCGGTCTCGACCAGTTCGCTGGCCGGATGATTTTCGCGAACGATCAGTTAGTCGAACGCGATGTTGTTTCTGAGGATTTGAAAAGGCGCGGCGTAATTTTTCAGCCACTCGAACGCGCAATTGTGGAGCACGCCGACCTGTTCCGGAAATATTTCATGTCGACTGATGCGAGGCTTGGCTCGGCCAAATTCGCCGCATTGCACAAAGCGTTCGTTTCGTCGGGGACACTTTTGTTCGTGCCACGGGGGCTCGAAATCGAGTTGCCGATCGAAATCTTCCATTGGCTGCGCCACGCCAACAAATCAGTCTTTCCGCATTTGCTCCTCGTCGCGGATGAACTCGCAAAGGTCACGGTGATCGAACACTTCCGTTCCTGCAATCGACGCGCCGCCGGCTTCGCCTGTGGCGTAAACGATCTCATTGCCGGCCCCGGCGCCAGGGTGACCTATGTTTGCGCGCAAGACTGGGGTGAAAACGTTGTCGCGCTGCAAATGAATTCGACATTAGTCGATCACGATGCTTCAGCGATGAGCCTGAATCTGCACGTCGGTTCGCGCTATTCGCGCTTTGAAAGTTTAAGCCGGTTGATCGGCGAAGGCGGCCGAAGCGATTTGCTCGCCGTCGCCGTTGCAAAAGACCAGCAGGAATTCGATGCGCGGACGTTGCAGGACCACGTCTCACCGCATACTGCCAGCGATCTCCTTTACAAAAATGCCCTCGACGATCGCGCTCGCACGATTTTCGGCGGCCTGATCCGTGTGGAACCCCATGCTCATTTTGCTGACGCATATCAAAAAGTTCGCAATCTTCTTCTGAGCGACGAGGCGGAAGCCAACTCGATGCCGGGATTGGAAATTCTCGCCGACAACGTCCGTTGCACGCACGGCGCAACGAGTGGGCAAATCGAAGAAGGACAGATGTTTTACCTACGCTCGCGCGGCATCCCCGCAAAAGTTGCGCAGCGCCTGCTCGTCACCGGCTTCTTGGACGAAGTAATTCAACGCCTTAACCACCCGGCCATAGGCGGCCATTTGCACAGACTGATTGAACGGAAATTCGCGGCTAATGTGAACAAATCGGTTGGCACATAGCGTTGGGCTCTGAGTTCTCTCAGTTTTCTGTCTTGTCTTCTGTGTTCAGTTCGAAATTGATTCTTACGTCGTAGTGATCGCCCTTAATTAGCTCCAGCGGTGGGGCGTCCACCTGGGTGACTTGCTTTTCCACGAGCCTAACGGATTCATTTACTACGGCGTTTCCGGATGGCTTAACGATCTCGAATTTGGAAACGCGGCCGTCTTTTTCGATGCGGACTCTCACCAGGGTCGAAATTCTTGTGCTTGTGCCGACGTTCTTTGTTGGCTGAATCCAGGCGCGGTAGAAACGATCGTGCAGCATGTTGCCATACCAGGCGAACTTCGACGCACTGCTTCCTCCGCCGGCACTGCCGTTTTGTTCTGTTGATCCCGTTTTTCCGCCGCTGCTTTGAGATTGTGATTCGTTCTTTGCCAGCACGGTTTTCTTGTTTTCCTCTGATTTGTCGCCCTGTTTGGTCTGGCGCGGCTTCGCTTTTGGCGACGGTTTAGGTGAAGCTTTTGCCACGAGCGCTTTCTTCGGTGTCAGCCGCCGTGCTGGCTTTGGAGTTGGCTTGAGATCCGGTGCGACTGTCACAGTCGGCCTAACCATGGGTGTCTCTGTTGACGTCGGTTTCGGCGTTGGTGACGGTAACATGATTTCGCTTCTCGCGGTCATCGGGGCAGGTTTTTCGTTCTCCGCTTCTTCATGATTCAGCGGTTCAGGCATTGAAGTTGCCTGTTCGGTTGGCGATGTTTTGTTTTTGCTTTGCCCAGTGGCGACATCTGCAGTGCTCCCCAACCACACTATGCTGTCCGGCCTGGGTGAATCCTTCGCTGCAAGACTCCAGCAGATCAGCCCCGTAATGAGCGCGACGTGCGCCAATGCGATCACGATCACATTTCGCCAGAAGGACTTCGCCACTTTAAATCGTTGAAGTGTTGAACCGTCAAAACATGAATCCGATGCAGTGAATCACTCGGACGATTCGTGTCCATTCGCAGTTGCTCTGGTGGCAATGCCAACTCTCATGATTCCCGCTCGTTGCAATGCGTCCATGACTGCAACCAATTTTTGCACCGGCAAATCGCGATCAGGCCGAATGACGATGGCAACATCTGGATGGGTTTGTTTCAACTGAATCAACTGCGCCGCGAGCACTTCTAACTCCACGGTTTGGTCGTTGAACCGGATTATGTTGTTGCGATCGATTGAGACGAACTGAACCTGTGAGGTATTGACCGGCGAATTTCTCGTCCCACTGGATGGGATCACGAGGTTCATGCTGCTTTCGAGGAGCGGCGTGGTGATCATAAAAATGATCAGCAGCACAAAAGCCAGATCGAGCAGCGGCGTGATGTTGATCTCGCTGAGCGTGGAGAGACTCTGGCGTTGCGAGTAACGTCTCATCTGCGAAACGTCGATTCTCGCGAGCCGTGATCGACGTATTTGTGTTCAAGCTCGGATCCAAGCTCGGCGGCGAAATTGTCCATTTCCACGATGATGCCGCGAATACTGGTGACGAGAAAGTTGTACCCGAACATTGCCGGTATGGCGACGCACAGCGCGGTGACAGTGGTGATCAGCGCGCCAGACACTCCCGGGGCCATTGCGACGAGATTCGGAGAACCTGCTTCAGCCACTCCCGTGAACGCATCCATAACACCCCAGACGGTGCCAAGTAATCCAAGAAATGGCGAACCACTCACCGCAGTCGCGAGCAGGATCATCTGCGATTCCAGCGACAGCGCTGTCTCACCCACCGCCCGTTCCATAGCCGCATTGACGGCGCCCATCTGCACGGGCGAAATTTTGTCTGCGATTTCGAGCCGGGCCCGAAACGTCTCATCTACTTCCGCCGACCCGAGAAGATGAAATGCCATTTCCTCGCACCCTGCGCGATACACGTTGAAAACGGGCGAACCGGAAAAGCGCGCGTTTTTTTGAAATAAACGGAGCGGCTGCCGATCCTGATGAAACGCAGAGAGAAAACGCAAGTTCTGTTTTCGCGCGAAGCGGATTACGCGTAGTTTCGTAAGCATAATCGACCAGCTGAAGATCGATGCGATAGCAAGAAAAGTGAGAACGATTTTCCCTGCGATCGTCGCGTGATCGAAGGCAAACAGCAGACCGCCACCCGCCGCTACGATTTTCGGAACGAGCATTCCCGCATCACCGGCATAAGTAATAACGCCGTTTTGCGGGAATTCCACCTGTCATTTCGTGGTAGCAAAGTGGCGCTTCGGCACCTGGACAACGCAGCGCACTCTCCCTACCTCTTCACAGAAATGCTTTTCGAAAACGTCGGGTGCCTCTTCGCCACAATGATGAATGCAATGCCAATGGCAATCAGGAAAAATGAAAAGAACTGGCCGCGCGTAAAAGAACCGATCAATGTCGCGTCGGGTTCGCGAAAGTTTTCAACAACGATACGAAAGATTGCGTAACAAATGAAAAATAATCCGGTCAAAACTCCGTTGGGTTGCCGTGTACGCGTCCGGACAAACCACAGTATCGCGAACAAAACGATCCCTTCGAAGAACGCCTCGTACAGCTGGGATGGATGGCGCGGTAACAGAATTGAACGCAGCGCGGTCGCGACTTTTGGCTGGGTGTGCACCGCACCGATGATCGTGTCCGGCGTCATCAACGACGGATCGATTCTCGCGCAGGCTGCAACTGCGCGTTCGGCTTCCTGACGATCATCGAGCAGTTCCTTCGGAAATTGCATCGCCCACGGAACGTTTGTGATCCGTCCGTACAGCTCGCCGTTGATGAAATTTGCGCATCGCCCGAAGAACAATCCAATCGGTGCTGTTACGACAAGATTGTCGCCGAGGTTCAGCCACGAGATTTTGTGCCGGTGCGCGTAATAAAACGTGAACAGCAACAGCCCAAGCATACCGCCGTGACTCGACATGCCGCCTTCCCAAACGCGAAGGATCGACAACGGCTCGTGCAACATTTCCGGCTTGTAGAAGAAAACATAACCGAGGCGTCCGCCAATGATCACGCCGAACAGCGCGCAACCCGTGATGAAATCGCCCACGCCTTGCGGCGGCAGATCGGCATATCCCCGCTTGGACAGCCAAAGGAAAAGAAAATAGCTGGACACAAACGCCAGCACATAAGCCAGCCCATACCATCGGGGCCCGACGTTGTCATAGATCCGAAAAATCATCGGATCGAGATTGTGCAAATAGTAAGCGAGCATTTTCGGCGCGCGATTATATGTACGTAAACATCTTACACGCAACTCGGGAGGGCGGGCATCTTGCCCGCATTCACGGCATGCCGCCGCGACCCTTTAGAGCATCTAATCAGGACAACGCGACATTGATCGCGGCTCGATTTCCGCGGCAATCCGGAAGATGCCGGATAGTGCGGGCTATACGCTCGCGCTCCCCTTTAGCATCTTTCTTAAAAACGGCGCCGTGCGGCTGACGCGATTTTTCGCCACTTGCTCCGGCGTTCCGCACGCTACTATTTCGCCGCCAGCGTCACCTGCTTCCGGCCCGAGATCGACGATGTAATCTGCTTCCGCGATGATACTGAGATTATGTTCGATTACGATCACGGTATTGCCTTCGTCAACAAGGCGATGCAACACGTTGAGCAGCAGTTCGATGTCCGCCATGTGCAGTCCAATGGTGGGCTCTTCAAGCAAATACAGGGTTGATCCCGGCTTCCGCATTTTTCGAATCCGCTCGCCTGCTGCGCGGCCAACTCCGCGTTTTAGTTGCGTAACCAGCTTCAGCCGCTGCGCTTCGCCGCCACTCAGCGACGGACTTGGTTGGCCAAGCTTCAGATAGCCAAGGCCAGTGTCGACGAGAAGTGAAAGCGGCCCGGCGATTCTCGGATGAGCTGAAAAGAATTGCGCTGCTTCTTCGATAGTCATATCCATGACATGGCCGATCGATTTTTCGTTGTAGAGAACTTCCAGCGTCTGAGGATTGTAACGGCGGCCATGACAATCTTCGCATGGCACATAACTGCTGGGTAGAAAGTTCATTTCGAGCTTGATCACGCCCTGACCTTTGCATGTCTCGCAACGGCCGCCTTCAGCATTGAATGAAAACCGGCTCGCAGAATAGCCGCGCACGCGTGCAACCGGCAGTTGAGCGTAAAGATTTCGGACGTCGTCGAACACTTTGACGTAGGTGCCCGGCGTCGAGCGCGAGGTCTTTCCAATCGGCGATTGATCGACTTCGTACACAGCTTCAATCGGTTGCGCGCCGCTGACGAGTTTGAACAGATCGCCATCACTTGCGCGTTTTTTTTCATTTAATTGCTTGCGCACCGCAGGCCAAATTACGTCGTGCATTAAGGTCGATTTGCCGCTGCCAGAAATTCCAGTGATGATCGAAAGTCGCCCAACGGGAAAACGCGCATTGATGTTTTTTAAATTATTCGCGCGCGCGCCCCGAATCTCGATCCAGTCTTCGACATCGCGCAGCGAGCGGCGCAACCCACGGACGGGATGGCAGAGCGGCGATCTCAGGCAACGGGCTGTTTCGGATTTTGGATTTCTCTCGATCTCGCGAAGCGTCCCCGCTGCCACCACGGAGCCACCATGAATTCCGGCACGCGGTCCAAGATCGACAATGTGATCGGCGCGACGCATGGTTTCTTCGTCGTGCTCGACCACGATCAGCGAATTTCCTTTGTTTCGAAGCGCGGTAAGGGTCTCAAGCAGGCGAAGGTTGTCGCGTGCGTGCAAACCGATTGTTGGTTCATCCAGCACGTACAGCACGCCGCGTAAATTTGAGCCGAGCTGCGCGGCCAAACGAATGCGCTGTGACTCCCCGCCGCTTAGGGTTTTCGCCGAACGTCCCAGCGCAAGATAACCGAGTCCAACTTTTTCCATGAAACAGAGTCGCTGCTGAATTTCCGGAATCAGGCCGGCGGCTATTACCTGGTCCGTTCCTTTAAACTTTAGCTTCTCGACTTTCCGCGCTGCTTCGCTGGCCGAAAGGCTCGCGAATTGATCGATCGTAAAACCCTGCACGCGCACGTGCCGCGCCACAGCGTTTAACCGTGATCCGTGACAAATCGGGCATTCGCGCGCTTCGCCTTCATCAATCCACTCCGATTCGCGCTCAGCGGCGAGTTCGTTCTCCAGCACTGACTCGCGATCCCGACTGCCGCCGGTCTGCAAATCCTGGTCCCAGATTTCGCCAAATCCTCCGCATTCTTCGCACATACCATGAGGCGAATTGAACGAGAACAAACGCGGATCGAGCTCCTCAAAGGCACGGCCGCAGTTTGGACAGCTCATCTCGGTGCTCACGACGGTCCGTCGATTTTTTGAATCGAGCAGATACGCTGTGCCGCGGCCAATCTCCAGCGCGCGCCGCGCAACCTCGCGCGCGTTCGCGATTCGTCTTCGATCAATGACAGCTACGACCACCTCTATGGTGTGTTCCTTGAAACGCTCCAGTTTCCTAAAGGATGCGGTCGGCACGAGCTTTCCATCAACGTAAAGCGTATCGAAGCCCTGCCGTTCCGCCCATTGCGCAACTTCGGTGTGAAAACCTTTTCGCGCTTTAATTAAAGGCGCTAGCACCCTCAGCGGACCATGCTTCGCAGACATTTCGATCCGTTTCACGATTGACTGGATGCTCTGTTTTGTGACGGGCAAATCGCAGTCGGGACAAAATTGCGTTCCGGTTTTTGCAAACAGCAGTCGGAGAAAATGGTAAACCTCGGTCACCGTTCCAACCGTTGATTTGCCTCCACCACGGGTGACGCGCTGCTCGATCGCAACACTCGGTGGTAATCCGCTTACCAGGTCGACATCCGGCTTTTCAAGCTGCTCCACGAATTGCCGCGCATAGGGCGACATGCTATCGAGAAAACGGCGTTGCCCCTCTGCAAACAAAATGTCGAACGCCAGCGTTGATTTCCCGGAACCGCTAAGTCCGGTGACAACCACCAGTTGTTCACGCGGGATTTTCAGGTCGATGTTCTTAAGATTGTGTTCGCGCGCGCCATGGACACAGATTGCGCCATTGCGCTTACTGGGCACCGCAAGCATTCTGCTCGCTCCGCCCGGCATTTTGCCGGGCGGTTCTTCTGCGGCACGCAACGCAAACCCGGCGTTGTCATCCATATAAACGCGCTGTCTGGTTCGCGGCAGAATGCCGCGAACGGTGGGTACCATTTCCGCGTCTCCCAAAAGTTGTGCAAGAAATCTTCCCGTGTGCGACCTCTCAATGCACGCGATTTGCTCGGGGTTTCCTGTAGCGACCACTTCACCGCCTGCGTCACCAGCTTCCGGTCCAAGATCGATGATCCAATCGGCGCATTTGATCACATTAAGATTGTGCTCGATCACCACGATGGAATGTCCGCGGTCCACGAGGCGCTGGAGCAACCGCAACAACATGGCCACGTCATCGAAGTGCAAGCCCGTAGTTGGCTCATCGAAGATAAACAGATTGCGGGTTGCCCGCCCATTTGAAGGTTGAACGTCGGATATTGAGCGTTCGGCATTGCTGGCTTCGGTCAGATGCGCTACCAGCTTCAGCCGCTGCGATTCGCCACCGGACAACGTATTTAGCGGCTGGCCGAGTCGCAGATAACCGAGTCCCACTTCCTCCGGCACTTTCAGTCCGGCCGATATCCCCGAACCGCTTTCGGCAAAAAACTCAATGGCTTCGCTGATCGTGAGTTCAAGAACCTCGTGAATGGATTTTCCGTCCAGGCGCACATTCAGCACGTGCGGCTGAAACCGTTTACCTTCGCATTCGGCGCAGCGCACATAAAGATCACTCAAAAATTGCATCTCGATTTTTTCGTAACCTGTGCCCGAGCAACGTTCGCAGCGGCCATTGCCGGAATTAAACGAAAACGCCCCTGGCGTCAGTCCTTGGGCCAGTGATTCTGGTTGCGCGGCGAATAATTCCCGAACCTGATCAAACAAGCCGAGATAAAGGATTGGAGTTGAACGTGGCGTGCGCGCGAGCGGCGACTGATCAACCATGACAACGTCGGCGATTCGATGTACGCCAGTGATCGATTTGCACGCGCCTTGTTCCTGATCCGACGATCGTCCCTTGGCACGCAACAAATTCCGGTACAACACATCGTGAATTAAAGTTGATTTGCCTGATCCGGATACACCGGTGACGCACACGAACACGCCAAGCGGCAGCTCGATATCGACGTTTTTCAGGTTGTGCTGTTGCGCCCCGACAATCTGCAGCGACGAGATCCATGTTCGCCGCGACCTCGGAACCGGAATCGATTTGCGGCCAGTTAAGTAATCACGTGTGAGAGATCGGATCGGCTTCTCCGATCGAAGATTAGCCGCGACGAAAGCCGATGCCTTTTTTAAAGCCGCAAAGCGGTTTAGATTTGGTCGCTGCTCGATTTCGTCCCGTATCGCGCCCGGAGGTCGCGATGCACCTAAGAAATGTTCCAGCGGACCGTTCCACACTAACTGGCCGCCGCGTTCGCCTCGCCCCGGGCCGAGATCAATCAAATTGTCCGCCGCCCGTATGATTTGTTCCTCATGCTCGACTACCAGCAGGGTGTTGCCTTTGTCCCGTAAATTGTGCATGACCCGCACCAACTGACCGACATCCCGCGGATGCAGGCCAATACTCGGCTCATCCATCACAAACAGTGTGTTCACCAGCGATGCGCCGAGGCATGTGGTGAGGTTCACCCGTTGGACTTCACCGCCGCTCAACGTCCGCGCGGATCGGTCGAGAGTGAGATAACCGACGCCGACCTCAGAGAGATAATTAAGGCGGGCGCAGATTTCGTCGCGCAGCATCGGAGCGGTCTTATCGTAAGGCGAAACCTCGATCGCGCGCAGGATATCGCGAGCATCGGAAATCGAGAGCCCATGGAAGTCCGGCAAGCTGAGCTCTAACGGCTGCGGTTGATGCCCGGAGGTCGGCGCCACAATTTTATAGTTGAGTGCCTCAGGTTGATAACGTCCCCCATTGCATTTTGGACAGGTTACATAAGCGCGATAGCGACTAAGCAAGACGCGCACATGCATCTTGTAAGTTTTGCTCTCAAGCCAGCGGAAAAAGCCGCGTACGCCGTACCAGTGGTCGTGCTCGTAATCTTCATCGGTGTATTCGCCTGACCGCTTTTCACCTTCGATAACGAAATTCTGGTCGGTCTTCGGCAATTCTTCGAAGGGAACATTGACATCGATTTCTTCGCGGGCGCATGCGCGGAGCAGATCCTTCTGTGATTCGCCAAACTCCGCGCCGCGAAAAACGCGAACCACGCCTTGTTTAATACTTAGACTGCGATCCGGGATCGCCTTGTTGAGGTCAATCGCGATGGTACGGCCAAAGCCGCGGCACTCCGGACAAGCCCCCAGAGGATTGTTAAAACTGAAAAGCCCAACCGTTGGCGGACGAATATCCAAATCGCAATAGGCGCAATGCCAACCACTCGAGAAAGGAAAAACTGTGGATGCAGCCGTGCGGGTCGCAGTCTTTGAGATCGCAGGCGACGCGTCTGCCTCTAGAGGAATCACATTCACCTGGCCCTTGCCAAACCGCAGCGCCGTCTCAATTGCCTCGATCAATCGCCCGCGATTTTCTTCTGTGATAGCGATTCGATCCTGAATGACCTGCACGCGCGCTCCCAGTCGCGTGCGCTTTGGATCGGCTTCGTCCACGCGCACGACTCGATTGTCCATCCAAACCCGCAGGTATCCTTGCTGCTGCAGAAAGTCGAAGAATCTTCGCGACTCCGTCTTCGCGGGGACTGCAACCCAGAATGTAATGAGAACAATATTCTTCTCACCGGCAGCGCGGTAGGGGCGAATGACCCCAATCGCCAGACGGCTCGGCGAACCGTCACCAACTGCGAATTTCGCGAAAACTTCCTCGGCAATTGACTGCGCCGATTCAGGACGAATTTCGCGGCCGCAGTTTGGACAAAAGCCTCGCGCAATCCGCGGCCATAGGAGTTTCAAATAATCGTTGATCTCCGTCATCGTGCCGACGGTCGAGCGCGACGTTTTGATCGGGTTCGCTTGCTCAATGGCTATCGCCGGCGGAATACCGCGAATATCGTCCACTCGGGGTTTGTCCATGCGATCCAGGAATTGCCGCATGTAGGGGCTGAATGTTTCGACGTACCGCCTCTGGCCTTCGGCGTAAATCGTTTCGAATGCCAGACTCGATTTGCCACTGCCGCTGGGGCCGGTGATAACGGTCAATTTCCCCAACGGAAGATCGATATCGATCCCCTGAAGATTGTTCTGGCGCGCGCCGCGAATTTCAACTCGATCGGTCCGCGCCGCAGCGAAAAGGCGTTGTTGTTTCGCGATCGTTGGACTCACTGGAGACAATTCCAGATCGCGGCTCGATTCGCAAATTTTCGGCGCGCACTCTTGCAACTGCTCTAGTCACGGTGGCCGGCCCTAGGCGCCCAATTTGCGTCGCAAACCCGTTACTGGCAAAAACCACTACGTAAGCAAATAATCAGCGTCTAATTTCCCGGATGACCGTGCTCGAAGTGCTGCAATCGACAACGAGCTATTTCCAAAAGCATAAGATCGAGAGCCCACGTTTGAATGCCGAACACTTGATGGCGCACGTACTGAAGCGGAAACGGATTGAGTTATATCTGGCATTCGAGCGCGAATTGAATGAATTGGAGCTCGCGCCGTTGCGCGCTCTGGTGAAACGTCGCGGCTCAGGCGAACCGCTTCAGCATCTCCTCGGCACAGTTGAGTTTTGCGGCCGCACGTTTCGTTGTGATAAACGCGCCTTGGTGCCCCGACCCGAAACCGAGCAACTCGTGGAACTACTCCTTTCAAATTTTCGCTCTGAACTAACACGTGCTCGCATCATAGATGTTGGAACGGGCAGCGGCGTAATCGCGCTCACTCTGGCAACGGAACTTTCCGAAGCTGACATAATCGCGGTCGATGTTTCGGAAGATGCTCTTGGATTGGCACGCGAAAATGCTGACCGCCTTGGCTTGACCGGCCGCGTCCGGTTCCTAAAAAACAATCTCCTCGAAGGTATGGAAGAACGCTTCGGTCTGATTGTGGCAAATCTTCCCTACATTTCGACGGAACAACGGCAGAGTCTTTCCCCTGAGGTCCTGTCCGATCCTGAAGTTGCGCTTTTCGCTGGCACGCGCGGCGACGAATTAATCGGACAATTGATCGCGCAGGCGCGCTCCAGGCTTCTGCCGGCTGGAGTATTAGCGCTGGAGATTGGAATCGGTCAGAGTGAGATACTTGTCAGGGCGCTTGCGGAGAAGAATTACCGCGACATTTGGACGGAAAACGATTACTCAGGTGTGACACGTTTCCTATTCGCGAGGTATGGATAAGATTCTTATCAAGGGCGGCAATCGTCTCTCCGGTTCGATAAAGGTAAGCGGCTCAAAAAATTCTTCGCTACCGATCCTCGCGGCGACATTGCTAACGCGCGACACCTGCCTCGTCCATGGCGTGCCTGACCTGAGCGACACGCATTACATGCTGCAGATCCTGATGCATCTGGGCGCACAAGTGGAACGCGCCAGTGGTAACGTGAGTGTCACTTCGGAAAAAATTAATTCGGTTGCGCCTTACGACATTGTTCGAAAAATGCGGGCGTCCGTTTGTGTGCTTGGACCACTGCTCGGCCGGTGCAAGGAAGCGACCGTCGCCTTGCCGGGCGGATGTGTGATTGGCGACCGCCCGATTGATTTGCATCTGAAAGGATTCGAAGCGCTCGGCACCGCAGTACGAGTGGAGGGTGGCGACATCAAGGTTTTTGCACCAAAACTGCGTGCCGCAAACATTGACATGCATGGCACGTTCGGACCGACTGTGCTCGGAACAGACAACGTCATGATGGCGAGCGTATTGGCCGAGGGCACGACCGTCATCGAAGGAGCAGCTTGCGAACCCGAGGTCATCGATCTCGCAAATTTCCTAAACAAAATGGGCGCAAAAATCGAAGGCGCCGGGACGGAGCGGATTGTGGTCGAAGGCGTGCGCGAGTTGCACGGCGCGGAACACCGGGTGATCCCGGACCGAATTGAAGCCGGGACGTTTTTGGTGGCCGGCGCAATCGCCGGCAATGGAGTCACAGTAAAACGCGTGGAGCCGGAACATGTGCGGGCGGTCACCGACGCTCTCGCGCGCTGCGGTTATGCGGTCGATATCTCAACGAATTCCATTTCAATCCTGCCCAACGGTGATGCGAGTGCGCTGCAAATAGTCACCGAACCATATCCTGGTTTTCCGACTGACATGCAGGCGCAAATGTGTGCATTGCTTTCGACAAACAGAGGTACGAGTTCGGTGACGGAAAATATTTTTCCGCAACGTTACATGCACGTCGCTGAGCTAAAACGCATGGGAGCAAAGGTCCACTTGGACGGTGCCACTGCGATGATTGACGGAGTGGAGCATCTTCTCGGCGCGCCGGTAATGGCGAGCGACCTCCGTGCCTCCGCTGCTCTGGTGCTCGCCGGATTGAAAGCAGACGGAGTTACAGAAGTGAGCCGCGTTTACCACATCGACCGCGGCTACGAACATCTTGATGAGAAACTGCGAGAACTCGGTGCCGACATTGAGCGAGTGAAGTCGGAATAGCGGCGTTACTTTTTTATCCTTCTACTGGCAATCAGCCGATCGGTGCGCGAAAAGTTACAAATGGATCAAGAACCGCTGCCAACTCCGTCCACATCGTCGAATGTTAGAACCTGGTGCGTCCTGTGCCATGCCAGTGCGTTGCTGGGATTATTTTTTCACTTCCTGGGACACATTCTCGGCCCGCTCGCCGTTTGGCTGATAAAACGCAACGATTCGCCCGAGATCGATGCCCACGGAAAAGAATCACTCAATTTTCAGCTTTCAATGCTGATCTATGATGCGATCGCCGCCATCCTTTGCATCTTTCTCATCGGCATTCCGATTCTGATCGGGCTTTGGATACTGAATACGGTGCTTGTCATTATCGCATCCGTTAAAGCAGGAGAAGGACAGTTCTATCGCTATCCCATTACAATCCGGTTCATTAACTGATTCCGGACTGTTATTTTAACCAGAATCGAACATTCTTGGTTACAGCCTTAGACCTGATTTCGAAGTGACCTCGACTTCCTTTGGCTCCGCTTAGAATGACGTGCTAGCGCGTCCGCGCCAATTGCCGCAGCGTCTTTAGATTCGTCACGTCCTCGGCGAGGTCTTTTCCTTTGGGGGTCTCGAGGACTTTCGGGATTTCACAGAAGCGCCTGCTTCGCATGATGAAGCGGAAAGCATCCAAACCGATCTGGCCCTTTCCGATATGCTCGTGTCGATCCACTCGCGAACCGCAATGCGTCTTCGAATCGTTTACGTGAATCGCGACGAGACGATCCCGCGCCTGTGGGATTATCCGATCGAACTCGCGAAAGGTCCGTCGTATCGAACGTTCGCTGCTGATATCGTAGCCTGCGGCGAAGAGGTGCGCGGTGTCGAGACAGACGCGCAACCGCTGCGGTTCGCGCACGTTCTGCACAATATGCGCGATTTGCTCAAACCGATGCCCGAGGCACGAACCCTGGCCCGCGGTAATCTCGAGCGCGATTTTTGTTCTCACTTTTGGAATTCTTCGAAACACCTCGTTGATTGAGTTGACGATCTTGTCCAAGCCGGCTTGTTCGCCCGCACCCAGATGCGCTCCCGGGTGCAACACCAGAAATGGCAATTCGAGTTGATCTGCGCGAATCAGTTCTTCCGAGAGCGCCCGAATGGAATTGGCGTGAAATTGGGGATTCGTCGCGGCAAGGTTGATTAAGTAATTGGCGTGGGCAAACACAGAGAACAGTTCGCCGCGTTGCGGATGATCAAGAAAAGTGCGGATTTCTTCGTGGGCGAGTGGCTTGGCAAACCATTGCATATTGTTTTTCACGAAGATCTGCATTGCCGTACACCGGATCGACCGCGCGCGCTCGATCGCCATCCACAGGCCGCCGCGAATCGACATGTGCGCGCCGAGAAGGATCCTTGTTGTCATTTCGAGCGAACAGAGAGCGAAGTCGAGAAGCTCGCGGTGTTAGCTCATTGCCAGGCAATCGCCTCCTCAACTTGGCTTGGGATGACAAGCTGCAGTGCCGATTCGCCATTTCGCTTTCTTTTCACTATCGCGTGCTCAAAACTGCTGGGTGCCAGTCAGGTTTCTTCAGACTGCCCGTGCCGGCATATTCAAAAAGTTTGTACATTGGCGTCAGCAATATGCCGGGGCCCTTCATATCCAGCCGCAAACTGAAATCGAGTTTATCGTCGAGAAAATGAATATCGCCACGTCCAAGCATGCTGAAAAGCGGGCCCGCGGCTTCGAAATCGTCTGTGTGAATCGTGCCGTTGTCCACCTTGAAATCCGCTGTGGCATTGCGTGCGATGCTGTAGCCACTCCCGGGCACAATCTTATTCAGAATTCCTGACAGGGGGCCAAAAATTGGTATGGCGAAAACATCGCCGTTGCTGACCTCGACTTTTCCGCTGCCTCGCATAACGCGCCAGTCACTGCCGAGACCGGCGAATTCATAAGTGCCGCGCAACAACCCCTGCGCAGTTTTGTAGTTGTAATACAAGTCGGTCAGGCGCGGGAAATTGATGTCGCTAACTGAAAGACTTGCATTGTACTTGGGATCGCTTCGTGCCAGGGAAATATCAGCAGTTCCACGAAGCGTTCCGCCAAAGAGACCGGTGCGAATATCGGTAATTTGCAGGCGGTCATTGGTGAACAACAATCGCGCTGAGACGCGATCAAACGACAACGTTTTCCCCAGAAAGACGTAGTCCATTCCCCCTGCCCCATCCACTTTGATTTCAAGACGCGTGTTCTTGCCGCCTTGAAACTGGTAAACGCCATCGGCGGTTACATTCGGTGGAAGTCGGAATTTGTAAGGCGCAACCGTTTTCCAAGTTTTCGGGTCAATCCACAGAATCGCTTCGGCCGGATATAACGAGCTGCGGATGTTCGACACCCGCACTTCATGCTTTTTGAAGTCGTAGGTAAAACTACCCGAGCCAGTGCCCTCGTTCCGCGCAACGCGCAGGTCTTCGCAAGTAAGTGCGCCATCCGCAAAACGAATTTTCGCATTGGCACCGTTCATCCAGGTTCCATGGAAACGAGTCCGGCCCAAAACAATTGTGCCGTCGCCCTGCCATTTGGCTGGATTGCGATCGGTGCCACGAATCGTGATTCGGACCGCCGGTGAACGTTGCCATTGCCATTCCCGCAAAAACTGATCGACTTCGACTGGAACAAGCGGCCGAACTGCGTCTGGAGATATGGTGCTCTCAAGGTTCACTCGGAAATCATTTGGCCCATCGAGGAGATCTGCCCTGAGTTGTCCGGTTTGATGACGCACGCGCAATTCCCGGACGAAAGTGCGCTCGCCATCCCACGAAAAATCGGCGGCGAGTTCGGAGAAGGGCACTTGTTTATAGGAGAACTGTCCAAACGCAGCGTGCCCGACGACATTCGGCCGAAATCCGGCCGCGTCGAAGTTGATGGTGCCGGCGATTTCGAGAAGAGGCGCTGAATGAAATTCCATGCCGTGAAGCGGTTCCCGAATCCCGAAAGCATCAAGGAATGCTTTCAAATCAAGGCTGCTTCGAATCTGGAATTTGGCGACGTTGTCTTCCCGGTTCCAATCAGCATGCCCAGTAAAACTTCCCTTGCTGTCGCTCCATTCACAGTGCGCGATCTCCAATCGCTCGTTGTTCCACTCGGCTGCGGCTGAGAGATTCCTGACTTCGTAGCTGCCACGTTGCAACCGGTCTCCCCATAGTGTCGCCTCAACGTGAGCCTTTTCGATTTCTGCAATGTCTCCGCTGAAGTTCAACTGCAACGACGGAGGCCCGCCGGGAAATCTGAATTTTTGTAGTTCGTTCAACGCCCGCTGCGCGATTGCCAGGCGCTTTTGCCATTCTTCCGGCGCAATCGGCCGCGCCGGGTGGTAATCCTTTCGTTTTATCAATTGCCCCTTGGCGGTCACACGTATTCCACAAAGCACTCCCTCCGCCTGACTGACATAAATTTGTTCCGGGGGAAAATAAACGTGTGCACGGAAGTTGGTCAGTCGCGCCAGAGTCGCTTTGCCCTCGGCTGTTTTGAGCGGAAAAGTTATTTGCGCATCGCGCACATCCAGCGCATTAAGAAACGGTTCTTTGTGAACAAGCGCGGCGTAATTGATGTCGAGCGAGATTTCACTGATCAGAGCCAGAGTATTTTCGCGGTTCTTGTGGTCGAAAATTCTTACCTTTTTTGCCACCAGACCACGAAAAGGATCCAGCGTCAGCCGCCCAATCTGCGCTTCCACGCCACGTTTGTGTAACTCTTCTACGACCCGGTAGCGCCATTCACGGCCAAATCCCCGTCGCGCGAGATAATAGCCGCCTACGAACGTCGCGATCACGACGGCAATGAAGGTGAGACGAACTATGATTGCGGCAACCCGACGCAGTCGACGAAATCGGGGACTTTGCGTGGAACGGCGAATCCCAGTTGATTCCAGAACGAGGGACATGCTTGAAGATGAAACGTTAAGCCGTTTGAAGCGTCAGAGGGATAGACCAATTTAACGCCTTAACGGTTCAACCCTTCAACGTGATTTCAACCTCCGATCTCCCTGCCGTAAATGCCACGTGTAATCTCGTGAGCACTGTCTTCATCTCGATGGGCTGGTATTTTATCCGGCGGGGCGCCTGGCGACGTCACATGGTGTGCATGATCACAGCTTTGACTTCGTCTGCCTGTTTTCTGGTCGGATATATCACTTATCATGCGCGAGTTGGTGAGAAATCTTCAGGTTACACCGGTTGGATTGCCACGATTTATTTCCCAATGCTGGCGTCACATGTTCTGCTGGCAGCTGTGACGTTGCCGCTGGTGATCCTCACACTCATTCCTGTTTTTCGTCGCCGATGGGATCGACACGCGCGGCTCGCCCGCTGGACATTACCGACCTGGCTTTATGTTTCCATCACCGGTGTGCTTGTGTATTTGATGCTATACAAGTGGTTTCCTCCCCCGGCGCATTGAGCGCCGGGACCGGTGCGTGCTACAGCACCTCAGGATGAAGACGATTCCGAATTGAGCCGATCCCAGGCCCCGGATGCCAACGCGGAACAGAAATTCTCAAAGTCTTGCGCTTCGCGGCGATTTGATGTTTCATCACCTCGATGCGCAACGGCGCATCCAGGAGACTTTATGGTGAACATTGCTACATTCAACGAGTCGGCCAAAGCGCGGCAACTGAAGCGGCGTTTCCAAGATGCGGGAATTACGGCTGACGTTCACAACGAGGCGCCACTGCAGGAATTCGGTTTCATGTCCAAGCCACAGGCGAACGCGAAAGTCATGGTGGAAGATAATGATTTCGAGAAGGCGCAAAGCCTCATGATCGAATGGGAAGCAACTGACCCGGACATCTCCAGCGCATTGGTCCGTTGTCCACAATGTAACTCTTCAAACATCGAGTATCCGCAGATGACCCGGAAGTTTTCGACCCCTGCACTGGTTGCCGTGCTTTGCGCGCTCAAAATCATTCCAAAGGAATTTTACTGCCAGGATTGTCATTTTACCTGGACGAACCGGGAAGAACCCACCATTGGGCGGCTCTGGCATCGGTTTTTCCCGGGCAGCGAAGCCGAAC